>CAZBII010000122.1:0-14010 GCA_964491665.1 uncultured Moraxellaceae bacterium
GAATAATCCGAGGCCAGGAAAACCATGATGTTCGCCACTTCCCAGACTTCGGCGCCGCGACCATAGGCGTCACGTCCCTCCAGTTCTGCCAGCAATTCTTCCGGCGCGGATTTCTTCAGCATGGGATGCACCGCCAGCGACGGCGACACCGCGTTGATGCGCACGCCAAACTCGGCCGCTTCCAGCGCCGCGCAACGGGTCAGCGCCATCACGCCGGCTTTGGCTGCCGCATAATGCGCCTGTTCTTTCTGTGCGCGCCAGCCCAGCACCGAGGCGTTGTTGACGATCACGCCGCCATTGCCGCGTGCTTTCATGATTTTCAGCATGTAACGGGTCATGCGCATGGTGCCATTGAGCGTTACGTCGAGCACCTTGTTCCACTCAGAGTCTTCCATGTCGATCAGCGCTTTGGTAGTGCCCAGTCCGGCGTTGTTGATCAGCACATCCACGCCCTGCAGTTTGTCTTCGGCGAAGTTGATCAGCGCCTGCACGTCGTCTTCCACGGCGACGTTGCCGATCTGGCCGAACACGTTATCGAAACCGGTTTCTTCCTTCAGCTTCTGCACCGACTGCTCCAGACGGCCGGCGTGAATGTCGCTGATGACGATGCCACGACAGCCTTCTTCCACACATTTTTTTGCAGCGGCAAAACCGATGCCGGCACCGGCAGCGGCGGTGATCAGCACCGACTTGCCTTTCAGCAGACCGTGGCCGGGCACGTAGGCGGGATTGTGAATGTCCATGCATTTCTCCAAAGCGAAATTCTTCTTGTATGTGTTGCTCTAGCCGCGCGCTTCCCTGGGCATGCCCAGGCCGCGTTCGGCAATGATGTTGCGCTGAATCTGGTTGGTGCCGCCGTAGATGGTGTCGGAGCGCGTGAACAGGTACAGCGCCTGCAGGCGGCTGAGCTGGTACGGTTCGGCTTCGAGGATCTGGCTGTCCGGACCCATCACGTCCATCGCCAGTTCGCCCAGATCACGGTGCCAGGTGGCCCAGAACAGTTTGTAGATCAGCGCTTCCTTCTGCAGCGAACCGTCACTGCCGGATTGTCCCGACAGCATGCGCAGCGAGTTGTAGCGCATGATTTTCAGTTCGGCATGAGCCCTGGCGATGCGCTGACGCAGCACCGGATTCTGGTCGGCGCCGTTCTGCTTCGCGATGGCGATAATTTCATTCAGCTCGTTCTGGAACTGCATCTGCTGGCCGAGAGTGGACACGCCGCGCTCGAAGCCGAGCAGGCCCATCGCCACTTTCCAGCCATCACCCGGCGCGCCCACGATGTCGTCGGCGTCGCATTCGGCGTCATCGAAAAACACTTCGTTGAATTCGCTGGTGCCGGTGATCTGCTGGATGGGCCGCACGGTGATGCCGGGCTGGTTCATTTTCAGCAGGAAAAAGCCCAGGCCCTTGTGCGCGGACGAATCCGGATCGGTGCGCGCAATCACGAAAATGTAATCGGCTTCGTGAGCGAGGGAGGTCCACACCTTCTGGCCGTTGAGCAGCCATTTGTTTTTCTGCGCATCGAAGCGCGCACGGGTTTTCACGTTGGCCAGATCGGAACCGGCGCCCGGCTCGGAATAGCCCTGACACCACAGATCCGTGCCCGCCACGATGCCAGGCAGGTATTTCTGCTTCTGCGCTTCGGTGCCAAAAGCAATGAGCGTCGGGCCCGCCAGACCTTCGCCGATGTGGCCGACGCGTCCCGGTCCGCCGGCGCGCGCGTATTCCTCGAAAAAAATCACCTGCTGTTCGATGCTGCAGCCACGGCCGCCGTACTGTTTTGGCCAGCCGACGCAGGTCCAGCCGCCTTGCGCCAGTTTACGTTCCCACTGCTGGCGTTCGTGCTGGAACATGTGTTCGTCGCCGGGGCCACCGCGAAATTTCAGCTGGGCAAATTCACCGGTGAGATTGGCCTGCAGCCAGCCGGCCACTTCCTGGCGAAACGTTTCATCTGCGGCACTGAAGGTCAGTTTCATAATGCGACTCCGTGTGATTCAGGCCAGAACGATCTGCGCCAGTCGTTCGCGGTGCCACGCACCATTTCCCAGAAAATGTTCGCTGGCTTTCGCGCGCTTGAAGTGCAGGTGCACGTCGTATTCCCAGGTGAAACCGACACCGCCGTGCATCTGCAGCGCGTCGGCGGCGTTGCGGAAACAGGTGTCGGAGGCATTGGACTTGGCAATGCTGGCGGCTTCGGCCAGTTCATCCGCCAGCGGCGAAGGTTGGCCCAGCGCCTGCGCCAGTGCTTCCTGCGCCACGCAGGCGGCGTAGTACACACCGGAGCGGGTGACTTCCACCCGCGTCATCATGTCGGCGGCCTTGTGCTTGATGGCCTGGAAGCTGGCGATGCTGCGACCGAACTGCACGCGCTCTTTGGTGTAGGCCACCGCCATGTCGAGCGATGCCTGCGCGCTGCCGAGCTGTTCCGCCGCCAGCGCCACGGTGGCCAGATCCAGAATGGTTTGCAGCTGCGGCCAGGCCTGGCCGGCATTGCCCATCAGCGCGCTTTTTTCCACGCGCACGTTGTGCAGCAGGATGTCGGCCTGCTTGCGGGTCTGATCCATAACCGGCTGCGCACGACGTTCGATGCCGGCGGTGCTGGCCGGCAGGATGAACAGGCTGATGCCGTTTTCCCCGCTGGAATTCTTCTGCCGCGCGGCGATGATCAGCAGTTCGCTGCTGGCGCCGTCGATCACGTATTTCAACGTGCCATTCAGAATGAAACTGTCGCCCTGCTCTTCGTATTCGGCGTCAATGGCAGCCGCATCCCACTGGCCACCGTTTTGCGCGGCGGACTGGCCGGCAAAGGCCAGCGCGGCAGTGGTGCCGCTGTTGATGCGCGGCAGATACTGCGCTTTCTGTGCCTCGGTGCCGGCCACCAGCAGCGCCGTCACACCCATGCACACGGTGGAGAAGAACGGCGCGCACAGCAGGAAACGGCCCATCTGTTCCTGCAGCGCCACCAGTTCCACAAAGCCTAGGCCCAGACCGCCGTAATTTTCCGGAATGGTGGTTGATTGCCAGCCCAGATCGTTGCACAGGCTGCGCCACAGGTCTGCGTCGTAACCGGTGTCGGTGATCATCGCGGCGCGCACGGCATGACTGGTGGAGACTTCCGCCAGGAACGATTCCGCCGAATCGCGGATCATGATCTGTTCTTCGGTGAATGCAAACTGCATAGATTTTTCAGTGCCTGTGTTGCAAATAAAAACGGGGAGCCCGGCAAAAAGGGGGTAGCGACCGGACTCCCCCAAACTGAACTCAGCTGCCGTACACCTTCTGCGCCGGTACTTCGCTGCTGAGCAACTGGTCCATTGCGCCGGCAATTTCTGACGGTTCCCAGCGCGCGCCCTTGTCGACGCCCGGTGTGCTGCGCCAGCCATCGGCGATGGAAATCCTGCCGCCTTCCACTTCGAATACGCGGCCGGTGACTGCTGCGGATTCCTCGCTGCCCAGCCACACCACCAGCGGTGCGACGTTGGCCGGATCGTAGCGGTCGAAACCGTTTTCCGGTTTCTTCATCATGTCAGCGAAAACCTGTTCGGTCATGCCGGTGCGCGCGGCGGGTGCCAGCGCGTTGGCGGTGATGCCGTAACGTTTCAGTTCCGCTGCCTGGTTCAGTGTCAGCGAGGCGATACCGCCTTTGGCTGCCGCGTAATTGGACTGGCCCACCGACCCGTTCAGGCCCGCACCGGAAGAAGTGTTGATGATGCGCGCGTTGACTTTTTTGCCCTGCTTGGTCTGGTCGCGCCAATACTGCACGGCGTGGCTGGCAATGCAGAAGTGGCCCTTGAGATGCACGCTGATTACTGCGTCCCAGTCGGCTTCGGTCATCGACGCGAACATCTTGTCGCGGCAGATGCCGGCATTGTTCACCACCACATGCAGATCGCCGAAGGTGTCGACCGCCTGTTTCACCGCGTTGAGTGAATCGGCGTAATCGGTGATGTTGGAAGTGTTCACCACCGCCTTGCCGCCGGCAGCCACGATGGCGTCCACGGTGCGCTGTGCCGCGTCGCGGTTGATGTCGTTGACTACGACTTTGGCACCTTCTGCGGCGAAGGCTTTGGCATAGGCCGCGCCCAGTCCGCCGCCGGCGCCAGTAATGATGACAACGCGATTTTCACAAATGCCCGACATGTTCTGTTCCTCGCAAATTCTCAGAGACGCTCAATGATGGTCACGTTGGCCTGACCGCCGCCTTCGCACATGGTCTGCAGGCCGAAACGGCCGCCAGTGCGTTCCAGTTCGTGCAGCAGGGTGGTCATCAGTTTGGTGCCGGTGGCGCCGAGCGGATGGCCCAGTGCAATGGCGCCGCCGTTGACGTTAGTGCGGGCGTGGTCGTAATCCAGTTCTTTTAGCCAGGCCATCGCCACCGATGCAAACGCTTCGTTGATTTCCACCACGTCGATGTCGTTCATGGTCATGCCGGCTTTCTGCAGGGCATAGCGGGTGGCGTTGATCGGCGCGGTCAGCATCCAGATCGGATCGGCGGCACGCACCGACATGTGGTGAATGCGGGCACGCGGTGTCAGGTTGTAACGCTTGAGGGCTTTTTCCGACACGATCAGCACGGCGGAGCTGGCATCGCAGGTCTGCGACGACACGGCAGCAGTCACCTTGTCACAGCCGAACAGGAATTCCAGCTCGGCCATTTTTTCCAGCGTGGACACGCGCGGCGTTTCATCCATCTCGACGCCGGCCAGCGGAATGATTTCGCGATTGAAGCGGCCTTCCTTGATGGCACGCAGTGCGCGGTTGTGCGATTCCAGCGAATACACTTCCAGATCGCGGCGCGAGAGATTCCATTTGTCCGCAATCATCTGCGCGGAACGGAACTGTGTGGGCGGCTCACTGCCGTAACGCGCCACCCAGCCAGTGGAGCCGGTGAACGGGTCCTTGAAACCGAGCGGCTCGGCGCTGGTCATGGCGGAGGAAATGGGAATCTGGGTCATGGTCTGCACGCCGCCGGCGACGATCACGTCCATGGTGCCGGACATCACGGCCTGCGCCGCGAAATGCACGGCCTGCTGTGACGAGCCGCACTGGCGGTCGACAGTGGTGCCGGGCACTTCGTCGCTCAAACCGGCAGCCAGCCAGCAGGTGCGCGCAATGTCGCCGGCCAGTGGTCCGATGGTGTCGACGCAGCCGAAAATCACGTCGTCGTATTCGTTGTCGGGAATGCCGTTGCGCTCGACGATGTGCTTGAGTACGTGCGCGCCGAGATCGGCGCCGTGCACTTTCGCCAGACCGCCCTTGCGACGACCGGTGGGGGAACGGATTGCATCTACGATATAGGCTTCAGCCATTTTGTTGCTCTCTTCAATTCAGTATTCGGTGGTGTGATCAGGCGACCTGATCGCCAAAGGTTTTGTCGGCGCCGATTTTCGCGTTCGGATTCATCAGCCACTGGTGCAGACGGCTCTTGTGAAAGCCGGCGTGGCCCCAGAACTTGTCCAGGGCCCAGGCGCGCTTCATAAAAATGTGCAGGTTGCATTCCCAGGTGTAACCCATGGCGCCGTGCGACTGGATACTGTTCTTCGCTGCCAGCAGCGCCGCTTCACCGGCAGCCACCTTGGCGTGCGACACGGCAAAATCCGCATGCACCGGCCGCTTGCTGACGGTGTACGCCGCGCGGTACAGCGTGGGTTTGGCGAATTCGATTTTCACCGCGCAGTTGGCCATGTGATGTTTCAGCGCCTGGTTGCTGCCAATGGGTTTGCCGAACTGGTGACGGTCAGTCGTGTATTTCACCGTCATCTGCACCATGGCTTCGGCCAGACCGATCAGTTGGGCTGCCGCACCCAGTGCGCCGCGATTGAGTGTCGCCGCCAGCAGCGCCACGCCTTCAGGGCCGCTCACCAGACAGGTTTCGTCGGTCGCGCTCCACTCCACCGCAAACAGGCGGCGCGACGGATCCACGCTTTCCTGCGCCGTGAGTTTCACCTGTTCGCGCGGCACCAGATGAATCTGGTTGCCCGACGGCAACAGCAGGAAATCGGCAATGTGCGCGTCGCTCACCAGATTATTCGCAGCGTGACCGACAGCAATTTTGCGTTCGCCAGTCGCGATTTTTTCCAGCAGGGATGCGCAGCGTGCATCCCGTTGCGCAAGCGTTGCCAGCAGCGGCGTGGCCACCAGCGCGGTTTCCACCAGCGGTTCCGGCAGCGCCACCTGACCGCAGGATTGCGCCAGCAATACAAAATCCAGTTCGTTCATGCCCAGGCCACCGAACTGTTCCGGCACCAGCATGCTGGTTACGCCCAGATTCACCAGCTGCTGCCACAGTTCCGGGCTGCGACCGGTGTCCAGTTCCCAGGATTTGCGCACGGCTTCCGGCGTCACTTCCTGCTGCAGAAAATCCTGCACGCTTTTGCAGAACAGCAGTTGGTCTTCGGAGAAAGTAAAATCCATGATTCAGCCCCTATTTGCGCGGCATGCCCAGCATGCGCTCGGCGATGATGTTGCGTTGGATTTCGTTGGTGCCGGCATAGATCGGGCCGGACTGCGCGAACAGGAAACCATCCAGCCAGCTGCCCACATCACCGGCAGCCGATGAGTGCGGCAGCAGTTCGGCGCGCGCCGCCAGAATGCTCATGGCGGTTTCGTGCATGTGCTGGTCCAGCTCCGACCAGAAAATCTTGTTCACCGAGGATTCCGGCCCGATCTTGCCGCCGTTCATCAGCCGCGAGGCGGTTTGATAAGTCGCGAGCGCGTAGGCTTCGGCATCCATGAAGGACTTCACCACGGCGTCCTCAATGCTGAGATCGACGATGTCGTTGCGGTGCTCGCGGTACAGCGCCACCAGACGTTTGGCGGTTTCCTGGAAACGGGCCGGCGAACGCAGCATCAGGCCGCGTTCAAAACCGGCGGTGGACATCGCAATGTTCCAGCCCTGCCCTTCGTCGCCCAGACGGTTCGCCACCGGCACGCGCACGTCGTCAAAAAAGATTTCGGCAAATCCGGGCAGGCCATTCAGCTGCGGAATTGGCCGCACGGTGACGCCCGGCGCATTCAGCGGCACAAAAATAAAAGACAGGCCATTGTGCTTGTCGGAATCCGGATCGGTGCGGAAGATGCAGAACACCCAGTCGGCAAATACCGCGCGGGTGGACCAGACTTTCTGGCCATTGATGACGTACTCGTCACCGACACGAATGGCTTTGGAACGGATCGCCGCCATGTCGCTGCCGGCGCCCGGCTCCGACCAGCCCTGCGCCCACATTTCCTCGCCGCTGGCCATTTTGGTGATGAAGCGCGCCTTCTGCTCCGGCGTGCCGTATTCCATCAGTGTGGGGCCCAGCAGGAAAATGCCATTCTGGTTGACGCGCAGCGGCGCCTTCGCCCGGTAATATTCTTCCTCGAAAATCAGCCACTCGATCAGGTTGCAGCCGCGACCGCCGTATTCCTTCGGCCAGGTCACCATGCCCCAATTGCCCTTGGCCAGGGTCTGTTCCCACTGGCGGTGCTGCTCGAAACCTTCTTTCGTGTCGAACGATTGCAGCGGCTTGGCCGGTACGTGCTGCTCCAGCCAGCTGCGCACTTCCTGGCGAAAGGCAATCTGTTCGGCGGTGTAATTCAGATCCATCACGGAAATCCTGTCAGCTCAGTTCTTGTTGCCGGAAAATGCCGCGTCGCGTTTTTCCACGAACGCATCGCGTGCTTCCTGCGAATCCTTCTCGCTGTAGGCCTGCAGGGTGAAGCCCTGCTCCCAGCGGTATTTGTCTTCCAGATTGCCGTCCTCGATGCCGTTGAGTGCTTCTTTTGCCAGCTTGATCATGGGCGAACTCTTCTCGGCAATTTTGGCGGCGATGGCCAGCGCGGTGTCGCGCAGCTGATCTTTCGGCACCACACGCTCAACCGCGCCCAGGCGATAGGCTTCCTGCGCGTCGATGAATTCGCCGGTGTAATACATGAAGCGCACTTTCTGCACCGGGAACATGCGCTGCAGATGCGCGCCGCCGCCCATCGCGCCGCGATCCACTTCCGGCACGCCGAAGCGCGCGCACTCAGACGCAACGATGATGTCGGCCGCGCCAGAAATGCCGATGCCGCCGCCCAGCACGAAGCCGTGCAGCGCCACGATCACCGGTTTCGGATTGCGGTGGATGGATTTGAAGGTGTCGTAGTTGCCCTTGTTCACAGCGACGATCTTCAAGCTGTCCGCTGCCAGTTCCTTGATATCGACGCCAGCGCAGAAGCCTTTGCCTTCAGCGCGGATCACGATCACGCGCACCGCATCGTCGGCACCCAGTTCATCCAGCTTGCTGGAAATCGCCGCCCACTCCCGGCTGTTGAACGCGTTGACGGGTGGCTTGCAGAACACCAGCTCGGCAATGCCGTTGCTGATCGAGGTTTCAAAGGCCATGCAGGTACTCCTGATTTTTTCCAAAGCGTATTTTTATTGTGTTGGCCGATGCGCATTCCGCTTCAGGGAATGCCCACCAGCGTATTTTTCTTCTGCGTGGCACCGCTACCGGTCGTCACGAACCGATCACTCAATTGCAGCAATGTCGCGCGCGCTTCGCCGATAATCGAATCCATCAGTTCCGCACCGGTGGGCAGATCGGTAATGGCGCCGGCAATCTGGCCGCTGGGCAGAATGCCCTGGTCCGGATGCCCTTTCACCATGGCTTCCTGAATCATCATCGGCGCGTTCGCCGCCATCAGGGTCTGCGCCAGCGTCATGCCGTTGGCCTGTTTCATCTTCCAGCCATTCAGCAGCATGGAAAACAGCGAACCGCCGGTGACACGCGTCATGGCCAGGCCGTTGCGCACCGCCAGCCACAGCATGCCCAGCGGCGACGTGCTTTCAATTTTCTGCAGGAAACTATTGTTGATCATGCGCTGCGGCATGCCATCGAGTTTGGTGCTGACAATGATCTGCTCGACACTGGACTTGAGATACTGCTGCTTGGTGGCCGCCGGCACCGGCGATTCCTGCGTCAGCAGAAAGCGCGTGCCCATCGCAATGCCTTCGGCACCCAAAGCCAGCGCCGCCACCAGCCCCTTGCCATCCTTGAAACCACCGGCGGCGACCACCGGCACTTTCAGCGCCGCCACCACCTGCGGCAGCAGAATGTTGGTGGACACCGATCCGGTGTGACCGCCGCCTTCACCGCCCTGCACCACCACGGCATCGGCACCCATTTCCACCGCTTTCTGCGCGTGTTTCAGCGCACCCACGGTGGGAATGCAGACGATGCCGGCATCCTTCAACTTCTTGATCATTTCTTTCGCCGGCGAGCGGCTGTAACTCACCGCTTTCACCCGATGCCTGATACAAATGTCGATGATCTCGTTGGCGCCGGGTGTGTACATGTGAAAGTTCACGCCGAACGGTCTGGAGGTTTTCGCCTTGATTGCCAGAATGCCGGCTTCCACTTCCGCCGGCGTCATCACAGCGCCGGCCAGAAAACCGAAACCGCCGGCGTTGCAGGTGGCCGCCACCAGATTGGCATCCGCCACCCAGCCCATCGCCGGCTGGATCACCGGGAATTCACAGCCCAGCAATTCGGTAAGACGGGTTTTCAGGGGTGCCGCTGTCATGGTGTCTGCTCGCTCTGGTTTTTGTTCTGCTGTTATTGTTCTGGCGAAATTGGTTATGCGGAAAATGCAATCCGTCAGCGCTTGAGAATCACTGACGAACCGTGGCCAAACAGGCCCTGATTCGCGGTGATGCCCACTTTTGCATTCGCCACCTGACGCTCGCCGGCCTGCCCGCGCAACTGCCAGGTGAGTTCGCACACCTGCGCCAGCGCCTGTGCCGGTACTGCTTCACCAAAGCAGGCCAGACCGCCGGACGGATTGATCGGCAGACGGCCGCCAATGCGGGTCACGCCATCGCGCACCAGACGCGCCGCTTCACCGCGCTCGCACAGCTGCAGGTCTTCCATCCAGTCCAGTTCCAGCGCCGTGGACAGGTCATACACTTCCGCCACGCTCACATCTTTCGGACTGATACCGGCTTCCTCGTAGGCTTTTTTCGGCAACGCCGCGCGGAAGCTGTGGGCCTGCACCGCCGCCGCCGAATCAGTGGCGATATCCGGCATTTCAATAATCGCGGAAGCAAACGTGGGCGTGACGGTAGAAATCGCTGCAATCTTCACGGCATCACCGCGACCGATTTTCTTCGCATATTCCACGCTGGACACGATCAGCGCGGCACCGCCATCGGAGGTGGCGCAGATGTCCATCAGGCGCAGCGGGTCCGCCACCATCGCCGAGGCTGCCACATCCTCGGCAGAAAACTGCTTGCGGTAACGGGCATTGGGATTGGTGAAACCGTGCTGCGCGTTCTTTACTTTCACCAGCGCGAAATCGTCCTGGGTGTCGCCGTACATTTCCATGCGACGGCGGGCGTACAGCGCAAAGTAAGTGGGATTGGTGATGCCGATGCGAAAGCGCACCCAGTCCGGATCATCCGGACGCTCGCCTTTCTGCGGCGCGAGAAAACCTTTCGGTGTGGTGTCGGCGCCGATCACCAGCGCCACATCACAGGCACCGGACAGAATCTTGCTGCGCGCGGCGGCCAAAGCCTGCGAACCGGAGGCGCACGCGGCGTAACTGGTATTCACTTCCGCGCCCTGCCAGCCCAGTGCCTGCGCGAACGTCGCGCCGGCCACATAACCGGGATAGCCGCAACGCATGGTGGCGGCACCGGAAACAAAGCCGATGTCCTGCCATTTCACGCCGGCATCTTTCAGCGCATCGCGCGCGGCCTTCACGCCGTACTGCACGAAATTCTTGCCCCACTTGCCCCAGGGGTGCATGCCCACGCCGAGAATTGCAATTTCGCCCGTCATACTCTTCTCGCCAGACATCATTTGATTCCCCCCGCCACCGGCTGCCATTTCCAGATGGTCTTCACCGTGGTGTCATCTTCGTTCAGCGTCGCGATCACCAGTTCCATTTCCATGCCGGCTTTCAGATCCGACACATTCACGCCTTCGATCACCTGGCCCAGCACAATCATTTTTTCCTGCTCCAGCTCCACCGCCGCGATGGTGTAGGGCACGAACGGCTTGGCCGCAATAAACGGCTCCGGCGGTTCGTAGCAGGCATTGGTGAACGACCACACCCTGCCGGTGCGGCTCAGGGGCACTTCCTCAAAACTTTCACTGTCGCACGCGGGATTTCTGCAGTAGGTGGACTGGCGCGGAAAATAGTAGGTGCCGCAGCCACTGCAGCGCGACCCCAGCAGATACGCCTTGCCATCCTGTTCGGTGAACCAGCCTTCCAGCGCGGGAACGGTTTGCTTGCTCATGACGCTTACCCCCTGTTGCCCGGCGGATTGTCTTTCAGCTGTTTGGCGCGCCAGTTCTGCGGATCGAGCTGCGCGATAATCGCCAGCTGCTCCACGGTCGGCGCCGGCGTCACCGGCACATTCGCCGGCACATGAATTTCAAAGCCGGTATTGTCCAGCACCTGCTCCACAGCAATGCCCGGATGCACGCTCAGCAGCTGCAGCATGTGGCGCGGACCGTTCCAGTCCATCACGCACAGATCGGTAACCACCAGACGGATGTCGATGTCATCCAGCGCATAGCCTTTGGGCAGACGCTCCGGGTTGTAACCGATGGAGCACACCACGTCGCACTCGCCTTCCACGAACACGCGCTTGCTGTGTGCCGGCACGAAAAACGAGTTGGCATGGCTGATGGAGTTGCCGGGAAAGCCGCGCGCGCCCAGCATCTGCGATTTGGGTTTGTCGTAGGTGCCGCCCAGCGCGGAAATGTTGGTCTGGCCGTAACGGTCGATCTGCGACGGGCCGACAATCGCGTGCCGCTTGCCGCCCCACACGTTATCGAAAATGCGTGAAAAGCCCATCCAGCTTTCCTGCTTCTGGCCAGCGTGGGAAGTGCGGCCGCTCACCGGATTGGGTTCGCTCAGCATGAAGGCTTCGGAATCCGTCATCATCAGATCCGGGTTGAAGGTTTTCATCGCCAGACTGGCGGCCAGACGCGGCAGTACGCCAATGCCGGTGGCCAGCACTTCGCCATCGTGACGCAGCGCTTCGGCGCCCGCCACGATCATCAGTTCTGCCAGGCTGTATTCAGTTGCTGCTTGAGACATGGTGATTCCCCGTAATTCGACAAATGGCAGATCAGTAAACTGGCAGCGCCAGCGCGCGGATTTTTTCCAGACCGCCGACGGCCATCTGGTATTCCGCTTCGCTCTTGCCAGCAATGTATTTGTCGAAGTAGCGGCTGAAACCGCCGTCTTTCACCGACGCGTTGTATTCGTTGAAGTGCGCAGTGTCGTAGCCGTACAGCGGATTGCACGATGACGGATGGGCGCCACCGGGCATCGGCACCACCACCTGGGTTTCGGCGCGTTCCCAATGCACGTAGCGCGCTTCATCACCCTGATGGAAATGGGCAGTGGGCACCAGTTCGTCGCAGCTGACGATGGTGGTTTTCGCCGCGCGGGCAAACCAGTCGTCCATGTAAAGATCGGGGCCCTTGATCTGGCACACGCCGCGATCATCAGCGCGGTCCACATGAATCAGCGCCACATCCAGATTCAGTGCCGGCATCGCCACCCATTCTTTATCGTCATAGGGACTGCCGACGATTTTCAGATCCTTGTTGAACCTGATCAGATCGGTGCCCAGACCAATCCGGGTAGGAATGAAAGGCACACCCCAGGCTGCGGCCCGCAGGCCCAGCAGCATCATGCCCTCGTCTATTTCCATGGTTTCAACGCTGCCGTTCTGGCGCGCTTCGCGGAAATAGGGTTCCAGCGGAATGAAATCCAGCGACACGAAAGCGAACACCACCTTCTTCACCTTGCCGGCAGCGCACAGCATGCCGACATCGGCGCCGCCATAGGCCACCACAGTCAGATCCTTCACATCCGAGCGCAGCAGCTCGCGCACCAGCGCCATGGGTTTGCGGCGCGGACCCCAGCCGCCGATGCCGATGGTCATGCCGCTCCTGATCTGCGCCACCGCTTCCTGTGCCGTTCGCACTTTATTCATTGGAATTCTCTCTGTGCTGTTCGCAGGTCTTGTCCTGCGTCAAAAAACAAGGCTTTTTTCCAGTGTTGCGAGGCATTATGAGTGCTTCAACCGGGGGATTAATCGTCCATGTGGACTAGGACGCCCGCCGACCGATTCAGCTACCTTTTGCCCACACCAAGAACCATAAAAAAGGACTGCCTGCGCCATGAAAAACCAACCCGGCCAATGCGCTACGGATACCGCCCCGGCGGCCACCATTCCGCAGCTGGTCGCGCAGGCCGCCGCCCGCTTCGGCGCCACCCTGTTCCTGGAAGAAGACGGCACCCGAATCAGTTTTGGTGACTTCGCCCGCCAGACGCAGCAGGTGGCAGCCGCACTGCTGGCCCGTGGCATCCAGACCGGCGACCGCATCGCCATCTGGGCCCCCAACATCAGCGAGTGGGTGATTGCCGCCATCGGCGCCCAGTGCGCCGGCGCCGTGCTGGTCACCCTCAATACCCGCTACAAGGGCAGCGAAGCCGCCTACATCCTGCGCGCCAGCCGCGCCCGCCTGCTGTTCAGCATCGGCACCTTCCTCGACTGCGACTACCCCGCGCAACTGCAAGGCGAAGCCCTGCCCGACCTGCAGGAAACCATCGTGTTCCGCAGCAGCAGCAACGGCCGCCACACGAGCTGGGAAGATTTTCTGGAACAGGCCACTGCCACACCGCTGACTGACGTGCAGCAACGCATGAGCAGCATCACCGGCAGCGCCCTGTCCGACATCCTGTTTACGTCCGGCACCACCGGCAACCCCAAAGGCGTGATGACGAGTCACGAGCAGAATCTTCGCGCCTTTACCTCTTTCGCCGACATCGTGGGACTGCGCAGCGGTGATCGCTATCTGGTGATCAATCCGTTCTTCCACAGTTTCGGCTACAAGGCCGGCATCCTGGCGTGTCTGATCCGGGGTGTAACGCTGCTGCCGCACGCGGTGTTCAACGCCACTGAAATCCTGCAGCGCATTGCCCGCGACCGCATCAGCGTGATGCCCGGCCCTCCCACCC
>CAZBII010000123.1:0-14006 GCA_964491665.1 uncultured Moraxellaceae bacterium
CGCGACCGATGCCGTTGCGGGCGTACAGCTGGATGATCTTGCGGGCCTTGTCGAGAGTGGCGGCGGTGTCGAAGGACAGGCGGGCGTCGACTTCGGTGGAAATACGGCCGGGAATGATGCCGAGTATGTCGGTACCGATGGCCACCGCCAGACGCTCACAGGCGTCGGCGATGCGGGCCTGACCCGAACCCTGTGCCGCGCGAATGGCGCTGTCGATGTGGGACTGGTATTCCGGCAGGCTGGCGGCTTTCAGCAGCAGCGACGGGTTGGTGGTGGCGTCGACGGGCTGGTATTTGCGGATGGCCTGGATGTCGCCGGTGTCGGCGACCACGACGGTCATGGCTTTGAGTTGTTCCAGCTTGTTGCTCATGCAAATCCTTGTGTGTGGAAAATCTGGTTATGACAGGCCGGGTATCAGGCTGGCGGCCTTGCGAATGACGTCGGTGGTGGCGTCGTCGCGGTGTGCATGTTCGCTGATGTAGCGGCGCCATTGCCGCGCGCCGGGGCGGTTGTGGAACAGCCCGATGATATGCCGGCTAATATATTTCAGCTTCGCGCCCTGTGTCATCTCATGCTCGATGTAGGCGCAGATCTGCTCCAGCAGTTCTGATTCGGTCGGAATGGCGTGATCGTCGCCGTAGATCAGGCGGTCCACGTCCCGCAGCAGCAGCGGATTGTGGTAGGCCGCACGTCCCATCATGACGCCATCCACCTGTTGCAGGTGTGAGATGCATTCGTCGAGCGTCTGGATGCCGCCGTTGATGATGATTTCCAGCTGGGGAAATTCCTGTTTCAGCAGGTAGACGCGCTCGTAATTCAGCGGCGGAATGTCGCGGTTTTCCTTCGGGCTGAGGCCGTCGAGCCAGGCTTTGCGGGCGTGGACGATAAAGGTGGTAATGCCGGTAGAGGCGACCGTTTTCACGAAGCGCTGCAGGTCGGCGTAGTCGTCCTGGTCGTCGATGCCGATGCGGCATTTTACGGTGACGGGAATCGGCGCTGCCGATTGCATTTTCTCGACACAGCGGGCCACCAGATCCGGTTCTGCCATCAGGCAGGCACCGAAGCGTCCCGACTGCACGCGGTCGCTGGGACATCCCACATTCAGATTCACTTCGTCATAACCGTAATCCGCCGCGATGCGGGTGCATTCGGCCAGCGCGTCCGGTTCGCTGCCGCCCAGCTGCAGTGCGACAGGATGCTCGACCGGATTGAAGCGCAGGTGATGGTCGCGTTGGCCGTGGATGATGGCGCCGGTGGTGACCATTTCGGTGTAAAGAACGGTATGGCGGGTCAGCATGCGGTGGAAAGTCCGGCAGTGGCGGTCGGTCCAGTCCAGCATGGGGGCGACGCAGAAGCGTCGATTCGGTGTTTGGGATGTCATGTCAGTTCTGAGTGGTGGTCCAGCGCGATCATGGTTGGTGCTCCTTTTTATAATTCTTGGGCGGTTTTTGTGGGTGGTCATGGGTTTGGGGGTGGGGGGCGGGGGGCCGGGGAAGGTGTCTGCCCCGGCGGGTGCCAGGGCAGGAGGCGAGGTTACTGATAGATCTTGTCGAAGATGCCACCGTCGTTGAAATGGACGGCCTGGGCCTTGCTCCAGCCGCCGAATTCCTCGATACCGATCAGGTGTACCTGCGGAAATACCTTGGCGTATTTCGCGGCGACTTCGGCATCGCGCGGACGGTAGTAGTTCTTCGCGGCGATTTCCTGGCCTTCCTTGCTGTACAGGTATTGCAGATAGGCTTCGGCCACTTCGCGGGTGCCGTGGGCATCGGCATATTTGTCCACGACGGCTACTGACGGCTCCGCCAGAATCGACAGTGACGGCACCACGATTTCCACCTTGTCCGGTCCCAGTTCGTTCAGCGACAGAAAGGCTTCGTTTTCCCAGGCCAGCAGAACGTCACCGATTTCGCGCTGCACAAACGTGTTGGTGGAACCGCGGGCGCCGGTGTCCAGCACGGGAACGTTCTTGAACAGCTTGGCCACGAACTCCTGTGCCTTGTCGTCGCTGCCGTATTTCTGTTTGGCGAACGCCCACGCGGCCAGGTAATTCCAGCGCGCGCCGCCGGAGGTTTTCGGGTTGGGCGTAATCACGTCCACGCCGGATTTCACCAGATCGTCCCAGTCCCTGATGTTTTTCGGATTACCCTTGCGCACCAGGAACACGATGGTGGAAGTGTAGGGCGCGCTGCTGTCGGGCAGACGGGTGATCCAGTTTTCCGGCAGCAGCTTGCCGTTTTTCACCAGCGGATCGATGTCGCCGGCCAATGCCAGTGTCACCACGTCGGCCTGCAGGCCATCGATTACTGCACGCGATTGCGCACCGGAACCGCCGTGAGACTGGTTCACCACCACGTCGTCACCGGTTTTCTGCTTCCATTGTTTGGCAAAGGCGGCGTTGTATTCCTTGTACAGCTCCCGGGTGGGATCGTAGGACACATTGAGCAGTTTGATTTCCTTGGCGAATGCTCCGCCCGTCAGGGAGAGCGCCGCAGTCAGGGCCGTTATTTTCAGAATCTGTTTCAGATGTGGTGTTTTCATGTTTCGTTTCTCTCCGTAAGTGGTGCTCAGAATTTCAGATCCAGACCGAGTGCGGCGGTGGTGTCGGTGGTGGCTTTGGTGCTGATGTCCCTGTCACCCTGGGTTTCCAGAGAGGCGTAGTAGGTGTACAGCTTGAAGTTGTCGTTGAACTTGTAGTCGGCGCCGACAGCAATGGCGTCGATGTCAACGTCGTCAAATGCTTCGTTGGTGGGCGTGCTGGTGGAGTGGCCGTACTGAATTTTCGCGCTCCACGGACCGGCGATTTTCCACAGTGCGTTGACGACATAACCGTCCTGTTCGTCGTAGCGCACGGTGGGTGTGGCGGTTGTGCCGCTGACGGTGTTGGCAGCGCCATCCCATTCGGCCAGCGGATTCAGGCCGGTAGTCGGGCTGCCGACGCTGGTGGGAGTGGAACCGATGAAGTTGGAATAGCCGCCGATGTAATCCTCATCCGCATTTTTTTCGGCGGTCTGATAGACGGCGCCCAGGCTGACCGGACCAATCACCGCTTCACCGGCCAGACGGATGGCATCGGTGGTTGCCACGTTTTCGTCGATACCCAGTGCCACAAACCAGCGTGCCTTGCCGTAGGAAATGGACGCCGACGCGCCGCTGCCGAAGCCATTGTCATCCTGCTGGTTGGTGTCGCTGACTTCCACGCCGGTTTCTTCCAGCTGGATCGAGGCGACGTTGATCAGCAGGCCGCCCAGCAGAATCGGCGAGGTGTACTGCACGACGTTGTCGGCGCGGTTTTCCCCAACCAGATAGGTGCCCAGGTCGGCCAGCGGCAGATCGTTGAAGCGATCGATGTCGGTGTTGGTGATGGCGTTGGTCTGCACGGTTTTCAGCGGCGTGTCAGTCTTGCCGGCAATGACAGTGCCGAAGTCACCCTGCAGGCCACCGAAAATATTGCGCTGGCTGAATTCGCGGCCGTTGCTGTTGGTGCCGTTGTCGACGTCGGTGCCGTATTCAAGTCGGTAGATGGCGGTGAGCCCTTCCGCCACGCCGAAATCGCCGCGGATGCCGATGCGCGATGAGTTGCTTTCGATGGAGCCATTGTCCAGTTCGTCGGTGACGTCGGTGGCGCCCACGGCGACAAAGTTGGGCGAGGTGCCGGCGAAATCGATTTTCTCCAGATCATACTGGTTGGCCGATACGTTGATCTTTCCGCACAGGGTGGGGAAGCCCGCCAGTGCGGGAGCGGCGCCAGTGGCAGCCAGACTTGCAGACAGCGCAAGCAGCAAGGGACGTTTCATTATGTGGTCTCCAATGGAAAGCAGAAGGTAAGGAAGCAACAGGAAGCGACCTGTCTGGAACGCACTCTACGCAGGGCTCCGGATCACCAGAACCAAGAAAAAATGATTTGCTTATCACGCTGGACGCAATGGCGGGAGGCGAGGGCTTTTGCAGGATTTTGAATAAGCTTTCTACTTTTTAGTATTTCTGCTGCTGAGCGGCGCTGGATAGACTGCGCTCGACTTTGCACATTGCCTTATGCCTTTTTTGGGAGTTCTTATGCCGGTGCCCGCAGTCGCCGCCCGCCGTTTCAATGTTCTGCCCGGCTTTGGCCTGTCGCTGGGCTACACGCTGGTGTATCTGTCCATAATCGTGCTGATTCCCCTGGGCGCCGTGTTTCTGAAAACCATGAATCTGTCCTGGGAGCAGTTTTGGCAGGTGGTGACGGCGCCACGCGTGGTTGCTTCCTACAAACTTTCGTTTGGTGCGTCGCTGGCGGCGGCAGCCATCAATGCCGTGTTTGGACTGATGCTGGCGTGGGCACTGGTGCGCTATTCCTTTCCTGGCAAGCGTATTGTTGATGCGCTGGTGGATCTGCCGTTCGCGCTGCCGACCGCCGTGGCCGGCATTGCACTGACCGCCCTCTATGCGCCCAACGGCTGGCTGGGGCAATTCATTCAGGGTGAATTGGGCATCAAGGTGGCGTTTGGTCCGCTGGGTGTGCTGGTGGCGCTGGTGTTTATCGGCCTGCCGTTTGTGGTGCGCACGGTGCAGCCGATTCTGGAAGATCTGGAATCCGAGCTGGAAGAAGCGGCCGCCAGTCTCGGTGCGCGGCGCTGGCAGATTTTTCGCTACGTGGTGCTGCCGATTCTGCTGCCGGCGCTGCTCACCGGATTTGCGCTGGCATTTGCCCGCGCCGTGGGCGAGTACGGCTCGGTTATTTTCATTGCCGGCAATATTCCGATGGTGTCGGAAATCACGCCGCTGATGATCATCACGAAGCTGGAGCAATACGATTATACCGGTGCCACCGCGATTGCGGTTGTGATGCTGGTATTTTCGTTCCTGTTGCTGCTGGTCATTAATGGTTTGCAGGCGTGGGCCGGTCGTCGCACCGGTCGTGAACGCTGATTCTGTTGTGGGGGAAACCGGATGTCTTCTGTTGTCTGGAATAGTGATGCAACCCGATTTGAACGCAATGTTGCCACCCGTGAAGCGGGCTGGGTGAAGTGGACCATCATCGGTACTGCGCTGGTGTTCTTCACCCTGTTTCTGCTGATGCCGCTGCTGGCGGTTTTTGTGGAGGCGTTGCGCAAGGGCGTTGGTGTTTATTTTGCGGCGCTGGTGGATGCCGAGGCGCTGAGTGCCGTCCGGCTGACGCTGATCGCCGCTGTCATTTCGGTGCCGCTGAATCTGGTGTTCGGTGTCGCCGCCGCCTGGGCCATTGCCAAGTTTGATTTTCGCGGCAAGCAGATCCTGATTACGCTGATCGATTTGCCGTTCTCGGTGTCGCCGGTGATTGTCGGCCTTTCCTATGTGCTGGTGTTCGGCGCCAATGGCTGGTTCGGTGCCTGGCTGATCGAGCACGACATGAAAGTGGTGTTTGCGATTCCGGGGATTGTGTTGGCCAGCATTTTCGTCACGTTTCCCTTTATTGCCCGCGAACTGATTCCATTGATGCAGGCGCAGGGGCGCGAGGAAGAGGAGGCCGCCATCGTGCTGGGTGCCAATGGCTGGCAGACCTTCTGGCACGTGACGCTGCCCAATATCAAATGGGGTCTGCTGTATGGCGTGATTCTCTGCAACGCGCGGGCGATGGGTGAGTTCGGCGCGGTGTCGGTGGTGTCCGGCAAGATTCGCGGCGAAACCAACACCATGCCGCTGCATGTCGAGATTCTGTATAACGAATACCAGTTTGCCGCTGCCTTTGCCGTTGCGTCGCTGCTGGCACTGCTGGCGCTGGTGACGCTGATCATCAAGACCCTGATTGAGCATCGTGTGCAGCAGGCATTGAAAGTGTGAAGTTGAAACCATGAGATTTTTTGCGAGTACTGAGGGAACCCTGTCATGAGCATCCAGGTTAAGAATATCCAGAAGCGGTTTGGCAATTTCGTCGCGCTCAATGACGTGTCACTGGAATTTCCCACTGGCGAACTGGTGGCGTTGTTGGGGCCTTCCGGCTGCGGCAAGACCACGCTGCTGCGCATTATTGCCGGTCTGGAGCAGGCCGACGCCGGTCAGGTTCTGCTGGATGGTGAAGATGCATCGTCCACGCATGTGCGCGAACGGCAGGTGGGTTTTGTGTTCCAGCATTACGCCCTGTTCAAGCACATGACCGTGTTCGATAACGTCGCGTTTGGCATGCGCATGAAGCCGCGCAATGTGCGTCCCAGCGAAAGCGCAATCAAAAAGAAAGTGCATGATCTGCTGAATCTGGTGCAGCTGGACTGGCTGGCGGACCGGTTTCCCGCGCAGCTGTCGGGTGGCCAGCGTCAGCGTATCGCGCTGGCCCGCGCCCTGGCGGTGGAACCCCGCGTGCTGCTGCTCGACGAACCGTTCGGCGCGCTCGATGCCAAGGTGCGCAAGGAATTGCGGCGCTGGCTGCGCAAACTGCACGACGAACTGCATATCACGTCCATTTTTGTGACCCACGATCAGGAAGAGGCGCTGGAAGTGGCGGACCGTGTGGTGCTGATGGATCACGGCAAGGTGGAGCAGGTGGGCACGCCGGAAGAAGTCTACGGTCATCCGTCCACGCCGTTCGTGTACAGCTTCCTCGGTTCGGTCAATCTGTTTCATGGCCGCATTGAAGACAACCAGGTGCGCGTCGGCGAAGACAGTGTACCGCACGACGATGCCGTGCTGTCGCAGGGTTCCGAAGTCTTCGCTTTCGCGCGTCCGCATGAGCTGGAGATCGTCACTGATCCCGCCAGCACCGCCGGCATCAAGGCCAAGGTCAATCGGGTGTTGTCATTCGGTGTCAGTGCGCGGGTGGAGCTGGATGGCGTCAACGGCGCCACCGGCCAGCATTTCGAAGTGGAAATCGAACAGGCGCGGGTGAAGGAACTGGCGTTGGTGGCAGGGCAGATCGTGCGTCTGTTGCCGTCGCGTCTGAAAGTATTTGAACGCACAGCAGCAGAGGCAGGAAAACGGCCATGAATTTTCAGCAGTTGCGGATTGTTCGCGAAACGGTGCGTCGCAATTTCAATCTGACGGAAGTGGCCAACACGCTGTACACGTCGCAGTCCGGCGTGTCCAAGCACATCAAGGATCTGGAAGACGAACTGGGTATCGAGTTGTTCGTGCGCAAGGGCAAGCGTCTGCTGGGCCTGACCGATCCTGGCAAGGAAATGGTGAAAATCGTCGAGCGCATGCTGCTGGACGCTCACAACATCAAGAATCTGGCGGAGCAGTACAGCCAGCAGGACAGCGGTCAGCTCACCATCGCCACGACGCATACGCAGGCCCGTTATGCACTGCCGAAAGTGGTGACGACATTCAAGAAGCTGTATCCGAAAGTGCATCTGAAACTGCATCAGGGCAGCCCGGCGGAAATTGCGCAGATGCTGCTGGATGGCGAAGCGGATATCGGTGTTGCCACTGAAACGCTCGGTGATATTGCCGAGCTGGCATCATTCCCATATTACAGCTGGCACCACGCTGTGATCGTGCCGGCCGGGCATCCGCTTGAGCATCAGCAACCGCTGACGCTGGAGGCCATTGCCGAGCATCCCATCATTACCTATCACGAAGGTTTTACCGGTCGCGCCCTGCTGGAAAAAACCTTTCACCAGGCCGGGCTCTTGCCGGATATCGTGATGTCGGCACTCGATGCAGACGTTATAAAATCCTACGTCGAACTGGGCATGGGGATTGGCATTGTGGCGTCGGTGGCGTTCAACGATCAGCGCGACAGCAATCTGCGCAAACTCGACTGCTCACATCTGTTTCATGAGGTGTCAACGTTGCTGGCGGTGCGGCGCGGTCATCTGCTGCGGCGCTATGCCTATCACTTCATTGAGCTGTGCTCGCCGGCATTGACGGAAAGCCGGGTGACCGCCGACGTGATCACCCGGGATGACGATGCCTGATTTCCTCAAGGGAGTGTCAGGCGGGTGGTTTCACCGCCAGTGAGTGTAACAGGCAATTCCTGGTTGCCGGCTTTGACGCGATAGTCTCCCGCCGGCAGCTGCAGTGGTTTTTCGCCGACAACCGACGATGCCACTGCCACTCCATCCTTGTTCAGCACCATGAACGGAACCTGCAGTGATTGCGTCAGTGCGCTGGTCAGTGCAGTGGCGTCCTGCGCATCGAAATAGGTGCCGCCGCCGGCTTCCGCCCAGCGGGAAAACTCCTGTTTCAGTGCGTACTCACCAATGGCAAAGCCGACAATATTGACGCGCACATCCAGACCGGATGCGGCCAGCTTTTTGATCGCCGCCGCCGGATCACCGTTGCAGGTCTCCTCGCCGTCGGTCAGCAGAATCACCAGCGATTTGCCTTTCACGCCCGCCAGATCCTGCTGCACCTGGGCCAGCGAATCCGCAATGGGCGTACGCGCAAGATTTTTGGCTTCCAGCTTGTTGATGGTTTGCCGCAGCGTGGCGGTTTGCGCAGGGGAGGGTGGCAGCAGAAGTTCGGTATCACAGGCATCGGCCTTGCGATGACCGAATACGCGCAGTGCAAATTGGGTCTGCGCCGGTTTCAGCGTGTCCAGCAGATTTCCCAGCGTAGATTTGGCAATATCGATCCGGCGCTTGCCGTCGAGTTTCTGCAGCATGCTGCCGGACGCATCCAGTACCACCTCCACGGTTTCATAGCGCGGCGCTGTGCCCTTGTCCTGCGCGGCGGACACTTCCAGCAAACCGGGCGTCGCGGCCGGAGTGACGTGCAATTTCTGCGACGCCAGCGATTGATTCGTCTGTCCGGTCAGATAATGAATTTCATAGTCGCCGGCTTTTTTCGGCACTTCAATTTCCACGGGATTGCCGCGCGCGGTATAGCTGTAATTCAGATAGGACGCTGGTTTGCCTGCCACCGTGATGGCCACATAATCCTGCGCATTGTCCGGCCCGGTCCATTGCACCTGAATGAGCGACTGCGCCACGGCCGTCGCCGGCCCCTGCACAGATGCCTCCACCGCCTGAATCTGCAGCGGCGCCCGTGCCAGCACGCGTTCGGCATTGGCCGTCATGTAACGGATTTCATAGTCACCCGGCTTCTCCGGCAGCTGCAGTTGCAGTGGATTGCCTTCGCTGACGTAGGTGTACTGATTGTATTGACCATCCCGCGTGCCGGCGGGCACTACGGTAATGTATTCGCGCTCATTCGCCGGACCGGTCCAGGTGACTGCCAGTTGCTGGCCAATGTTGGCGGGCGATTTGAACTGCACACTGGCCGAAGCGTCCGTCACCGTCAGACTGGTTTTGCCAATGGTTTTGTAACCCCGTCCTGTGAGATAGCGCAGTTCGTACTGGCCTGCCGTCGCCGGTGCGGTCATGGTCTGCGGTGAACCGTCGCGGGTGTAGACGTAATCCTCGTAACGGCCTTCTGCCGTGCCAACCGGCACCAGCGTGACGAAATCCTGTGCGTTGTCCGGACCCTGCCATTCCACCTGAAAGGTCTTGCCTATACCGACGCTGGCAGGTGCCTTCACCGTCGCGGTTACGGGCACAATGTGGAGCGGCTGAGTGGTCAGGGTCGGGTAGGGCGATTCAGCCGCCAGCCAGCGGATTTCATAGTCGCCAGCTTCAAACGGCGCGAACAGGCTGACGCTGCTGCCCTCGGTGTAGGCGTAATCATTGTATTCGCCGCTGCCTGCACCCTTTTTCACAATGGTGACGAACTCGCGCGGATTGGAAACACCATCCAGCCGGATGGTGAGCTGGCTGTCGGCATCAGCCTGGGCCGGCGCCTGGAGTGACTGGGCCAACGCGGAGGCATTGAAAGTGGCAAGAACCAGCAACAGCAAACCGCGCACCGGCAGCTTGATCCATTGGCGCAGGGAGGAAAGAGAAATCATGTGGAATTCCATGGCGTTGACGCTCTCCAGAAAGCGGGAGCCGCAATTCTGTCACGCACAATTTCACGCTGACAACGCACAAACCTGTACCACAGCCGGTTTTGTGTATTAATGCGGATTCTGAAATCTGGTATGGTTCCTTCTCCGGGATAACAAAAACAAAAAATGGAGCCTTCCATGCACCCCGTATCGTTCAGGCTACGCCGCCCGATTTCCCTCGCCATATTGCCCGTATTTCTGCTGGCCTTGACGTTGGCGGCGTCACTGGCATCTGCCCAGACCATCCGCATCCAGGGCCAGCATTTCGTCAATGAAAACGGCGCCAAGATCATCTTCCGCGGCTACAACATCCAGGCCAAGGCGCCCCCGTTCCAGCCCATCCAGTCCGGCGATGAGCTCGATATTCTTTACGACATGGGTGCCAACCTGATCCGCCTCAACTTCGTCTGGGAAGCGGCGGAACCGGAACCCGGCTTCTACAATCCTGACTATTTCGACTATTACGACCGCGTCATCCACTGGGCCTGGGAGCGCGGCATGCACGTGCTGATCGACTTCCACAACAACGCCTTTTCCCGCTACGCCGCCAAAGGTTGTGGCAGCGGTTTTCCATATTGGGCGCTGTCACCGGACGTGACTCCCGCCGAACCCCGCACCGACGCCGGCTGCATCTTCAGTTCCGCCATGATGCAGGCCATGCTCAGCGCCGATAACGCCCGCAACTGGAACGATTTCATGACCGACCGTTACGGCGTGCGCACCCGCTTTTTTGCACTCACCCGCGTGCTGGCAGAAAAATATTCCGGTCATCCCGCCGTGATCGGCTTCGATCTGAACGAACCGATGGTGTTCAAGCCGGTCCTGCAATACGACTCGACGCTGGCCAATGAATTTTTCAATGCCTGGCAGCAGCACATCCACGGCATCAACCCGCGCTTCATCACTTTCTTCGGCGACAGCCCGTTCCAGTTCATCTTCATCAACCAGCCGCCGCATCTCGACATTCCACCCACCGGCAACGTGTCGTTCGACGCGCATTTTTACGAGCCCGGCGCCAGCGGTTTCGGCCGCCCCTTGTTTGGCACCGCCAACAGCATCAACGCCATCGTCGCCACGCGAAAAAAATATGACATCCCCGTGCTGGTGGGAGAATTCGGCGCCAACCTGAAAGGCAGCCACAACCGCTATTTCCAGTACCAGATGGATCAGGTGCTGCGTCAGTTTGATCGCGAACTGCTGTCGTCCGCGCGCTGGAACTACACGCCGCACTGGAATCCGCAGCAGAAGGACCATTTCCACGACGAGGATTTCAGCTGCTTCGATGACAATAAAAATATTCGTGAAAGTTGCGCACCCCGCGCCAGCCTGCAACAGCTAAGCGGCGACCTGATCAGCATCGATTTTCAGCACAGGGGTGAGGCGCGCCTGCTCATCCCGCTGCTGCCGCAACTGAGCGACCGCCTGCAATACCGCGAAACCCGTCTCGATCTGCGCTGGCAGCATCAGCCGGAGCAGGGCGCCACCCGCGTGTTTGCCTCCCGCGCATTGTTGTTTGGCGCCGCAGACGTGATTATCGAAACCGAAGGCGATGACCTGCATTGCGCCTACGACGCCGATGAGCGCTACATCGACTGCACCAGCGCTACTCTGGGGGAAAAGCATCTGCTGGTTTATTCCCGCTAGTCATCCCGCAGCATACAGCGCAATGGTGCAAGCCACAGTTGCTGTGTCCGCTCCGGCCGGGTCCGCGCCTGGTCTGACGGTCGCTGCGCTGTCTGCCACGGTCTGCGGTGCCGGTTCCGCCGCCCCGAAAAACAACGATGAAACCCGCTCCCGCACCGATATATAATGGCCGACTTTCATTTTCCGGACAGGATTCTTCCCATGACAGTCAGAACCCGCGTCGCCCCATCCCCGACCGGCGATCCCCACGTTGGCACCGCCTACATCGCCCTGTTCAACCGGGTATTCGCCCACCAGCACGGCGGCCAGTTCATCCTGCGGATCGAAGACACCGACCAGGTGCGCAGCACCCCGGAATCCGAGGCCATGATCCTCGACTCCCTGCGCTGGATGGGCCTGACCTGGGACGAAGGCCCCGACGTCGGCGGCCCCCACGGACCCTATCGCCAGAGCGAACGCTCCGAAATCTACCGCAAACACGCCGACCTGCTGGTGGAATCGGGACACGCCTTCCACTGCTACCGCACACCCGAAGAACTCGATGCCCTGCGCCAGCAGAAAATCGAATCCGGCAACCAGACCGCACTCAAACCGTCCGAACTGGCCCTGCCGGCCGACGAAGTGGCCCGTCGCAAAGCTGCCGGCGCCCCCTACGTCATCCGCATGATGGTGCCGGAAGAGGGCAAGTGCCCCATCGACGACATGCTGCGCGGCGTGATCGAACTGGACTGGGCGCAGGTCGACGCACAGGTACTGATGAAATCCGACGGCATGCCCACCTACCACCTGGCCAACGTGGTGGACGACCACCTGATGCAGATTACCCACGTCCTGCGTGGCGAGGAGTGGATCAACTCCGCCCCCAAACACAAACTGCTGTACCAGTACTTCGGCTGGGAAATGCCGAAACTCTGTCACATGCCCCTGCTGCGCAACCCGGACAAGAGCAAACTCAGCAAGCGCAAGAATCCCACCAGCATCAACTATTACCGCCGCATGGGCTTCCTGCCCGAGGCCCTGGTCAACTACCTCGGTCGCATGGGCTGGTCCATGCCGGATGAGCGGGAGAAATTCTCCCTGCAGGAAATGCAGGCCCACTTCGACCTGATGCGCGTCTCCCTCGGCGGCCCGGTGTTCGACATCGCCAAACTCAGCTGGCTCAACGGTCTGTGGATTCGCGAATCCCTCACAGTCGAACAGCTGGCGCAAAAATTCCAGGAATGGGCGTTCAACGAATCCTACTTGACCCAGATCCTGCCCCTGATCCAGAAGCGGCTGGAAGTGCTGTCGGACGTCGTGAAACTGGCCGACTTCTTCGTCGCTGGCCAGGTGGATGTGAGCGCCGCCGACCTGCAGACCGGCAAACTCGAACCCGACCAGACCCGCAAGATCCTGCAATATAGCCTGTGGCGCTTCGAAGAACAGCGCAGCTGGACCCGCGACGCCATCAGCAACGCCTTGAGCGCTCTGGCCACCAGCATGGGCATCAAGCTGAAGGACTTCATGCTGCCCCTGTTCGTCGCCGTCTCCGGCCGCCAGTCCGCTCCGTCCATCATGGATGCCATGGCCATCATCGGCTCCGACATGACGCGGGCCCGTCTGCGCCATGCCCTTGATTTGCTTGGCGGACCCAGTAAAAAGGAGACGAAGGAGTGGGAAAAGGAATATCGCGCATTTAATCAAAAGAACGAGCCGGAAAACTGTTGACAGCCTCCGGCTTAGTCCATAAAATTCGCAACCTCTTGAGGCTGATCTTCAAGTTTTCAACAAGCAAAACCTCATTGAAAACAGAAGGTTGGCCCAAATCCAGATTGGGGCTATAGCTCAGCTGGGAGAGCGCTACAATGGCATTGTAGAGGTCATCGGTTCGATCCCGATTAGCTCCACCAATCTGAAACATCCTCAGCGTCCCCTTCGTCTAGTGGCCTAGGACACTGCCCTTTCACGGCGGTAACAGGGGTTCGAACCCCCTAGGGGACGCCACTTTTCTTTCTCCTCTTTATTTTCATTTGTCCATTTCCTGTCTGATACAAGGGCATCGTATCTTCACAGGAGATTCACATGGACGTCATCAAGACCCTTAAACCTGGCGATAGTGGCACTAAGCGGCTGTCAGCGCGCTACGGCGACCGCCTTGTCTGCGTCCGCTACCGGAAAGACGAAGCACTGAACCGGCGCTATACCACTATTGAACTTATAGTGGACGAAGGGCCTATCGAACAGAATAAGCTGTACCGGCTGGCGCCTGAGGAGCGGGCGTTAATGGTGAATGTGTTTATTGCCTGCGGCGACGTTGAAGCGCGGCGCAAGGTGATCGAGGCCGGCGGGATCTATCTTCCGGATCGCAAACTGTGGGCCGTTCCGCTGGGGAAAGTGGTCAAGCTGGGGCTTGTTGACCGTATTAGGCAATAGCGGCAGGGTTGGTACTTTTACGCTTTTTTGGGGAACCTAAAGCCCCTAGAATGACGAAATATACGTCGACATCTTTACGCTCGTTGAAAGGGTGGGGCGGTAGCGTGCCTGA
>CAZBII010000124.1:0-13980 GCA_964491665.1 uncultured Moraxellaceae bacterium
CCCTTGGGCTGGCCGGTGGAGCCGGAGGTGTAAATGATGTAGGCCAGATCCTGCGGTAGCAGATCGACGCTGCGCGGATTCGCAACGTGCTGGTGCGGAATCGTGTCGACGCACAGCAGCGGTACCGGATGCGCAGGCAGATGGGATTGCAGCGCGGTGCTGGTCAGCAGTGCGAACGGCTCGCAATCCTGCAGCATGAACAGCAGCCGTGGCACCGGCTGCGCCGGGTCCAGCGGCACATAGCCGGCACCCGCCTTCAGAATGCCAATCAGTGACGCCACCAGATCCGCACTGCGTTCCAGCAGGACCGCCACCCGGTCGCCGGGACGGATGCCTTTTGCCAGCAGGCAATGGGCAATGGCATTGGCACGCGCATTCAGCTGCCGGTAATCCAGACGCTGCTCGCCGCATACCAGCGCAATTGCATCCGGTGTGCGCTCTGCCTGCTGCTCGAAACGCCGGTGCAGCAGTTCCGGCCGTTCCGGCAAGGCGTGATGTGCATTGAATGTCTGCAGCAGCATTTGACGTTCATCGTCCGGGAGGACGCTGATCGAACTGACCGGCTCCGCGCTGGAGGAATGTCCGGCCAGCGCAAGGTTGTGCAGCACGGTCTGGCAATAACGCAGCAGCCGGTCCGGATCGAGGCCGGCCAGCGTCTGGATGGACAGATGCAGTTCACGCTCATCTTCATCGACCGAAAGCGTGACGGCGTAATGGGTGCGCTCTTCCATCTGCAGAATGCGGAAACCATGCTGCGCCAGCGCGGCGGCAATCTCCGCTTCCTGCTGCCCCGGCCGGTGCCGGAAATTCATCAGCACGCTGAACAGCGGCGCATCCGGTGGTACCGCACTGCAGCGCCAGCGGTGCCTGTTCGTGTTCGGTCAGTTCGTTGAGCTGGTGGTAAACCTGCTGCAGCGCATCGGCAAGCGTCTGCTGCTCCAGCTGCAGGCGCAACGGCAGCGTGTTGATGAACAGGCCCGGCACCTGATCGGCACCCGCTTCCGCCTGGATGCGTCCGGACATCACAGTGCCAAACACCAGATCGCGCCGGCCACTGCAGGCCGCCATCACGACTCCCCACGCCAGATGCAGCACGGTCGCCATCGTGACCCGCTGCTGGCGCGCCAGTTCTCGCAACTGTGCGGTCAGCTGCGAATCCACCACCAGACGTGCATCCCGGATGTGATGGCGGTCGGCGGTGTCGTCCGGCACATCAAACAGATGCACCGGCTGCTCGTAACCGGCCAGCTGGCGCTGAAAGAAGACCTCATGCCATTGCGACGGCACCTGCAGCTGCCGGGCAACATGGCGACGGAACGGAATCGCTGCCGGTAGCCGCTCAGACTGTCCCTGCAACAGCAGCAGGATTTCCGCAAAAACCTGCTGCAGCGTCTGATGATCGGCGATGACATGATGCGCCAGAAGCCCCAGCCAGCAGCGCCCGCTATCCGGATCGCACAAGCAATGCAGCGACAGCAGCGGCGCGCGACGCATATCGAAATGGCAGCGCTGCTGTTCCAGATGCGCAAGCAGGGCTGTCACTGCCGGCACACCGGCCACCGCTGCGCAATCCAGTACAGACAACGTCACGGAGCGCTCCACCACCTGCACCGGCGCCGGCAAATCCTGCCAGTGCAGGCTGCTGCGCAGAATATCGTGTCGCGCCACCACGGCTTCCAGCGCAAGCAGGAAGTCATCCAGCGCATTGCGGGAATCGAATTCCAGCACGGTTCGCAGCAGATAGGGGTCCTGCTCCGGCGTCAGCAGATGATGGAACAGAATGCCTTCCTGCAGCGCCGACAGCGGATAGATGTCCTGAATGTTCGCGACACCGCCCTGCACGTTGGCGACGATGCCATCGATCTGGCTCTGGTCGAGCTGCACCAGCGGCAACAGGTCCGGCGTGATGCGTGTCGTGGCGGGATCAATGCCAGTGTATCGATCCTCATTCTCCTGCAGTGCATTCCGCTCTGACTCTGCCTGAATCAGCGTTGCCATTTCCGCCAGTGTCGCCGCACGGAAAACAGCACGGACTTCCAGACGGAATCCCAGCTGGCGCAACTGTTCGCTCAGGCGCACGGCCAGCAGCGAATGACCGCCCAGCGCGAAGAAATTGTCCTGCCGTCCGACCGCGTCAACGCCCAGCAATGACTGCCAGGCCTGGGCCAGCATTAACTCCAGCGCACCCTGCGGCGGCTGCCCTGCTGCGGCGACCGCACTGGCAAGCCCCGGCGCCGGCAACGCGCGACGATCCAGTTTGCCGTGCGCGGTAAGTGGCAACGCCGGCAGGATGACATACGCCGCCGGCACCATGTAATCCGGCAAGCGTGCCGCCAACTGCGCCGCAATGTCCGCGAGCCAGATGGAATCCTGTTCTGCCGTCTGCGCAGCAGAGCATTCCGCATCAACAGCAGACGGCGCTTTCACCAGATACGCCACCAGTCGCGGTTCCGTCACACCGTCGCGCTGCAGGATCACCACCGCATCCTGCACACCGTCACACTGCCGCAGCGCATTTTCAATTTCACCCGCTTCAATTCGATAGCCGCGCAACTTGATCTGAAAATCATTGCGCCCGACAAATTCCAGCACGCCATCGGCACTCCAGCGTCCCAGATCGCCGGTACGATACAGCCGGCTCTCGCCGGCAAACGATTCTTCGCCAAAGCGCTGCGCCGTCAGCTCCGGCCGGTTCCAGTAACCACGCCCCACCTGCTCGCCCGCCACGCAGATTTCACCGGTCACGCCGATGGGCACCGGTTCGCCCAAACGATCCAGCACATAAATTCTTGTATTGGGAACAGGCCGGCCAATGGGAACCGACTGCGCGGAAATGTTGTCGGGACGCATGTCGTGCGTCGCAACAAACACAGTGGCTTCCGTCGGACCGTAAATATTGATCAGATGCGCCGGCGCACTCTGCTGCAGCACGTCCAGCACCGCGCGGCCATCCACCGCTTCGCCACCGATCAGACAATATTTCAGTTGTCGCAAAGCCGGTGCCAGCGCGAAGCGATACTGGTTGAACAGCGCCACTGTCATCACCTGCGCCGTCACCCGTTGCACGCACAGCTCCCGCGCCATTGCTTCCGGTTGCAGCACCAGCGCCGGCGGAATCACTACCAGTCGCGCGCCCCGCGTCAACGTGGCCCAGATCTCCCAGGTGGCGGCATCGAAGGCAGGATTGGCGCAATGCGCGACAACATCTTTCGCATCCAGCGGAGCCGGCGCGTTGCTCAGCACCAGATTGGCGACCTGCCGATGTTCCAGCATGGCGCCCTTCGGCTGCCCGGTGGAACCGGAGGTATAAATCACGTAAGCAAGATGATGCGGCAGCACATCCTGCACGCCGGGATCGTCTCGCAACTGTGCGAGCGGCTGATCCACCAGCAGCACGGGAACGGCAACCGGTGGCAACTGCTTCTGCCAATCCGAGTGCGTGATAACGGCGGATGGACAGGCGTCCGCCACGATGAATTCCATCCGCGCGCGCGGATAGGCGGGATCGACCGGCACATAAGCAGCACCGGCCTTCAGCACGGCCAGCATGCTGACCACCGACTCCACACTGCGCTCCAGCACGATCACGACACGATCTTCCAGCCCCACTCCCTGCACCAGCAGACAGTGGGCCAGTGCGTTGGCGCGCTCGTTCAGTTCCGCGTAAGTCAGCGACACGCCACCGCACACCAGTGCCACCGCGTCCGGCTGCGTTGCCGCCTGCTGCTCGAACAGGGAATGAATGCACGTCGCCTGCACCGGCTGCGCGGTGTCATTGAAATCGCGCAACAGCTGCTGCCGCTCTTGCGGCGACAGCAACGGCACCCGCTCCCATGCCAGATCCGGATTGCCGCAGAGCGCCACCAGAATCCGCTCAAAGCTGGCCGACCAGCGCTCGATCGTGGTGACATCAAACAGCTGGCTGTTGAATTCCCACTGAATCCGGATTCCATCCGGACCCTGCGTGCAATCCACGGCAAGATCGAATTTCGCTTCCTGCGTGCTGACCTGGAACGGTTCAACCTCCAGTCCAGGCAGACGCAGATCCCAGCCGGACTTGTCCTGCAGATTGAGCATGACCTGGAACAGGGGATTCAGGTTGTCACGCCGGGGCGGATTGATTTTTTCCACCACGGATTCGAACGGCACATCCGCCTGTTCGTAGGCATCCAGCACCGTGTTGCGACAGGCCGCCAGCAGTTGCGCCAGACTTTGATCAGCCACCAGCTCATGGCGGATCACCAGCGAATTCACAAAGAAACCCACCATGCTGTCGCAGCCGGACTGCGCGCGATTGGCATAGGCCGCGCCGATGGCAATGTCCTGTCGCCCCGCGTCCGATACACCGCCGGACAGTCGCGCCATCAGCACTGCCAGCGCTGTCTGCAACTGCATGAACAGGGTCACGCCTTGCTGGCGGGCCGCGTTATTCAATTGTTCCAGCAGCTCAGGCGACACGCGGGAATACAGCGACTGGCCACGAAACGCCGACACGGCATCGCGCGGACGGTCCAGCGGCAGATCATGACTTGCGGGCAGATTCTGCAACTGCTGCATCCAGTATTCGAGCTGGGCGGGATAACGGATCTGCTCCGCCGCACGTTCATGCTGCCAGCACCATTCCACATAATCCTGCCCCGGTGGCGGCAGCACGGGAGACCGGCCCTGGATCAGCGCCGCATACAGCAGCGACAATTCCTGCACCAGCACTGCCACCGACCAGCCATCGGCGGCAATGTGATGCACGGTCAGCGACAGAACGTGGGAATGCGGCCCCGTCATCACCAGACAGGCCCGCAATGCCAGATCACGCTCCAGATCAAACCGCCGGACGCGCAGCGCCTGCAGAATCGACTCCAGCTGCGCAGGATCATCGTGGCATTCCAGCGCGAAAGAAAATTGCGCCAGCGCTTTCTGCTGCGGCGTGCCGTCGGCGGCGCGGCGATAGACCGTACGCAACATCGGATGCCGTTCGATGAGCAGTCTCAGCGCCTGCTCCAGCGCGGGACGATGCAACACACCGTCCATCCTGAAACTGGCGCACATGTGATAGGCCGCCGTTTCACTGTCGAGCTGACACAACAGCCACAAGCGCTGCTGGGCGGACGACAGCGGTCGCCAGCCGTCAGCGCTGAGCGGGCAATCCGTCACTGGCGGCATGATTTCGCCTGCACTGTCGTGCGCCTGCAGCAACTCATCGATGTGCCGCGCCAGCTGCCGGATGGTGGGATAGCGGAACAGGCTTCGCACCGTCAGATCCACCGCAAACTGTTCACGCAGTTTCGCCACGATGCGGGTGGCAATGATCGACTGCCCGCCCAGTCCGACAAAATCATCATCGACGGAAACCTGCGCGCGATTGAGCAGCTCCTGCCACAACTGCACCAGCTGTGACTGCAGGGCTGTGAGCGCTGCGGACCCGACCGGTTCCGGCGCATTGGCGCAGGCAGCATCACCCGTCATTTCATCCTTCATGTGCCCGCCAGCACGCCAGTCCAGCAGCACACTGGCATTCAGCGACCCGCTGTCCACGCGATCACAGCAGCGCAGCCGCTGCAACTTGCCGTTGTGCGTGCGCGGCAGACTGCCCGGCCGCAACAGAACAATACGCCCGACATTCACCGCAAAGCGCTCGTACACACTGTCGCAGATTGCCGCCACCAACGCGGCATACTCCGCAGCAGCCACATCCGGTTTCAGTTCCTGCAACACCGCCAGCTTTTCGCTGTCATTGAACTGCCAAGCGGTCGCTGCCGTCGCATAAGGAACAAAGGCGGCACTGATGCCATTCACCACCTGTTCAATATCCAGCGGATGCAGTTTCTTGCTGCCGACAATGATCAGCTCCTTGCGTCGCCCCACCACGTACAGACAGCCATCGGCGATCATCCCCATGTCACCGCTACGCACATACGGACCCGAACCGTCGCTGGCAAAAAGGCCGAACGTTTCCGCCGTGGCATCCGGCCGGTTCCAGTAGCCTGCCGCCACTGTGCCGCCGCGAATCCAGATTTCGCCAAGCGCGCCGTCCGCACAGGGTTCCCGATTTTCAGGATCAACAATCGCAACATGTGGGCCGGCCACCCCCACACTCACCAGCGTCTTCACGGCAGACACATCCTGCACGGGCAGAATGCGGCCGGATTCAAACGCGTCCTTGTCCACGTCAAGGCGCGGCACCAGACCACGATGATCCGAGCCGGCGCTGAACACTGTCGCTTCCGAAAAACCATAGGTTGTCAGAAAGGTTTCCGCGCTGAAGCCGCAGCGGGAAAAGCGCGCGGCAAAACGGTCGATCAGATTGGCCTTCAGCGGCTCCGAACCGATCGCTGCCACTTTCCAGCTGGACAGGTCCAGCTGATCCAGCAACGCATCCGGCAAAAAATTCAGACAGCTTTCATAACCGATATTGGGCGCACCGCTGTGCGTACCGCGAAAACAGGAAATCGCCCTGAACCAGCGCGCCGGATTGAGCATGAAACTTTCGGTGGGCATGAGTACCAGTCGCGCGCCCACGCACAAGGGCAGCAGGCCAAACGAGATGAAACCCATGTTATGAAACAGCGGCAGCCAGGACACCACAGTGGATTCGCCATCAATGGCGGCAACACCCAGCATCAGATCGATACTGGCCGCCAGATTGCCGTGCGTGACCACCACGCCTTTCGGCAGCCCGGTCGAGCCGGACGTGTACTGCAGCAATGCCGGTGCCGCTGCTGGTGGCTCCGGCCAGTCCGCCAGTGTCTGATTGCCTGCATCCACCAGCTGTGTTTGTTGCAGCGTCAGCCAGCCAACGCCATTTATCACCGGCAGCTTTGTCTGCAGTTCCTGCAACAGCGAGACATCGGTAAAGACCAGGGCAGCGCCACTGTCCGCGATGATCTTGCCGACAAAATCCAGCTGCGCATCCAGACGCGGAACGGGTGCCGGCACCACCACCACACCGGCCAGCAGACAGCCCCACACCGCCGCAAAAAAATCGGCACCCGCCGGCAGCAAGAGCACGACACGATCACCCGTCCGCACCTGCTGCGTCAGCGCCTGCGCCACGCGCAACGCACCATTCTGCAACTCGAGGAAGGAACGCCGTTCGGCAGACTCCGCCTCACCGTCCGGAAGAAACAGCACCGCATCTGATTCACGGCGAGTGTCTGCAACCATGGCCAGCCGCTGCAGCAGTGACAATCCCGAATCTGAAATCCCGCACGCCGGATCACGGCCGGCGATAAAACTGTGAATGTTTGAATTCACGATGACCATCTTCCCTGTTTTATTGTTGTTCTGTTTTGGATACCGGATTGTATAGAGCTGTCAGCGCACGCCGCCAGTGCTTTCCGGCCAGCGGAAAAATCTCTGCATTCCACTGCGCCAGATTTACAACACTATCAAGAAAATCACACGGCCATGCCAGCCGCAGCAGCCGGAAAACTGAAAGGGAAAAACGGGGGAAGTGTCAGCTGGAATGAACGCAGACGCGATCGCGGCCCTGGTGCTTGGCCTGATAGAGAGCTTCATCAGCCAGGGTAATGAGCTGCTTGAGATCAGCACCGTCCGGCACCATGGCGGCCACACCCACACTGATCGTGACCACATTGCTCATGCCGGAGCCAGGATGCGGTATCTGCAGTGCACGCACGCTTTCGCACACCGCCTCGGCAATTTTCCGCGCCTCCAGCGCATCCAGTGCCGGCAGGATCACCGCGAATTCCTCGCCACCATAACGGGCCACCAGATCGCCCGGCCGGCGCACCAGCTTGCGGATGCACTGTGCCACGTCACGAATGCAGACATCGCCCTGCACATGGCCCAGCAGATCGTTGTAGGACTTGAAGAAATCAATGTCACACATCAGCAGCGCCACGCTGTACTGCCGACGCCGGGCGCGCCGCCACTCTCCGTCCAGCACTGCATCGAAGTAGCGCCGGTTGGCAATGCCGGTCAGGGCATCGATTTCCGCCAGATCACGCAGATACAGGTTGGCCTTGCGCAGCTGCGCATTCTTGCGGTGGATGATCACCTTCTGCAGGAATTCACGCCGGCTGGAGCGGTCTGTGGTGAACTGCGCCAGCCAGCAGAACACAATCACGCCGAAGGACAGCACAATGTAATAGACAAGATAAAACGTGTTTTCATGTATTGGCGGAATGATAACCAGCACCGCCAGCAGGAAGACAAAGCCGGTAAAAACGGAGTACCAGAAGCGCAAACGGGTTATCGTCAGCCCCGCCATCATGATGGCCAGCACGCTGCTGAGATAAAGATCCATCACCGGCACCGGCACCAGCCGCACCATCACCAGCGTGCTGACCGACAGCATCACCAGCACCGCCACCACCAGCTTGTCGATATAGCGTTCACTCTGGCGCAGCTGGGTCAGGGACCAGAACAACAGCAGAAACGGCAGACCCACCGCGTAACGCACCCACCAGACCGAACCCACCTGATCCTGCAACAGCAACCAGTCGCAGGCGCCGTATCCGATATACATCAGGATCAGGACATTCAGCAGATTGCGGATATAACGCCGGTCGCGACGGGCGCAATAACGCCGATAGCGGCTTTCCACCTCGCCGACGAAACTGATGCGCCAGCGGTTGCGATAGAACTGGCCTTCAGACAACGGCTTTTCAGCAGACACGCCCATTGCATCTACCGGGTCAACATCCTTCGGCTCGGCCACTCGCAGATCCCACCTTCAACCGTCAGTCGCGCATGTTTTCATTATAGTCGGCGTGTCCAGCCGGTTCAGGCTCAGTGCAGACTGGCGAATAAGCGACGCCGGAACACCGGTACCCGCGGATCATTCCCCAGCATGTCGAACACTTTCAGCAGCGCAGTGCGGGCACCGTCATTCCTGAAGGCCCGGTCGCGGCGGATCACTTCCAGCAACAGTTCCATCGCCGCTTCCGGCTCCCCGGCCAGCACACAGTTGGCCGCCATAAAATAGCGGGCCTCCATGTCGTCGGCATTGGTTGCCACACGGTACTGCAGCGATTCCGCCGTCTCGAAGCCCTGCAGTTCCCGCAGGAAGAACAGACGCCCCAGGCCGGGCGCCTTCAGCTTGTCATCCTTGATGTTGTCGAGTACCTGCTGGGCATCCTCCAGCCGCTCCACATCCATCAGCACCTCGGCCATCAGCGCCTGGTATTCGATGCGGGCGGGTTGCTCGGTGATCGCCGACTGCAGCGCCTCAATTGCCTTGTCATGGGCACCCAGACGACGGGCCCGCTCCACCTGGGCAACGAACGCATCACCCTCCTCCTCCGGTGCCTCCTCCGCCGCTGGCGCCACGAATGCATCCAGCAGACGGCGGATCTCGCCTTCCGGCTGGGCGCCGTTGAGTTCGCCCGCCAGCTGACCCTGCACCACCAGTTTGAGCGATGGAATACTGCGCACGCCCAGCTGCTGCGACAGCATCGGATTGGCGTCGGTATCCACTTTCGCCAGGATGAAACGGCCCTTGTACTCCTCCGCCAGTTTCAGCAACACCGGCGCCAGCGCCTTGCACGGCTGACACCACTCGGCCCAGAAATCCAGCAGCACAGGAACCTGGGTGGATTTCTTGATCACTTCATGGACGTTGGTCTGATCGACATCGATGACGTAGGCGGATTGACTCATGGGATTCTCGCAACCGGAAAGCCCGTGGCGGGCAGGTTCTTGAAGGGAAAGACAATGCCCGGCAGGTTACCGGGCCGGCAGCAGCGAGTAAAGCGGGAAATGGGAAGCCGGAAACGGCTCAGACCCAGGTATCGTCGAGGGATCTGGCTGACGTGTGCGGACGGGTTCTGCAGGCCACCAGCAGGTCGGTCGCTTCGGAATGGCCGCGTTCGGCAGCCAGGGTCAGCCAGTGGATGGCGGTCTTCTCGTCCTGCCGCACCAGCTGGCCGTCCAGATGAGCCGATCCCAGCCAGTACTGGGCCTGGATATCACCACCCCGGGCCGCCTGCCGCAGGTATTCCAGACCGCTGCGCTTGTCCACGCGGCCCACGCCGCAGCAGTACAGCAAGCGTCCCAGCTGGGACATGGCTTCGATATGGCCCTGGTCGGCCGAGAACTGGAGGATCTTGAGCGTGGTACGGGAGGGATAGCGTCGTCCCTGGCGGGACTGGAAACAGATGAGGGCGTGGGCCATCCGGAACAGGATACGAGCCGCCAGGCCGCATTCCTTGCCAACGCTTTTTGCAGTCATTCCCCAAGTTACCCGCACGGCACCCAATTCCTGAAAACAGTCGACGTTCAGTTCCAGCGTTCTGTCACCCGCCTGCTCCCCGGCAGACTGGCAAGTCAAAACGTGACCCCCTTAACAGTGGGCGCTAAAGGTACTCTCAAATTCCGGGAAATCCAATGGCTTTGTCAGGAATGTCTGGTCGCTTGATCAGTCACGGAAACTATCCACATTTTCTGTGGATAACTCTGTGAATGGTTTGGTGAAAAGGTCTCGCAGGCACCATGAATGCTGCCCTGATCACGGATTGATCATTTTTTGATCACACAAAAATTCTTTTATAATCATTAACTTACAAAATACATATTTGTAAATCAGCGATTTACAGCGTATTCCTGAAGGAACTGTCAGTCGTCAGAAAAATGAAAAAAATGATTGCATTCTTTTAACGATATCCACAGGCCAGACAAAAATGCCGGCGCTGGGCCGGCATCGTTACTATTTGTTACGTGTTGTTTTACGTTTTTCTACAAGTTCGGTAACACGTCGCACCTGCTCCGCCAGTTCGTCCACCCTGGCATACAGGTCATCCACGTCGGAACGGGTGGGAATGTTCAGCCGGTGCAGGGCCTTGGACACGCGCTGGTCGAATGCCTTTTCCACCTTTTCCCAGGAGCCGGTCGCGCGGGCCCGCACGGTTTCGACGGTTTCCTTGGCCACTGTCAGCGGCTTATCCACCAGCGAGCGGGTCTTGGCTTCCAGTTTCTCGCCATCCTGCACCAGCGCATCAAACAGCTTGCTGCCTTCCTCCTCCGCCTTGGAGTAGGCACCCAGGCCCGCCAGCCAGATCTGGTTGGCGGATTCCTTCACTTTTTCGGCCATCTGCTCGGCCAGCTGCGTCACCTGATTGTCGGTGAGGGGGGATTTTTTCTCTGCCATAAAAAGGTTCTCGCGAGTCTCGATTGCGCCGCCGACCATAGCCGGCAACTCTAGAATCATCATCCTAACAGGCCCAAGGGAAAGCATGTACAATTTCGCGCTTCCCTGCAGCCACCTGTCCGCATTCTTCATGAGTACTGATTTCCTTCAGAATATTCCCGCAAAACCCGGCGACCAGCGCACCTGGGGCAACCTGAAGGGCAGCGGCCAGGCCTGGGCCCTGCAGCAGGCAGCACAGCGCCACAACGGCCTGCTGCTGGTGATTACCCGCGACACCCTGTCCGCCCTGCAGCTGGAGCAGGAAATTCCGTTCTTTGACGATGCCGGCGGCACCACTGAAATCCTGACATTTCCCGACTGGGAAACCCTGCCCTACGACAGCTTCTCGCCACACCAGGACATCATTTCGCAACGTCTGGCCACGCTCTACAAACTGCCGCAGATCAAGCGCGGTGTGCTGATCGTGCCGGTGTCGACCCTGCTGCATCGCATTGCGCCACCGCAGTTTCTGGCCGGTCACAGCCTGGTGCTGGATGTGGGCCAGACGTTCGAGCTGGACAAGATCCGCCGTCTGCTGGAACAGGCCGGCTACCGCTGCGTGGACACGGTTTATGAGCACGGCGAATACGCGATTCGCGGCGCCATCATGGATCTGTTTCCAATGGGCAGCGCCGAGCCTTACCGCATCGAACTGTTCGACGATGAAATCGACACGTTGCGTTCGTTCGACCCGGAAACCCAGCGCTCGAAAGAGCAGGTGAAGCAGATCCGTCTGCTGCCGGCCAAGGAATTTCCGCTCAACCAGAACGCCACGGCGTTTTTCCGCGAGCGCTTCAAAAATACGTTCGACGTGGACCACCGCCGCTGCCCGGTGTACCAGGATATTTCCGACGGCATTGCCACCGCCGGTATCGAATATTATCTGCCCCTGTTTTTCGAACACACAGCCACCCTGTTCGATTACCTGCCGGCCAACACGCTGCTTGTGACCCCGGAAGGCGTGCAGGAAACCGTGCAGACCTTCTGGGCCGACTGCACCAGCCGCTATGAAGAGTTGCGCCACGACCGGACACGTCCACTGCTGCCGCCGTCGCAGCTGTTCCTGCCCAACGATGAATTCCACCAACGCCTGAAAGCATTCCCGCGCATCAATGTCCGCGCCCATGCCGCTGAAGAGGAGCGTGCCGGCCACTGCAATCTGCCGCTGGCCGAGCCGCCGTCGCTGCCGATCAATGCCAAGGCCACCAATCCGCTGATGCATGTGGAAGCCTACTGCATGGCGGCGCAGGCCGAGCAGCGCCGCGTGCTGTTCGTGGCGGAATCCGCCGGCCGCAAGGACACGCTGCTGGAACTGCTGGGCCGCATCCGCATTCATCCGAAATCCGTCGAGCGCTGGCAGGAATTTGTCACGGCGAAAACGCCGCAGCCGCAGATCGTGATCGCGCCGCTGGCCACCGGCATGGTACTGACCGATCCGGCGCTGACCATCATCACCGAGTCGCAACTGTTCGGTCATCGCGTTATGCAGAGTCGCCGGCGCCGACGTGGTGACGATCATGCGGAAAACGTGATCCGCAATCTCACCGAACTCAACGCGGGCGATCCGGTGGTGCACATCGATCACGGCGTCGGTCGCTACCAGGGTTTGCAGACGCTGGAAATCGACGGCCAGAAGCAGGAATTCCTCACCCTGGAATATGCCGACAAGGCGAAACTGTACGTGCCGGTGTCGTCGCTGCATCTGATCAGCCGCTACTCCGGCGCCAGTGATCTGTCGGCACCGCTGCACCGGCTGGGCACCGACCAGTGGGCGAAGGAAAAGCGCAAGGCGGCGGAACAGATTTACGATACGGCGGCGGAACTGCTGTCGATTTACGCCCGCCGCGCCGCCAAACCCGGTCATGCCTTCCATGTGGCGCAATTGGATTACGAAGCCTTCTGCGAAGGTTTTCCGTTCGAGGAAACGCCCGACCAGCAGGCTGCCATCGATGCCGTGATTGCCGATCTGACATCGGACCGCCCCACCGATCGCCTGGTGTGTGGCGACGTCGGCTTCGGCAAAACCGAGGTGGCCATGCGCGCCGCGTTCATTGCCGTGCAGAATGAAAAGCAGGTGGCGATTCTGGTGCCCACCACCCTGCTCGCCCAGCAGCATTACCAGACTTTCAGGGACCGTTTCGCCGACTGGCCGGTGCAGATCGAAGTGCTGTCGCGCTTTCGCACCGCGAAGGAACAGAACCGCGCCATCGAGCAGATCGCCGAGGGCAAGATCGACATCGTGGTCGGCACCCACAAGCTGCTGCAGGACAATCTCAAGTTCAAGAATCTGGGGCTGGTGATCGTCGACGAGGAACACCGTTTCGGCGTGCGCCACAAGGAAAAGCTGAAGGAACTGCGCGCCGATGTGGACATGCTGACGCTCACCGCCACGCCCATTCCGCGCACATTGAACATGGCCATGTCCGGCGTGCGCGACATGTCGATCATCGCCACGCCGCCGGCCAGACGGCTGTCGATCAAAACCTTCGTGCGGGAAGAAAACCATCACGTGACGAAGGAAGCGATCCTGCGGGAACTGCTGCGCGGCGGACAGGTTTATTTCCTCCACAACGAAGTGAAAACCATCGACCGCCGTGCCGAGGAAATCCAGGCGCTGGTGCCGGAAGCGCGCATCGTGGTGGCCCACGGCCAGATGCGCGAGCGCGAGCTGGAACAGGTGATGACGGATTTCTACCACAAGCGTTTCAACGTGCTGATGTGCACCACGATCATCGAAACCGGCATCGACGTGCCATCCGCCAACACCATCATCATTGATCGCGCTGACAAGCTGGGGCTGGCGCAACTTCACCAGTTGCGGGGCCGTGTCGGCC
>CAZBII010000125.1:0-13969 GCA_964491665.1 uncultured Moraxellaceae bacterium
GGCCACCGCATCATCGAAATCGGCTGCGTGGAAATGGTGAACCGCCGTCTGACCGGCAACAATTTCCACCGCTACCTGAAGCCGGACCGCGAGATCGACAGCGCGGCGATCGAGGTGCATGGCATCACCAACGAGTTTCTCGCCGACAAGCCCCGCTTCAGCGACATCGTGCAGGAATTCGTGGATTTCATCCGTGGCGCCGAACTGATAATTCACAACGCGGCGTTCGACGTGGGCTTCATCAACGCCGAGTTCCAGCGTGTCGGATCGCATCTGGGCACGGTGGCGGATTACTGCACGGTACTCGATACCCTGCTGATGGCGCGCAAGATGCACCCCGGCCAGCGCAACAGCCTGGACGCACTCTGCAAACGCTATGAAATCGACAACTCGCACCGGGAACTGCACGGCGCATTGCTCGATGCCGAGATTCTGGGGGATCTCTACCTGGCCATGACCGGCGGCCAGACCAACCTGATCCTGGCGGGGGAAGAGGGCGACAGCAATGCCGTCACCGGCGCCACCATCAAGCGTTTCGGCCCTGACAAACCCCGTTTGAAAGTGATCCGCGCGGCCAGTGACGAGCAGGAAGCCCATGAGGCCCGCCTGAAGTACCTGCAGAAATCCAGCGGCGGCAACTGCCTGTGGCTCAAGGAGCCGGAACCGGCGCCCTGATTCTGCCGGTTCCGCGCGCCGCGATTGCCCACACGGTCACAGAACGGCAATCGGGCGCTGTTGTTGTCTTGGTCATTAAAAGTTAAAGTAAACAGCACGTTAGCCGCACTATCTCCAACCCGCATTAGCGTGAGGCCTCAGGTGTCCACCACCAAAGGCCTTATGTCCTTGAAGTGGAACAAAAAAAAGAATCTATACTTTTGGGTACTCAGCGCTGACGGGGCGAGCCCTTCGTTGAGACATCTGGCCTGAAAACGAATGACGGTGTTTGCATGATAACAATTGAAGGTTCCGCTTCCCTCAATCTGGTCAAAGAGCAGATCGACGAATCCCTGTCGATTGCCGAATCCAATCTGGAACAATACGTCGAGGAACCCGACAACGATTCCCGCCTGCGCACATCCATCGAACAATTCTCCCAGATCAAGGGCGTGTTCAAGCTGATCAACCTGCCCAGCGCGGCCATGCTCGCCGAGGAACTGGAAGCACTGGGCCTGCATATCATTGCCCGTCGCCAGCAGAACAGCGAGCGCGAACTGGCCACCATCAGCGGCGCCATCATGCTGCTGATGTATTACCTGGAATACGTGCAGGTGAAACGCCAGTCGCTGCCGGTGCTGCTGATTCCTGCCATCAATGAAGTGCGTGGCCTGCTGGCCAGACCGCTGGTGGCCGAGAGCGCCTTTTTTGAGTTTCCGGACAATCCGCCGCGTCCTGACAAACCGGGCAATCCGGCGCCGGATGTGGCGCAGATCGACCAGACCGGTCGCCGCCTGCGTCATCTGTATCAGGTCGGCATGCTGGGCATATTCCGCCAGCAGAACATCGCCACCAATGTGAAGATGATGCAGCGCGCACTGATGCGGCTGGATGGTCTGTGCGGCAATGCGCCCGGCGCCAAACTGCTGTGGCTGGGGCAGGGTGTGCTGGAAGGACTGGGCAGCGGCAAGCTGGAAGTGAACAACGCGCGCAAATCCCTGCTGGGCCAGATCGATCGTCACATCAAGCATCTGGTATTCCAGACCGATTCGACCCTGAAAAAGGAGCCGCCCTCAGCCGCAGTGAAAGAGTGTGTGTATCTAGCCTCGCTGGCGGGTCCCAATGGCGATGCGCTGCAACAGATAGCGCAGGTTTACCGGCTGGACCCGACGGCGGTCAGCGATGAAACCCTGCGGGCCGAGCGCGACATCATGCGCGGTCCCGGTGGTTCGGTGATTCGCTCGGTTGCGGAAGCGCTGAACGAGGAACTCACCCATATCAAGGACGCGCTGGATCTGGGCGCCCGTGGTGCGTCTGCCGATACAGAAGGCTTCAATACCACGGCTGACGCCATGCGCAAGGTGGCCAATACGCTGATCATGCTGGGCCTGAGCAAGCCCGCCGGTCTGTTCAAGGAGCAGTCCGAAGTGGTGCGGCGCTGGTCGAGTGGCAACGTCGATGGTGATTCTGCCGAATTCAACAAGGTGGCGGATGCGCTGCTGTACGTGGAAAACAGCATTGCCACGCTGGCGCCCCGGCGCGGTCCGGACAGCGCGAATTTTTCCGATGCCGCCGAGAGTGTCATCAAGTCCGGCATGTCGGTGACACAGCTGGACGATGCCCGCCGTGTGGTGGTGGCAGAAACCCGCGCAGGCCTGTCGCTGGCCAAGCGCGCGATCACATCCTTCATGGATTCCAACTGGGACGGCATGCATCTGAACAACGTGCCGGTCACACTGAAATCCGTCTGGGGCGGGCTGATTTTTCTGCAGTTGCCGCGCGCGGCTGAAGTAGTGCGCGCCTGCGAGGATTTCATCGACCAGAAACTGATTCGTGACCGCAACGAGAAACCCAGCATCCAGATGATGGAAACGCTGGCGGATGCGATCACCGGCGTGGATTATTTCCTGGAAGGCATGGAAGACAACAAGCCGATTGGCGAAGGTATTCTTGAAGTGGCCGAAGAAAGCATGCAGGAGCTGGGTTTCCCGGTGAAGGCAGCCTGACCGGATTTTTTGAGTAACACAGAACAGTACTAGGGAGTGGGGATGGAGTTCATTGCGGAGGTAATCGGGCCGGACGACGTGCGCGAAGACAGTATCTGGTTCGCTTTTCACGACGGTCGTCTGCTGATGTTTCAGGACGAGCAGGGCACCCTGATTCCGCAGCTCGCGCGTTTTTCCGACCTGGGCATTCCCCATCGCAAGCCGCACTATCTCGGCCGTCTTGAGGGTCAGTACTGCTATGCCGTGATGATCGAATCAGGCTGGGAAGCATCGGACCAGTTTTTCCTGCAGGATCTGCGCAAGCTTGCGGTGGAAGTGGACCCGGCGCTATTCATGCTGGCCGGCCGCGCCCGCCAGATTCTGGAATGGGACGACACCCATCGTTACTGCAGTCGCTGTGGCACACCCACCCAGCATCATGCCACTGACCGCGCCAAGGTCTGTCCCAGCTGCGGTTTCACCCAGTATCCCCGCATTTCGCCCTGTGTCATCGTGCTGGTCACGCGCGGCTATGAAGTGCTGCTGGCCCGTTCCCCGCACTTTCCGCCCGGCATGTATTCCACGCTGGCCGGGTTTGTGGAGCCGGGCGAGACGCTGGAAATGGCGGTGCACCGCGAGGTGGAAGAGGAAACCGGCATTCGCCTGACCAACTTGCGCTATCTGGGCAGCCAGCCTTGGCCATTCCCCAATTCGCTGATGGTGGGTTTTCACGCCGATTATGCCGGTGGTGACATCCGGGTGGACGGCGTCGAGATCGAACACGCGGAATGGTGGGCCATCAACAGCCTGCCGCGCATTCCACCACAGGGATCGATTTCCCGTTTCCTGATTGACGAATACACCAACCAGTTCGCGCTGAATTTTCCGGAGCGTTAATTCCACATGCAAAGTCAATGGATCACCGTTGCATTCGCACTGGCCAGCCTGGTGGCGCTGATCGTGGCGCTGGTGCTGCTGACCCGCAAGAACTGGTTTACCGGCTTCCTGAAAGGCTCGTTTGGCTTGCTGTCGCTGGTACTGGCAGTCGTGCTGGCGCTGACCGCCATCAACGCCAATGGCTACCGTCCCCTGAATGAGGAATACACGGTGGCCACCGTCAGTTTTCAGCGGGTGGACCAGCAGCTGTTCAAGGCGACGGTGACGCTGCAATCCACTGGCGCGGAAATGCCCTTCGAAATCGCCGGCGACATGTGGCAGATCGACGCCCGCGTCATCAAATGGAAAGGTCCGCTGGCGACACTGGGCGGCGTGCCTGGCTACAAGCTGGATCGTCTGCAGGGGCGTTACTTCGCACTGGAGGACGAGCAGACCAAGGCGCGCAGTGTATTTGCCCTCAGCAATCCCGATATTGGTTTTGACCTGTGGACGGCTGTCCGGAAGCTGTCCCGGCACCTGGACTGGTTTGACGCCGAATACGGCAGCGCCACCTACCTGCCGATGGCTGACGGTGCCCAGTTCAGCGTGCGCCTGACCGCCTCTGGCATGATCGCCCGCCCCGAGAACGAAGCCGCCGAGCAGGCCGTGCGCGAGTGGCAATAGCAGTAGTGGGATTGCCCCGGCCTTTGCGGTATCTTAGGGCGCGTCCATAACCTGTCTGCCCCTATTCCGAACGAGGTTTTTCAGTGGTTGAATTTTTCACCGAGTACGGCCTGTTTCTCGCCAAGGCCGTCACTGTTGTTGTTGCCATTTTGCTGGTGGTTGCCGGCATCGCCGCTACCGCCCAGAACCGGGCCCACCAGAGCCACAAAGGCGAAATCCGCGTCACTCCCCTGAATGAATTCTTTGAAGACCTGCAGCTGGCCCTGCAGCACGGCGTCTTTACCAAGGACGAGTTGAAAGCCGAGGAAAAACGCCGCAAGAAAGAAGAAAAGGAAAAAGAGAAAGAGCGCAAGAAGCATCCGGAGCAGCCTGATCGCAAGCGCATTTTCGTGCTGGATTTCGACGGTGACGTCAAAGCCAGCGGCGTGGAAAACCTGGCCAATGAAATCACTGCTGTCCTGACATTCGCGCGCCCGGAAGACGAGGTGGTGCTGCGTCTGGAAAGTCCCGGCGGGCAGGTGCATTCCTACGGTCTGGCCGCTTCGCATCTGGAGCGCATTCGCCAGAAAGGCATTCCTCTTACCATTTGCGTGGACATGGTGGCGGCCAGTGGTGGCTACATGATGGCGTGCGTGGCCAACAAGATTATTGCGGCGCCGTTTGCCGTGCTCGGTTCTATCGGCGTGGTGGCGGAACTGCCCAACTTCAATCGCGCGCTGAAAAAATTCGACGTGGACTACGATATCTATACCGCCGGCCAGTTCAAGCGCACGGTGACCATCCTGGGTGAAAACACCGAGGCCGGCAAACAGAAATTCATCGAGGAAATCGAGGACACGCACAGCCTGTTCAAGACCATGGTGAAGCGCAATCGTCCGTCGCTGGATATCGACCGCATTGCCACCGGCGAGCACTGGTACGGCAACCAGTGTCTCGAAAACGGATTGATCGACGCCATCCAGACCAGCGACGATTATCTGTATGCCGCCAGCGCCGACGCGGATCTGTTTGAAGTCTGCTACGAAGTGAAGCGGCCGCTGGCGGACCGGCTGGGTCTGGCGGCAGAAGGCGTGATCAGCAAGAGTGTGATCCGTGTGCTGGAGGCGTTTTCCGGCCGTGGCAAGCAACTGCTCTGAACCATTGAACGGCGTCTTTTTGAAAGAGGGAACGACATGAGTGGCACATTCAGGGCGCTGCGGGTGAGCGAAGGCGCCAACGGTTACGAGATGGCTATTGCCGAGCGCAACATCGATGATCTGCCGCCGGGTGATGTCCTGATCCGGGTCAGCCATTCCTCCATCAATTACAAGGACGCGCTGTCGGCTTCCGGCAACAAGGGCGTCACGCGCCAGTATCCGCACACGCCCGGCATCGATGCTGTGGGCGTGGTGGAGCACTCCAATGAATCCGGCATTCGCGTGGGCGAGGAAGTGCTGGTGATGGGATACGATCTGGGCATGAATACCAGCGGCGGTTTCAGCCAGTACGTGCGTGTGCCGGCCAGCTGGGTGATTCGCAAACCCGCCAATCTGGCTGCGGAGGATGCCATGGTGTTTGGCACCGCCGGTTTCACCGCAGCCATGTGCGTTGATACGCTGCTGCAGGTGGGCATTTCGCCGGATCAGGGCCCTGTGCTGGTGACTGGTGCGACTGGCGGCGTTGCCATCATCGCCGTCTGGCTGCTGCACAATCAGGGCTTTGAAGTGGTTGCCGCCACCGGCAAACCGGAGCAGGAAGCCTTTCTCAAATCGGTCGGTGCCACCAGCGTGATCTCGCGTGCATCGCTGCTGGAAAATGCCAGCCGGCCCATGAACAAGCCGGTGTGGGCCGCTGCAGTGGACACTGTGGGTGGCGACATTCTGGGCAATATTCTGAAGTCGATCCGGTATGGCGGCAGTGTTGCCTGTTGCGGCATGGTCGCCGGGCACCAGTTCACCACCAGCGTGTTTCCATTTATCTTGCGTGGTGTGAATCTGCTGGGCGTGGACTCCGTGGAGCTTCCGCTGGATGTGAAGCAGGACATCTGGAATATGCTGGCAGAAAAATGGTCGTTCGAAAGCTTTGCGGATTTCCGCAGCAAAATCGTGAAGGTGATTGGCCTGAATGATTTGCCGGCTGCGCTGGGTGATGTGCTCAAAGGCACACACAGTGGCCGTTATGTTGTGAAAATCGATTGATGTGAGTGAGATGAGCGGGCAACGTTTTACCCGCTCATCAAGCCCTGCTCCAGCATGTGCAGGTAGCGCATGCCTTCTTCCTCGAGATTGCCTTCACCGGTGATGGCCCAGGTGTAGGCGGTGCCGATCAGCAGCTTCACCATCATGTTCAGCACGTCGCGCACGGGAAACTCGGATGTGGGAGTCGTGGTGTTGCGCATCAGTGAATACAGCGCTTCCACCATCGGCATGCTTTCATCAACAGTCGCTATATAGCGGCGCTGGATTTCGCCACCGAACATGCCGGCCTCCTGCACAATGACCCGCACCAGCCCCCGATTCTCGCTGACCTGCCGCAACACGTCGCGCGCTGCCAGACGCATGCGTTCCAGCGGTGGCTCGGTGCCGATCAGGCGTGCAAACACCAGCGAGCGCAGATATTCGAGATTCTCGCTCACTACAGCCAGAAACAGGGCTTCCTTGTTTTGTGCCACCTTGTACAGCGTCCCCTTGCCGACCCGGGCCAGACTGGCAATCGCCAGCTGCTCGGCCTTGTCGAAACCGTCACGGGCAAATATGAGTTGCGCAGCACACAGAACACGGCTGCGCTGATCTTCCACGGGTTTTCCCAGCCATTGAGTGGGCAGGGCTGGCAATGTCGGACTATTGGCTAGCATGCGATGCACATCTGGAGTTGCGATGTCGCGGATACTACCAATTTGGGGGTATTCACTCCAGCGCATCCAGCTCGATCCACTGCGGCGAAAACGCTTTCAGTCCAGCCCGTTCCTTGTGGGCACCGCTCCAGACCGCGACTGCAAACCGGCGTTCACGCAACGGCTGTGGTCCACTCAGCAGCACTTTCCAGCGTGAACCAATACGATCCGCCTGAGCTTTTAGTGCTTCAGAATTCAGTAGCTTGATCGTGCCGGCGCCACGCGCTTCCAGCATTTCGGTTTTGCCGTCCGCTCGCCATGTCCACAGAATGCCGGGCGATTCCGGGCTGCCCATGGTCATGAACAGTGTGTTTTTGTCAGACGGAAAAAACAGCGCAGCACGATCGAGAAAATGATCCGGCCCCAGAAACTGGCGGCTGTCGCTGGCGGATTCGAATTCCAGCAACACGTTCAGTGAGTGCCGGGTTTGCCAGCTTCTGACTGAAACCTGATGGATGTTGCCCCATTCGCCGTCGCGGTAGGTTTTTCTTATGTATTCCGCGGTTTGCATGCCCTGTGGCGTGGCGACGGTTGCCACACTCATGGCGGGAACGCGATCCCAGACGGAATCGGCCGGGCTGGATGGTTCAAAGCGGCTTTGGTAACTGATCAGGGTGGCCATTTCTCTCTCCGGATTCTGGATTGGCACTCATCACATTTAATACCTGCAGGTACCGAACAATCTGTACCTCTTGCTGGGTATAAATTCTGTTTATGCCTTTTATTATCGGATTTTCAATGTTTTCGTGATCATTTTGCACAATGCAAATACCGATGGGTATTGATCTGCGTCAGGCAATCACAGGCACTCAATGTGATTCACTAGTCTGGCGGCGGATGAGAGGAGAGAAAAACAATGACACGTTTTGAAGCACAGCCGCTGGCGGAATGTGCCGAATGGTTTGCCCACGCGATAAATTATCCCGATGGCAAAACCACAGCATCTGCTCCGTCAGCAATGACACGTTTTCTGGATGCGCCGGACGAAATCTGGCGTGCGCGGGAAGGCGTGATTTACTGCAGTCTGTTCGACATCGGCAAACCCGAGCCACTCGCGCCATTGCAGGAAGGCTCCTATCATTCCGATCCGCATGCGCGCCTGCGTCGCGTCGTTAATTTCTATCGGCATTATTCGGTTGCGCAGCAATCGCAATGGTCGCCCGACCATCTCAGCGTCGAAATGTTTTTTCTGTCCTATCTGCTGCGTCTCGCGGACGCGTTTCCCCAGCGTGAAGATTTGCGTGCGGCCATCCGCAGTTTTGTGCGTTTGCATCCTGGCAGTTTTGTCTGGCAATGCGCGGAACGCGTGCGCAAGCACGATAGCTCCGGTGTTTATGTTGCGTTGTATGACGCGCTGGTGCGCTTTCTGTATGCACTGGGCGCAGAGCAAAGAATCAGTCTGTCTGAAACCGAATCACCCCTTGAGCAGAACCAGAAGAATGAGAGGGAAATGCCGTCATGAAACTGAGTCGTCGTGAATTCATCGGAGCCAGCGCCAGCGGATTTGTTGGCGCCGCACTGTTTCCGAATATTTTTTTGCAGGCAGCGGAGCAGGGCGGCACTGCCAGTGAACCGCCTGCGTTCGCATCGGTGGAAGAAATCTATCGCAAGCAGTGGCGCTGGGATCGCATCGTCAAGGCCAGTCACGGACGCTCGAACTGTATGTCGGCGTGCAGCTGGGATATCTATATTCGCGACGGCCTGATCTGGCGCGAAGAACAGAATCGCGTTTATTCCTCGATGCAGGAAGGTGTTCCGGATTTCAATCCGCGCGGCTGTCAGAAAGGTGCCTGCTATTCCGAGCAGACTTACAGTCCGCTGCGTCTGCTGCATCCGATGCGTCGGGTCGGACCGCGCGGATCGGGCCGCTGGGAACGCATTTCCTGGGATGAGGCGTACACCACGATTGCCGACAAGATCATCGAAACTCTGCATGAAAACAAGCCGCAAAAACTCGTTTACGATCACGGCACCACCAATCTGGATTTTGGTCCGGACCAGATGTGGGAATCGCGCCTGTTTACGTTGCTGTCAGTCACCGAGCTGGATTCATGGGGTCTGGTAGGCGACGAGATGATGGGCGCGATCCAGACGCTCGGCATGCAGAATATCGAAGGCAGCAGCGACGACTGGTTCCACTCGGACTACATCGTTGTGTGGATGGGCAATCCCGTTTACACGCGCATTCCCGACATGCATTTCATGACCGAGGCTCGCTACAACGGCGCGAAGCTGGTGTGCATTTCTCCGGACTATTCTGCGACTGCTTCCAAATCGGATTTGTGGGTGCCGGTGGAACCGCGCGCCGACGCCGCGCTGGCGATGGCCGCCGTGTATGTGATGATCAATGAAAATCTGTACAAGGAAGACTACGTCAAGAAATTCACCGATCTGCCGTTTTTGATTCGCGAAGACAATGGCCTGTTCCTGACCGCGCGCGACATGGATGCCAGCGTAAAAGAAAAATATCTCTATTTCGTCTGGAATGCCAAAACCAGTTTTCCGGCAGAAGTGCCAGGCACCTGGGACAGCAAAGTCCGCACCACCAAACTGTCAGACGATATTGAGCCGGTGCTTGATGGGCGCTTTGAAGTGACGCTGGCTTCCGGTGAGCGGGTGAAGGTGCGCACCAACTGGAATCTGCTGGTGGAACGTCTGGAGAAATGGTCGCCGGAAGCGGTAGCAGAAGAAACCGGTGTGCATCCGGATGTGATTTATCAGTTCGCGCGTGATTTCGGCAAGGCGCGCGCACCCATGATTTATTCCAGCTGGGGTTCGGGCAAGGGCTATCACACGGATCTGGAGCAGCGTCTGAAAATCCTGCTGTGCGCGTTGGCCGGATCGCACGGTGTGCCCGGCGGTGGTTTCCGCGTTGCCGGCTGGTACACGCCGGAAGGCTGGCCCATCATTTCCTATGGCCAGTCCGAATCCATTGGCGAGGAATTTTCCCAGCTCAAACGCTTCCTGGAAATTCTGGAAAATACCGGTCTGGATACCAACGAAACGCTGATGCGCTTTCTGCAAAACATGGCCAGCGAAGATGCACAACTGCTGGAACAACTGGCGCAGGCGCAACAGATTGCCGCAGTGCCGGCCATTCCCTGGTACTACCTGCTGGAACCGGACTGGCAGAAAACCATGGGCGACTCGCACGACACATCCTATCCGCACAGTCTGGCGCATTACATGACGGAAGCGCTGAAGACAGAAGGATATGCGAAGAATCCTCACATGCAGCACGCAGAAATTCCGAGTGTGTTCATTTTTACCGGCTCGAATCCGCTGCGTCGTTTGTGGCGTCACGATGCTATTGAGAAAGGCATGTGGCAGAAAATCGATCTGGTGGTGGGCATCACGCCGCAGCTCAACTACACCTCCATGCACTCGGACATTCTGCTGCCGTCGGCGGGTTGGTATGAAAAGCTCGGCCTGAAATACTGTTCCACCTACATTCCCTACATGATCATCAACGACAAGGCGATCGAGCCGCTGGGCGAGAGCAAGTGCGAATACATCATGATGGGCGAGCTGGCAAAAGTCATCAGCAAGCGTGCCGTGGAACGGGGCATGACGAAATTCCGCGACATGCATGGTCGCGACAAGGATCTTTCCAAAATCTATGATCGCTGGTCTTACAACGGCAAGTTTGAACCGACGGATGAAGGCAAGGAAAAGGCCTACGATTTCCTGCTGAACGTGTCGGCGATGTCGAACCCGTATTTTCTGTCGATGTTGCAACGCAAAGGGATGGGCAGTGCAGTGGCCGAAGCAATGGCGCCGCGCGTTACCCTGGAGGATTTGCGGCGCGAAGGCGCGGTGGAAATCCGCTCCACCGGCAACTATTCCGCAATCAATGCGGTCGGCAGTGAAAAACAGGCCGGCAAGACGATCACGCCGCACCAATTTTTTATCCAGGATTTCAAGCCGTATCCCACCGCAACCGGTCGCATGCAGTTTTACATCGATCACCCCTGGTATGTGGAAGCAGACGAAGCACTGCCGACTTACAAGAAGGCGCCGGTGGTCGGCGGCGATCAGGAGTTCTGGCTGATTGGCGGACACACGCGCTGGTCGATCCATTCCCAGTGGCGGGAGAATCCCACCATGTTGCGTTTGCAGCGCGGCGAGCCGGCTCTGTGGATGTCGGTGGAAGACGCGCAGCGGCTCGGTATGGAAAACGGTGAAATCGTGCAGATGTACAACGATTTTGGCAGCTGTCAGTGTCAGATAAAAGTGGCGGCGGCGATGCGGCCAGGCACCGTGCTGATGTATCACGCGTGGCAGCCGTGGCAGTTCCGTAATGGCGTCTCGGACAAAACGCTTTACGGCAGTCCGATCAAACCGATCCACATGGCAGGCGACTATGCGCAACTGAATTATCGTCTGGCGGGCGCGCAGCCCGGACATGCACCGCGCGACACTCGCGTTTCGTTGCGCAAATTAAGCTGACTGTAACCCACCGGAATTTTGCAGGAGTTCATCATGGGACTTGCAATGGTAATCGATCTGAACAAATGCATTGGCTGCCAGACCTGTACGGTGGCGTGCAAACGGCAATGGACATCCAATGAAGGTCAGGAGGGGATCTGGTTCAATCACGTGGAAACAAAACCAGGCGAAGGCTGGCCGCGCGATTTCAAACAGATGACACCGCCCGACGGCGTTTATGCATCCGGACAGAAAGGGCGCATTCCGATGGTGGCGGAAACGGGCGGTCGCTGGGAGTTCAATCTGGAGGAAATGAAACCCGGCATCTACGATCCGCAGAAACCGCTGCTGCCGAAAGTGAAAGAAAATTCAGGATCGCCGGAGTGGGGCCCCAACTGGGAAGAGGATCAGGGCGACGGCATTTTTCCTAACTCGTTTTTCTTCTATCTGCCGCGCCTGTGCAATCACTGTGAAGATCCGGCGTGCAAGAAAGCCTGTCCGCGCAGCGCGATCAAGAAGCGGGAGGATGGCATTGTGCTGGTGAACGAGGCTGATTGCCGCGGTTACCGTTTCTGCATGGAAGCCTGCCCGTACAAGAAAATCTATTTCAATCCGCGCCTGGGCATTTCACAGAAATGTATTTTCTGCTTCCCTCGCGTGGAGAACGGCATGCCGCCGGCGTGTGTCGGTCAGTGCACCGGGCGGGCGCGCCACTTTGGCATGCTGGATGATCCGGAATCGCCCACTCACCGTCTGGTGAAAGAGTTTGGCGTGGCGCTGCCGTTGTATGCAGAAAAAGGCACGCAGCCCAATGTGTTCTACGTACCGCCGTTTTCCGCCACCGGATTTGACAGCGATGGCAAACCCACCGGCAAACCGCGCATTCCGATGAGCTATCTGGTTGAACTGTTTGGCAAGGAAGTAGAAAGTGTCATGGCCACGCTGGTGGAGGAGCGGGCGAAGAAGGCGCGGGGTGAAAAATCTGCGATCATGGATGAGCTGATTCGCTATGATTTCAGTGATAGCTGGGAGCTGCCATCCGCCGGCATGACACAGCCGGGATAAGACCATAACGACAATAACTTCAAATGTTTTGATTCGATGACGGAGTGTTTTATGACTGCAGATAACAAGCTGGCCGTTTACAGCGAGCGCATTGCTGTCGTGCTGTGTGGGGTGTCGGTGCTGAACCTGCTGAGCACGGCATTTTTTCCGGCGCAACATTTGCCGACAACCGGTGTGCAGATCCAGATGCTGGCGCTGCTGACCCTGTGCTTTGTCCATGCTGCTGGCACCAAGGGCTGGAAAAAGACGCTGGGATTCTCGGTCATCTCCTTCATCATTTCCTGGTTTGTGGAGTTCATCGGCTGCAACTATGGCTGGTGGTTCGGCGACTATGAATACACACCGGCGCTGGGTTACTCCATTGGCAACGTGCCGCTCATGGTGGTGGTGTCGTGGGATGTTGTCATTTATCCCTCGCTGTTGCTGGTGGATGAATTGATGGGCAGCGAGAACGTGTCGTCCAGCAGCAATAACTGGCTGCTGAAAATCATTCTGGCGTCAGCTGCAACTGGACTGGTAACAACCGCGTGGGATCTGACAACCGATCCAATCGCCATTGAGGAAGGTTGGTGGAAGTGGGATTTCGGCGGTGCCTATCTGCCGGAAGTATCGGGCGGTGTTCCATTCAGCAATTTCTGGGGCTGGATCGGCGCTGTGTTCATTATCAGTTTCCTCTACCGCATCCTGTTCACCCGCGACGTTGCACCGAGCAGCAGTCGCTCGCCGCTGCTGTTTGCCGTGGCGTTCTACACCAGCCTGTTACTGGGTGGTATCTATAGTTCGATGTATCACGGGCTGTACCTGTCCGGCTTCCTCGCCGTGTTTGCCATGGGGCCGGTTGCGGCGATCGCCTGGTGCAAGTATTTCGCGCGCAGGAAGATGTCAGCAAGCAGCAATCAATAGGCTGATCCTTACGCCTCTGCATGACGAGGACACAAAAAAAGCCGCGCACATTTTTGTGGCGGCTTTTTGTTTTGTGATCGAAAAACTGCAATCAGCCAGGACGACGCTGGTAGATCGGGCGCTTCTCGTGCACGTCGGCCTGATAGGTCACGGTGAAATCGCTCAGCCCGGTCAAGGCCACATTGATGCAACGATCTTCCCGCACATCAAACGCATCAAAGCCGCAGCGCTGCATGTAGAACAGCTGGTCGCGCAGCACGTCGCCAGTGGCACGCAATTCGCCATTGAAACCGAAACGCTCACGCAGGATGCGCGCCAGGGAATAGCCACGGCCATCGCGGAATACGGGGAAGTGAATCGCCACCACATCCAGACGCGCCAGATCGTCGGCAATTTCTTCCGGCTCGGCGTCACCAGGAATCTGCACGCCCAGTTTGCCGGTGTGATTCAGCAGCTCGGCGCGGTGCTCTTTCCACAGCGGCAGATCCACGATGATGTCGCC
>CAZBII010000126.1:0-13792 GCA_964491665.1 uncultured Moraxellaceae bacterium
GGGCGGGGACCGTGGGAAGAGGTTCGGGGAGCGTGGGGAGGGGTTCGGGGAGCGTGGGAAGGGGTTCGGGGAGCGTGGGGAGAGGTTCGGGGAGCGTGGGGAGAGGTTCGGGAAGCGTGGGGAGGGCTCGGGGAGCGTGGGAAGATCGTGAGACGAAGGGTGGGTATAATCGTGCCAATCGGCGGCTTCCCTGCGCTGATGAATTTCCTGATCAAGTCAGAAAATTGAGAAATGCGAATCTGCGTTTGTTGATAAAGCGGTTATACGGCATCGCCCCAGTGTGTGCTTTTGACTTGAAGCCGAAGCTCAACACCAGTACGGACCTGGCTCGGACGCTGCATTCAATCGCATGGTGCAGATCGCGTCGGACGAATTCACGGTTATTAAGCAGCTATCATATGACCGCCGCACCTACCAATCGGCAGAACATTGGGTGCAGGCGCTTACTGACAGTTAGACGCTTAACTGACAAGAGCAGTCAACGGCTACCTCGAGAAAATCGACGCGCTCGATGACTCATTTAAAGGTGGAGCTAATTTCGGTGAAAATGCCTTATGAAATTCAGAATCGGCCCAAACGGGGTGCATCTTTTTGATCGACTATCAGGTCTGAATGTCCTCCTGGACGAGTTGCGCCCGAAAGAAGCGGCTTGGTCGGCGTCCCCCCGACAGGTATCCATTGCACTCACCAATATTTGCGACCTTCACTGCGGGTACTGCTACGCGCCGAAGCATAAAGCATCGCTGCGTACCAGCAAGGTGATTGGCTGGTTGAAGGAATTGGATACTGACGGATGCCTCGGCATCGGATTTGGCGGCGGCGAACCCACGTTGCATACTGACTTCGTCGACATATGTAAACAGGCTGCGGGAGAGACCCAGCTCGCGGTCACATTCACGACTCATGGTCATCGCCTGACGCCACAGCTGATCGAGCGCCTCAAAGGTTCTATCCACTTCGCACGTATTAGCGTTGACGGAGTGGGTCGCACCTATGAAGAACAGCGAGGGAAGCAGTTTGCCAGCCTGCTCCGAGGCCTGGAGTCGATTGCGACCTTGTCGCCCTTTGGGATCAACGTTGTTGTCAACGAGCGCACGGTTGCAGAACTTGACGCTATTAGCGAGCTCGCGCAAAACATTGGGGCAAGCGAATTGCTTTTGCTTCCTCAACAAGCAACCACAGCAGTCGCAAACATGGATGGAGTGGCTGGCTTAGCACTTCAAAACTGGGTCTCCAACTACAGAGGCAAGGTTCGTCTTGCTGTTAGTGAGGCGGGGGCGTCAGGACTGCCTACTTGCGACCCACTCCCCGATGAGCGAGGCCTTCAGGCCTATGCGCACATAGACGCGTCTGGCATGCTGCGCGCGAGTTCTTACTCGCCTGTCGGCACGAAGATTGGCGATGCCGGCGTTCTGTCGGCGCTTAAGCGACTCAGAAATACCTTCGAGATCCAACGAGAGACGCAATCATGAAAATTTGGAACGGATACGGGTCTGAGCATTCGATGAACCTGGTTCTCATCGGGAGGTTTAAGCGAGCGCAAGATGCGGAAAAGGTTGAAAAGGACATTGATAAGCTCAGCGATCAGGCTTCGAAAGATAACAGCCACGATATTTCTTTTGGTAAGCCAGAGAATCAGAGATTTTCAGATGACATGCTCTTGTTGCTGAGCAATCTGAACATCAACACCATAGGGCCTGCTGAGATCGGTCAGTTGGTATATGAACATCACCTCAGGCGTGAAGGTGATCAAATTACTATCAGAACTGAAGAGGCTGACGTTTCCGTGTTCGTGAAGCTATTTATCGAAGCTGGAGCGAAAGTTGAGGTCTTCTCCGCGCATGACTACCCGTCAGATTCCTCGACTCCAGCTGACAGGGACAGCGCCGATGCCTGAAGCAAATTGGAATGTATTCAGCGAGCTGCCTGGAGCAGCGGATGAAAACTTCGAGAAGCTTTGCCGCTCTCTGGTGCGCCGTCACTACGGGCGCTTCGGGCGTTTCAAGCAACGCGCAAACCAGCCTGGCGTGGAGTTCCACCTTCAATTGACGGAGCCTTGCTATCTCGGTGCGCCGCCACGTTGGATTGGCTGGCAATGTAAATGGTTTGGGCTCGCGAACGGTCAAGACTTGGGAGCCGCTCGCCGTAGCAAGATCATTGAGGGTATTGAGAAGACCCGCAGGCATGTCCCAGGTGTGACTGATTGGAAACTTTGGACACACCACACGCTGACGAAGGGAGACCAAGACTGGTTCTTCGCGCTTGAGAAAGACCGCTTCCCCGAGTTGAAGTTGGAGCTGCTGACAGCAACAGACATCGAAGACCTTTTGGTTGGGCCGGGAGCGCTGCTTCGAGAAACCTATTTCGGCGAGCTCGTTCTGACGCCTGCGCTGCTTGCTGAGCAGTATAGGCTCGCTGCGGCTCCGTTAAAGCGTCGATATCAGCCGGAAGTTCATGTTGTCGTTGGGGCAGAGGAGAAGATCCTCAGGCTTCTGGGCGGCCAGAGTGCGTGGGAATATCTGGATATGCTCTCAAGTGCGCTCAAGAGGAATTGTACGGACATTGCCTCGCTGACTGAGCAGCTCAAACCTGAGATCAAGGCCGAAGTCGAATTACTTTTGGATCGAGCCACCGGATCGGCTGAGCTGCTTGGTAGCCTGTACACGGCGCTCGGCAAAGGTGACTTCGAAGCAATACAGCAACTGTTGACGACGAATCCACCGCAGCCGTTGCGCTACGACAGACTGCTCTCAAAGCTGCGTGGTGCGCGTTCAGCCGGAGCACCTTTAACCTCGAATTTGGTTGCTGATATCCACGCGGTCTCGTCGGCACTGCGCAGTCTCGATCAGTCGATCGGCGTTCGAGCCGTTGCGGTGCTTGCAGCTGCGGGGGAAGGAAAATCCGAACTCGCCGTCAAGATGACCCAGCCGGACGGAGAATTCCCAGGTGGTGTCTTGCTGCTAGGGAAGAATCTTCACGCAGGCCACGGGCTTGACGATCTCGTGTCTGCCTTCAAGATTTCTGGCAGACCGGCGGAGAGCTTCGACCGGCTGGTTGAGGCGGTCGATGCAGCGGGGCAGCGCGCCGGCAAGCGCATCCCGATTGTCATTGACGGGCTGAACGAGGCGGAAGATCCGAGAAACTGGAAGGATGAGCTTGCCCGAGCGGAAGAGCTCCTGAAGGACTTTTCATATGTCATGCTGGTTGTCACTCTGCGCAATGAGTTCGCACAGATCTGTCTGCCGGAGGAGTTTCCTCAAGTTAAGCACAAGGGGTTCAAGGAAGATCCGCAGACTGCTATCGACAAGTATTTTGAGTACTACAGGATCGACGCCACCGACGCGGATTTGCCAATCGAGTTCTTGCAGCACCCGTTGACGCTAAGAATCTTCTGCGAGGTTGCGAACCCTCGTCGTCAGCATCTTGTCGGGGTGGAAGCGCTACCCAGTTCGCTTGCAAGCCTGTTTGAAGCGCACTTCAACAAAGTTGCTGAACGAGTTGCTGAGCTTTTACCAACGACGCAGCGCATCTATCAGGATGAAGTGCAAGATGCATTGCAAACGATTTCAGGTCTCCTCTGGGAGGGTAATGCGAGAAGCGTGGAGTTTCATGCTGCACGTCAGGCAGTACGAGACAAGGGCTGGGACGCCAGCGTCATTCGCGCGCTGGAGTCCGAAGGCGTCCTTGTACGAACGATATATGAAAGGGGTGGCCAAGGAATCGCGTTTTCATACGACCTGATGGCCGGACATATGATAGCGCGCCACCTGCTTGCCAGGCCGACCTTGGCGCGCTGGCTGCAAAGCGATGAAGGATGTGCTCAGTTCCGATTCCATGAGCCTGGTTCGCATACCCTCGCGTATGACGTGTTCCAAGCTCTGGTTGGCCTGTATCCGCAACATTCAGGCAGACGCCAGCTTTGGCAAGACTTGTCAGATGATAACCTCGCCATGAACGCTCTGTTGTTGACGGCGCAATCAGATCCAAGGCGCATTGGGCGGGGAACGGTGGAACGGTTCGCGCGCGCAATGCTGGAGTCAAAGCAGTTCGCACAGCTTGCCTTCACGAGACTTCGCAGTACCAGGGCAGCGCGAGCGCATCCGTATGACATGAATTTCTTACACGGCGTGCTTTTGGACATGTCCAATACACAACGCGATCTTTTCTGGACGGAGTGGGTTCGTGAAAAGTCTGAGGAAATTGAAGACGATCTCAAATTCCTGTCGACCAGATGGAAGTCGGGTAGCCTGGACGAGCGAGAAATTCGGCGGGCGCGTTGGGTTATGTGGACGCTGACGTCGACGTCCAGAAGGCTGCGGGACGTGGCCACCAAGACCCTGTATGAATTCGCCGCCATGCGGCCAGCGGAGTTTTTCCGGCTGGCAATGGAGGCCGTTGATGTTTCAGATCCATATGTTCCGGAGCGGATGTTTGCCGCAGCCTACGGTGCGGCGCTAGCCACTTGGTCGGATATCAGTGCCGTGGAGATGCGAGAGGCACTGCCTAGCGTCGCTCGTGAGATTTATCGGGCTATGTTCGCGCCTGGCGCGACGCATTCTACTTGGCATGCTCTATATCAGCAGTACTGTCTGGGAACCATTTCCATCGCAAGGATGGTTGATCCGGCTTGCTTGTCTGAGGACAAGCAAGCTCATCTCCTTCCACCGTTTAACCATCTGCGCAGTCCGTTTGAGAACATGCCACAGTTCGCTCCAGAGGTGATCAAACGTGCGAAGCATGCGGCGATTCGAATGGACTTCGGCAACTACACGATCGGAAGGCTGATACCAGGTCGACGGAATTACGACTATGACAATCCAGAGTACCAGCGGGTGCTATCGGCAATCGTTTCGCGAATGCTGGTGCTTGGCTATGACCCCGAGCATTTCGAAGCAGTTGACCGGCAAATGGACTCCGGCGCTCGTATAGGCGGTGATAAACACAAGGTCGACCGATACGGGAAGAAATACGGCTGGATTGCCTACTTCGAGATGTGGGGTATCCGATACGCGCAAGGTCTTCTTGCCAAAGAGCGCAACGCTCGCCCCTCAGATGCGGACATCGACCCGACGTTTCCACTTGAGGCCGTGATCATCAACCTGCAACTCCCAGACTTGTTCAGCGGTCAGCCTACGGGTGCTGGCGACTGGCTGGTGAGAGGTCCACAACCAGACTACCGCAGCATCCTCGAGATCACGGAAATTGATGACCTGACAGGACCGTGGGTCGTACTTGACGGGTTCCTCGAGCAAAATGCTCCCGCCGATGAACGGCAGGTCTTCACCTTCTTCCGAGGTGTACTAGTGGACAGCGGAGAAGTCGACCGCCTATGCACCTTGTTCGCTGGTCTTGAATACCCCGGCAATTACGCTATTCCAGAGGAGCCAAGCTTTTATTACACCTACGCGGGTGAGATGTCTTTCTCCTCGATTCCTGGCATGTCTTACGCTACTGAGCGAGAGGACGAGCCCGCCGAATACATTGTGTCCGCAGAAGGATTGTCAAACAATGGCGTCACGATCGACATCCCGGTGCAGAGGTACAACTGGGAAAGCTACCACAGTGTGCTGAACCAGGGCGGCGGTGCGATACTGCCCTCTAAACGGCTCTGTGAGGCGTTGAGTCTCTGGTACCGCGCCAACAAATGGGACTTGTATGATGCTTCAGGCGTGGCGTCGCTGTACCGCGAAGTCGGCGAGCATGGCGCGCAGGTCAGTGGCTCTTTCAGCTATCTGCGCCGTGACCTTCTTGACCGCTACTTGGCGCAGTCCGGCAAGGCGCTGGTGTGGCTCATGTGGGGAGAGCGTGGTTTCCATCACCGTTCAGCCGAGGCGCACAACCTGTACGAATACTATGAGGACCACCAGCATATTCACAAGCGTACTCATGTCTATCAGCCTATTTCGAGAAATCAATCGTAGGCCGCGTCAGGCCTGTAGGCGCCGCCAATCTTGGTTTCAGAAGATGTTTATGTATGGTGTGGAACCGGCGGTGGATTCAGTATTCGGATATAGGCACTGTTCGACAGCCTGAGCGGGTCACTACGCTTTCACTTCAGTTGTCCGGCACTTCGAATGGCAAGTGCCGTCGGTCAGCACACAAGCATCTATGATCGGTTACAGCCTTTACAAGATGTTGGAGTCAATCATGCGTACCTTTGCATCTTGGTCGATAGTTGAAAGTGAGATTTCATGCGCCCCCTGTCGATTTGGCCAGCCCCCATTCGACTACCAAGTGCAGGCGATCCGGTCACAACCAATCGGCAGTCACATATCCAATGCATTCAACACCCTTGCAACCCCAATCAAGGAGCCCCCAATGAAATCCAATCCCGTTGTACATTTCGAGATATACGTGGAAGACATGGCGCGCGCGAAAGCATTCTACGAGGCGGTGCTGGAAACCAGACTTGAGCGCATGCCCAGTCCGAATCCGGACATGGAAATGGAGATGTGGTTCTTTCCCATGGATAAAGAGTCCGGCATGAGCAGCTACGGCGCAGGCGGCATGCTGACTAAAATGGAAGGCTTTAAGCCTGGCGGTGGCGGAACGCTGGTTTATTTCGGGTGTGAAGATTGCGCGGTGCAGGTCGCCCGTGCTGCCGCAAATGGCGGCAGTGTGATGCAGCCGAAAACCTCCATCGGCGAGCATGGTTTCTGCGCCGTGGTCAGGGATACGGAAGGCAATCCAATCGGGTTCCATTCAATGAAATAAGCAGATTCCCCTGCGCAAAACTTCAATTTGTCTGAGTGCCTTCTGTTAACGGAGAGACAGCATGATTGATCATACCGGTGTGATAGTCAGCGATTTTGAAAGAAGCAAACGCTTTTACCGGGCGGCCCTGGCGGCCATTGCATATGAATTGATTACTGAGCTGCCGGCGTCGGTGACGGGGCACGCTGATGTGGCTGGTTTTGGCGAGCCGCCGAAGCCGGATTTCTGGATCAGCAGTGGAACACCCAACAATCCGCCGGTTCATGTTGCGTTTCGGGTCAGTAACAGGCAGCAGGTGGACGCATTCTATCGCGCTGCCATTCAGGCTGGTGGCAAGGACAATGGGGCGCCGGGTTTGCGGCCCCATTACCATCCCCATTATTACGGCGCCTTTGTCCTTGATCCCGACGGCCACAATATCGAAGCCGTATGCCATGAGGCGTAATTGAAAATCTCCAGCTGCTTGCCAAACTCAAAGTGCCACTATAGTATCACTCCATGCGTACCGAACTAGTCACTACCCTAAAACGTCAGGCTACCGAAATCCTCGCCGATCTTGAGCGGGATAAGAAGCCTATTCTAATCACCCAGCACGGGCTCCCAAGCGCTTATCTTGTTGATGTGGAAAGCTTTGAGCTTATGCAGCAGCGCATGGATCTGCTTGAGGGCATTGCTCGCGGGGAGATGGCGATTGCCGAAGGAAGAAATGTATCCCACGAGGATGCCAAGGCCCGAATGTCCCGATGGCTGAAATAGTTTGGTCGGAGACTGCGCTTGCTGATCTTGATGCAATCGCCGACTACATAGCACTTGATAAGCCCTCCGCTGCCAAAGAGCTCGTTCAGAGAATCTTTGCCCATGTTGACCAACTTCAGGAGCATCCGGAAAGTGGCAGCATTCCTCCAGAGTTGAAGAAGTCCAGATATCGACAAATTGTCGAACCACCTTGCCGGGTTTTCTACCGCTACGATGGCCATCGTGTTTATATTCTTTTCGTAATGCGCTCAGAGCGTTTACTACGCAAAGATGTGCTTGTGAAACGTGAAAAATCAAAATAGAAATTCTGGCGCTCGTATCATTTGCAGTTCGCGTTCCTCACCCCTCCCATTCCACCCGATTGCGCCCATTCTCCTTCGCGCGATAGAGCAGCAAATCCGCCTGCTTGAGTAATGATTCCGTGGAATCCGCTGACCCCGGCTTCAGGCTCACCACACCAATGCTCACGGTGATGTAAACCTTCCGCGTGTCATCGGCGATGATCGTTCTGCTCAGGTTCAGGCAGATCTCCGTGGCGATATGACGTGCACCGCCATTGTGGGTGTTGGGCAGCAGCACCGCAAATTCTTCGCCACCATAGCGTGCTGCCACATCGGGCGGCCGACGGATCTGGGAGCGGATGATGTGCGCCGCCTGCGTCAGGCAAAGATCGCCAAACGGATGACCATAGGTGTCATTGATTTGCTTGAAGTGATCGATGTCCAGAAGCAGCAGTGACAGGGGTGTTTTGTCGCGGAGCGCGCGCCTGAATTCCAGTTCGAACGCTTCATTGAAATGGCGCCGGTTGCGCAGGCCGGTGAGGGCGTCGGTGTTGCTGGCTTCCAGCAGTTGGGTGTTGGCCTGCTCCAGTGCTTCGGTGCGTTCCCGCACCATGTGATCGAGATTCTCGTTGATCTGTTGTTGCGCCGCGATCAGTTCCGCCTGGGCATTTTCGCGCAGCTGGCGATCCATGTTCATGCGGTAGGAAAGGGCAAACGAAAACAGCAGCGTCATGGCGATGATGCCCGTTTGCATGGCATTTTCGGTTAGCCAGTTGCTGGGCACCAGCCCCAGCTTTTCCAGCAAGGTGACCACTACGCCGGCAGTCGCTGCCAGCACCGCCAGCAGTATGTAGCGCGCCGGCGGATAACCATCGAGGAAACGGCGCACGTGAGCCGCCAGATTCGCAACCAGGGTCACCAGCGTCAGGATGACCATGGCCCGAATCAGCAGCGGGTAGGGCAGCACGAATGACAGCGCCGCCTGCAGCATTCCCAGGTACACCACGGCGCGCAGCGCCAGCGCCAGACGGGGGCGAGCGGTTTTCATTTGCAGCACTTCGTGAGTGAACAGGCAGGTAAATGAGGTGCAGCCTGCCATGGATAACAGCAGGACCTTGTCGTTGATGCCGATGCTGAGGTTTCCCAGCAATACCGTCGGCACGCCGTGGATCGAGGCGAAGGTGCCCGCCAGGCTCAGGTTGACCAGGGCGTACCACAGAAACGCGCTTTCCCGCACCTGCAGAAATATCAGCAGGTGATACAGGCAGATTGACAGCACCAGGCCATACAGCAGGCCGTAGTAGATCGAGCGCAGATGATCCTGTTCGACAAACGTCGTTTTTTCCCAGAGTGTCAGGGGAATCTGCACTGCAGACGTGGACTGCACGCGCAGCAGCAGACGCACCTCGCTGTGTGCGGGTATCTGCAATGGCACCAGAAAATGCGAATGGCGCACCGGGCGGGTGGAGAGAGGCAAGGTGTCACCCAGGGCCAGCTGTTGCGGCGGTTCGTGCTCTGATGTGATGGTGACATCCAGGTGATCCAGAAACGGGACGCGGTTTTCCAGCATCAGGCTGGTGGAATTGGCACTGGTGTTGCGAATCGCAAACCGGACCCAGTGCACCGCCGATGAAAAGCCGAAATTCAGCGCGCTGGCGGTGGAGACCTGCCAGCCCGGTTGGTCGTTGACGTTGGTGGCTGTGAGTGCGCCGTCCGGGTCCGTCAGGAACTCCACGCCCGGGCCGATCTCCTGCTGCGTGAATGTCTCGTTCACGTCGACACTCAGCGCCAGCGCGTGATGGCCGAAGGTCAGCAGCAGGATCAACGTTGCAAGGCGAAGCAGGGGCATGGAGGCCGGTCACGTTCGGTAATGACTGTACCGTTCAGTGTAGACCAGTGAGCGCGGCTGGCTGCTCAGCGCCCCGCCAGATACTTCGGATTATCAATCGCCAGTTTGGCGCGGGTGGATTGCTGCAGATGGTCCAGCAGATCGGCGTTGCCGAGCGCCACTTTTCCCTCGCGGATCGCGTCACACAGCTGCACATTCAGCGCGGCCAGATCGTCGCTGCGGCTGTGCAGCAACGCCTGCAGGCGCGCCAGTTCGGCCTGATCCTGCGCGCCGGCCTGATTCCATTCCCGCTGCAGCAGGCGCAGCAGGTTGGCGGTGACTTTCAGGTGAAACTGCGTGTGTTTGTCCACCTGGGGCGCCACTTTTTCCTGCAGGAAACCTTCAATCGCCTGCAGGATTTCTACCGGATTGGGACGGTCGGTTGGCATCAGCGGATCAACTCCAGAAAATCGAATTCGGTTTCGGATACGCGGCGGCCGATGGCGGCCAGTTCCACCGATTGCTGGTGGCCGCGCAGGTGGCTGAATACCTGGAACAGGCAGATCACGCCCCAGCGCAGGGTGCCGAAGGCTTGCCAGTAGCGCACGCGCTGCGGGTCGATGGGATTGCCGCCGGCCTGTTCGTAGGCGCGCAGCAGTTCAGTCAGGTCGCCGAATCCGCCCACGGCGTTTTCCGGTTTGCCAAAGCGCCACGAGCGCACACACAGCCAGCCCAAGTCTTCCGCCGGATCGCCCAGGTGCGACAGCTCCCAGTCCAGCACGGCGGCCATGCCGTTTTCATTCACCACAAAATTGCCGTTGCGAAAATCGCCGTGCACCAGTGCCAGCGGCACCGGCGGCGGGGCGTTCTCGCGCAGCCAGCGCAGGCCGAATTCAAACACCGGTTGCGGCTGTTCGAAGCTGCGATACAGCGCTTCCAGTTGTTGCAGCTGGGGCAGGGCGGACTGGTCTGTCAGCAGGTTGCGCAGCGGCGCGATGTCGATGCGGTGGATGCCGGCCAGAATCGTGCCGCACTGCGCGGCCAGGTTGCGGCGGGCATTTTCCAGCTTCGGCTCGCTGAGGATTTTCGGCGCCAGGGTTTCGCCTGATACCTGTTCCATCACGTAGCCGTCGCCCAGTCCGTCACCGGCCTGCAGTTCAAACAGGATGCGCGGCGCCGGCACGTGCTGTTGCCGCGCCAGACGCTGCACCTGTGCTTCGGTGGCCTTGGTGATCGACGTGGAAAACTGGCCGCCACTGGCCACGGCGGAACGGCGCAGGATGCACGGCAGCACATGCCGTTCGCCGTGCCATTCAAAGCGCCAGGTTTCGGCAGATGCGCCGCCGGACAGCCGCGTGAGTTTTTCCACGCGGCCTTTTTCCTGCAGTGCGCGTTCGGCTGCGGCGGTGAGTGCCGCAGCGAAATCCGGGGCGGAAGCGGGCGTACTCAAACTGCACGCCCTACCGGCAGGTCATCCACGATCTGGTCCAGGTATTCCGACATGCCGTAGCCCACCAGGCCGTTGCAGCGGAATTCCGTGAAGCCTTCGGTGATGCGCGTGTTCATCCACTCGCCGTTGTCTTTCTGGCGACGGTTGCGCAGCGGAATCAGCGACAGCACGGTTCCTTCCACATCGTAGGTGCCTTCGTCGGTCTGGACGTGGGCGAACAGGCGCTGCGACTGCCAGTGCTCGTCGCACTCGGTGCGCAGGGTGGCTTTCTCGATGAAGTGGTATTTGCCGTTTTTCAGCACCATGCCCCAGATGTGCTGGCGGCCGCTGGCCATCTGCACGATGGAGATGTTCAGCGCGAAGTCGGCACCGAAGTTCATCGGCAGCCAGCGGTACCAGTACAGGTTCTGCCAGAAGCGCGGGCCCCAGGAGTGGTCGCGCAGGCCGAAGCCGTTCAGGTGCAGGGTTTCGTCGCCGGCGCGGATGAAGCCGGTGCCGGACATGTGCTGTTCGTAGTGGGCGCGGGCGAAGGATTCGTCCGGATTTTCTTCTACCGGATTGCCGTTTTCGTCCACTGCCTCGCCGCCGTACATGGGCGACACGCCGTGGAAATCAATGGCGATTTCGCAGGGCACGATGGGGTTGGTGGCGAAGGCTTGTTTCGGATCGGCCATGTCCTGGGGATTTTTCAGAATGCACAGCTTGCCGTTGTAGGTCAGGCGCAGGTGCTTGAAGGGTTCGATCACTTCGAAGCGCATGCCGCCGGCGTTCAGTTCGGCGTTACCGGTGATGCTGGGGCGCTGGAACATGAAGCCGACGCGGCCATCGGGGAAGTACACGCAGCAGGACACTTCCGCATGGCCTTCATTGGGGCGGTTGCCTACCCGGAACCAGCCGCCGGCCTTCGCTGCCGGGTCGAACAGGTTGATGTACATGCTTTCGTTGAAGTTTTTTGCCGCTTCAATGGGATGGGTGTATTCATCCCGCGGCTCAAGGCGGATGTGCTGGTTCTTGCTGAGATCCATGACTGCGGTCCAATAGGTTTTTGGTAAAGCAACTATACTAATTATGGGGTGGGTGGCACAAGTCGGACTGTGCGGTCACAGTCTCTTCAATGCATTTGCCCTTCGCCATGGCGGGATGCGACAAAAAGAATCCGGGGCGGGCGGTCTGCCAGGGTGTGGCTGCCACAGTTCGCCATTATTGATCCTGATTGCACCGTGTTTGGCGCGCGGTTGTGCCTGATTTGGTTGGTGAAATGGTCGGGTCCGGTTCGCTGTAACCATCCAACCTTCAGGGAGAACACCATGACTGCATCCGACCACAAACCCGCTGCCGATTTTCTGGATCTGCTGCTGTCGCTGGCCATGCTGGCCGTACTCACGCTGCTGATGACGCCGGCTGGTTGATCATTGCGGGTCCAGGTCTTCGTAACACTCGGGTGTGAAGCGCGGGCTGCAGATCGCCAGAAACACCAGATCGCCGGGGCCGGTATTGGCGATGCGCTGCCGGCACAGGGGCGGGATGATCACGGTGTCGCCCGCCTGCACCTCCTGCGGGGGCAGGTCGCCCACTTCCACCCGGCCCTGGCCGGACAGGATCACGTAGCGCTCGGTGGTGTCGCGCAGGCGGTGCCAGCGTGTGGTGTCGCCTGCCGCCACACGGGCCTGGGCGATCGACACGGCAGGATCGTCGGGGCGGTTGCTCAGTTCGTTGATAAAACAGCCTTCGCCGAAGAAGTACTCGCGCTGCGGATCGAAGCGCTGAATCGCGGGAGGGCTGTCTGTGTGGTCAGAGTTGTCGGATGTCACAGCGGCTGCTTCAGCGTCACCAGGATCACCACTGCCACCAGCACGAACACCGGCAGCTCGTTGAAGACGCGGTAGAAAGTGTGGGTGCGGGTATTTTCATCCCGCGCGAATTTTTTCAGGAAGGCGCCGCACATGTGGTGGTAGCCGATCAGCAGGATCACCAGTGTCAGCTTGATGTGCATCCAGGTGGCTGTGTGGAAATAGGCGTTCCAGCGCTCCACCAGCATCCACAGTCCCAGTCCCAGCGCCACCAGCATCGATGGTGTCATGATGCCGCGATACAGCTTGCGTTCCATGATCTTGAAGCGTTCCGAGCCGGTTTTGTCGCCCTCGGCATTGGCCATGGTGTGATAGACGAACAGACGTGGCAGGTAAAACAGGGCGGCAAACCAGGTGATGACCGCCATGATGTGAAACGCTTTGACCCAGAGCATGCAGAATCCTGTCGGTTGGGGGAGGGGAGCCGGCTGGCAGGTCCGTTTTTGTAAACCAAAAAACCACATTGCACAACGCATGTAAAAACGGACGCACAGGAAATGTTATTGGCGGCCGCCCTGCATTATGATGGACCCTCTTTCGCAGTCGACCTTTCGGACAGGACCATGAACAACGTGCGCAAACTGAAAATTGGTGTGGTAGGCGGAACCGGTTATACCGGTGTGGAATTGTTGCGGCTGCTGGTGCAGCACCCGAATGTGGAACTGGCGGCGGTGACATCCCGTTCCGAGTCCGGTCAGGCCATTTCCTCTCTCTATCCCAACCTGCGCGGTCACGTCGATCTGAAGTTCAGCGAGCCGGACGTGGCCACCCTGGCCAAGTGCGATCTGGTGTTCTTCGCCACACCCAACGGCGTGGCCATGAAGATGGTGCCGCAGCTGCTGGAGGCGGGCTTAAAAATTGTCTATCTCGCCGCCCACTCCCCCCTGCGCGATCCGCTAGTCTGGCAACAGTG
>CAZBII010000127.1:0-13615 GCA_964491665.1 uncultured Moraxellaceae bacterium
CGTCCGGAACCGCATGACTTCATCATCTTCAAGCGCGATCTGATCAAGACCCGTCAGGTGTACAACATCGATGACTTCCCCAACGCAGTGAAGAGCGCGACGGAAAGCGGCGTGTTCCGGGAAGGCAACAAGGTGACAGTGAAAATGACGTCGCAGGCGCCGATGTTCAGCCTGCCGGAATTCAAGCTGAAACTGGGCGACGAGGTGACGCTGATTCTCACCAACCTGGACAAGATCGAAGACCTGACCCACGGTTTTGCGATCGAGAAATACAACGTCAACTTCATCGTCAATCCGCAGCAGACCGCCTCGGTCAGCTTCAAGGCCGACAAGCCCGGTGTGTTCTGGTGCTACTGCACACACTTCTGTCACGCGCTGCACCTGGAAATGCGTTGTCGCATGCTGGTGGAAGCGTAAGACACGCAAGTCAGTACCAAAAAAGGCATCACGCGGATGCCCAGGGATGGAACCGGGGAGCCTGACGCTCCCCGGTTCTGTTTCCTGCCGCGACGGAATTCGAAACCGTCGCCCGTTTTGCTGATGAGGAATCCCGCATGAATCCACTCGCCAACGGCTCCCGCTCCACCCTGGTCACGCTGCTGCTGTTCATGGCCGCACTCTGCAGCATGCCATTGGCGCAGGCGTCGTCCTATGAAGCCCCGCTGCCAGTGGAACTGCACACCGATCCGGACCTGTGCAAATGGGTGCCGTGCACGGACGTGCTGCCCGGCGCTGACCATTTTTCGCCGCGCATGGGACGCCCCAGTTACGTTGAGGCCTATCGCTCGTTGAACGGTAAACAGGAACGGCTGGGCTATGTTTTCCTGTCCACCGACATCGTCGATATTCCCGCCTATTCCGGCAAACCCGTCGTCACACTCATCGGCATGGACAATGACGGCAGCATCGTCGGCGTGAAGATTCTCAAGCACAGCGAACCGATTTTGCTGGTGGGCATTCCGGAAGAAAAACTCACCAAATTCATCCTGCAGTTTGTCGGCAAAAAAGCCTGGGACAAGGTGGAAATCGGCAAGGCGCGCGCCGATGGCGGCTACATCGGCATTGACGCCATCAGCGGCGCCACCGTCACGGTGATTGCGCAGAATCAGGTGGTGATGCGCAGTGCGTATCTGGTGGCGCGGCAGGTGGGCATCGTGAAGGCCGAGCCGCGTCCGCAGGCCGTATTCAAGGCCTCCGGCGCAACGCAAAACTGGGCCACTCTGGTGGAAGAAGGCAGCGTGCAACGTCTTACCGTCAGCGCCGCCGATGTGGGTGAAACCGACACGAACGAGCCGCTGATCGACATTCATTTTGGTTATCTGAACGAGCCCACCATCGGCCGCAGCATTCTGGGTGAAAACAACTGGCAGCGCCTGATGTCCGACCTCGGCCCGCACGATCACGCAATTTTTCTGATCGCCTCCGGCCGCACCACTTTCAAGGGTTCGGGCTTCGTGCGCGGCGGCATTTTCGATCGCGTGCAGGTGGCGCAGGACGTGGACACTTTCACCTTCCGCGACACCGACTACAAGAACCTGTACGGCATCGAAGCCGCCGGTGCGCCCGCCTTCACCGAGTCATCCATCTTCATCATCCGCGGCGAGAATTTCAGTGCCGCGCTGCCGTGGAGTCTGGTGTTCCTCGGCAACAAGCTGGACAAGAAAACCGGCCAGCGCGAATTCGCCAATTTCGACCGCGAATACTGGCTGCCCGATCACTATCTGGAAGGCGGTCGCCCGGAAGTGATCCGCCCCGATCCGACCTGGCTGCGGGTGTGGAAATCGCAATGGATTGAAATCGCCCTGTTCGCGACTTTCCTGCTGGCGGTGGGCGTCATTTACAGCCAGCGCAATCGTCTGACCCGTCTTTCCAACCGTCACAACAAGTGGCCGGTGAACGGCTTCAAATACACGGCATGGATCATCAGCGTGACGCTGGTGGGTTTCGGTCTGATGGCGCAACCGTCCATCACCCAGATTCTCACCTGGTTCCACTCACTGCTGTTCAAGTGGACGTGGCAGCTGTTCCTGTCCGATCCGTTCATTTTCCTGTTCTGGATTTTCATCACGATCACCGTATTCCTGTGGGGACGCGGCCTGTTCTGCGGCTGGATGTGCCCGTTCGGCTCGCTGTCGGAACTGCTCTACAAGATCGGCGGCTGGATCGGTCTAAAACGCTTCCAGCGCGCACTGCCAAAACCGCTGCACGACAAACTGAAATGGATCAAATACGGCGTGTTTTTCGGTTTGCTGGGCGTGTCGCTGTTTTCGATGACACTGGCGGAACAGCTGGCCGAAGTGGAGCCGTTCAAGACGACGTTCCTGGTGGGACTGCTCAATCGCAGCTGGCCGTATACCCTGTTCGCCGTCGGCCTGCTGGGCATTTCCATTTTCATCGAGCGGCCGTTCTGCAAATATCTGTGTCCGCTCGGTGCCGGGCTGGCGGTGCCGTCCACCTTCCGCTGGTTTGGTCTGAAACGCAAAATGGAATGCAACACCTGCACGGCCTGCGCGAAAGGTTGCGGCTCGCTGGCCATCGATAAGCATGGGCGTATTGATCAGCGCGAATGTCTGCTGTGTCTGGACTGCATGGTGCTGTACACCGACGATCATGCCTGTCCGCCGCTGGCGCAGGAGCGCAAGTTCCGCGAGAAAAATGCGCTGCCGCTCACCGCTATTGATGCCACCGGTTATTTCATGCCGCTGCCGGCCACTACCGTGCAGCCAGCACGCAGGATTCCCGTGCAGAATCTGTCGGTCGATCCACGCATGCCCAGTGATCCGGCCCTGCCCGCCTGCGCCACGCCGCGCAATTTTATCCATGCATTATGGATGGAATTTGTGGAGCATCTGTGGCCGTGGCAACGCAGCCAGTTCCTGTGGCAGCGCACAGCGGTTGCCGCATTTTTTGGCGCACTGCTGGGGGGTATCCTGGCCGCACTGTTTGCCGCCAGCGGACACGCGGACACCGGCATCGCCATCGGCGGCTGGACCGGCTGGTGTCTGTTCGAAGTGCTCGAACGACTGGGATCAAAACGCTATGTGAAGGAAGGTCCGTGGTGGCAGCGACAATATCGCAAGGCCAGCCCGATGGATCTGGTAAGCTACGTGGGCTTCAAAAATCTGGTGATTGGCGCGGCGCTGTTTCTGCTGCTGCAAAGCGCCGGTCTGCTCACGCTGACCGCCGGCTGAAACTGAACACTTAACTTTGCGGGATTCTGACTTGCGACGACTGTATCTGCCATGGATGACCCTGCTGCTGGCCTTGCTGGTCGGTGCAGTCCTGCCCGCGCACGCGGCCACCTGGCAGATCCGGCCCGGCGAATCAATCCAGGCCGTGATCAATCAGGCCGCTGCCGGTGACACACTGGAAATCCAGCGCGGTTTCTACCGGGAAAACCTGCGCATTGAAAAGCCGCTCACCCTGCGCGGCCTGAATCGCCCCACCCTGTCCGGCGGCGAGAGCGGCGACACCATCCGCATCGCTACTTCACAGGTCACGATCGAGGGCATGATCGTGCGCGATTCCGGCGGCAGTCTGCGCGAACAGAATGCCGGCATTTACCTGCAGCCGGGGTCACACCAGATAACCGTGCGCCACTGCGATCTCACCTACAACCTGTTCGGGCTGTGGATCGAAAAAGCCGATGACGTGGTGGTGGAATACAACAACATCACCGGCAAGCGCGACTTCCGTTCCTCGCAGCGCGGCAACGGCATCCAGCTCTACAACTCACAACGGGCGCGCATCCTTCACAATGAAATTTCCTTCGTGCGCGACGCCATCTATGTGGATGTTTCCCACCACGCCGTATTCAGCGGCAACCGTCTGCATCACAGCCGTTACGGCTCCCACTACATGAACTCCTACTACAACCTGTGGGAGGACAACGACAGCTGGATGAACCGTGGCGGCCTCGCGCTGATGGAAGTACGCGATCAGGTGGTACGCAACAATCGCACCTGGGCCAACTCCGATCATGGCATCATGCTGCGCACGATTCAGGACGCGGTGGTGGAAAACAACATCGTGGCCGGCAATGCCCGCGGCTTTTTCATCTACGACGCCGAGTACAACACCCTGCGCGACAATCTGGTGGTGGACAACCTGGTCGGCGTGCACCTGTGGGCCGGTTCCATTCACAACACGGTGGAAGGCAACGATTTCATTTCCAACCGCGAACAGGTGCGCTATGTGGGCGCGAAAGACGAAGCCTGGGGCGGCGAGCGCGGCAATCACTGGAGTAATTATCTGGGCTGGGATCGCAACGGTGACAACATCGGCGACATCCGTTACGAAGCGAATGACATCGTGGATCGCCTGACCTGGCAACATCCGATGATGAAGCTGCTGCTGGCCAGCCCCGCCGTGCAATCGCTGCGCTTGGTAGGGCAGCAGTTTCCGCTGCTGCGCGCGCCCAGCGTGATCGATCCCAAACCGCACATGCGCCCTTCCCATTCCGACTGGAGAGACTGGCTTGGCAAGTTCTACCCCGGCTCCCGCTGATGCTGTCATCGCGGTGAATCATGTCAGCAAACATTACGGCAGCGTGCATGCGGTAGACGGCGTGTCGCTGCACTGCGCGCGCGGCGAACTGTATGGCCTGATCGGCCACAATGGCGCCGGCAAAAGCACCCTGTTCAAGATGATGCTGGGATTGATTCCCGTCACCGCCGGCGAGATTCATATCGATGGCGAAAACGTGGCGGGCAAACAGTTCCGCAACGTGCGCCGCAAGATCGGTTACCTGCCGGAAAACATCGTGCTGTACGACAATCTCACCGGTCTGGAAACGCTGCAGTTTTTTGCCCGCCTCAAAGGCTTGCCGCAGGAAAACGGCATGGCGATTCTGGAGCGGGTGGGCCTGCAGCACGCCGCACAGCGGCGGGTGAGCGGCTATTCCAAGGGCATGCGGCAGCGGCTCGGTTTCGCGCAGGCGCTACTGGGCAAGCCGCAACTGCTGTTTCTGGATGAACCCACCAACGGCCTCGATCCCGAAGCCATCCGCGCGTTTTACGCCACACTGAATGAGCTGAAACACGACGGCGTCACCATCATTCTCACCTCGCACATTCTGGCGGAAATCCAGGAACGGGTGGACCGGCTGGCGATTCTCGCGGCGGGCAAGTTGCAGGCCAGTGGCACCGTGCAGCAGTTGCGCGAGCAGATGAAACTGCCGCTCACTTTTACCGTAAAACCGGCAGCCGGCGCCGGCGAGTCCGTGCACAAGGCACTGGCGCAACTGCTGGGTGTCAGCGCGCAGATCACCGCCGATAGCATTCATCTGCACACGCCACGGGAAAATAAAATGGCCGTGCTGGCCGCGATTGCCACACTCGGCGCGCAGGTGCAGGACGTGCATGTGCGCGAAGCATCGCTGGAAGATGTTTTCTTCGGATTTGCGGAGTAAGGCGACCATGGAATTCACACCCATCCTCACCATCGCCAGCAAGGAATTCCGCGACCGCATCCGCAACCGCTGGGTGCTCGCCGTCAGCGTCATCTTCACACTGTTCGCCGTGGTCATCACCTATTTCGGCGGCGCGCAGCAGGGCGACATCGGCTTTCGCTCCATCGAATTCGTCATCGCCAGTCTGGTCAGTCTGGTGATCTACCTGATCCCGCTGATTGCGCTGATTCTGGGATTTGATGCGATTGTGGGGGAACGGGAGCGCGGCTCACTGGATCTGCTGCTGTCGATGCCGATCACGCGACTGGAACTGCTGCTGGGGAAATATCTGGGGCTGGCGGGCGCACTGACGTTGTCGACTGTTATCGGCTTCGGGCTGGTGGCCATCATGCTGCTGCCGCAACTCACGCCGTCGGCGCTGTATCACTACGTGGGCTTCATGCTCAGTTCCGTGCTGCTGGGGCTGGCGTTTCTCAGTCTGGCGGTGATGGTGTCGGTGCTGGCCGGCGAGCGCACCCGCGCTTCCGGCATGGCCATCGCACTCTGGTTTCTGTTCGTGCTGGTATTCGATCTGCTGCTGCTGGGTGCGCTGGTGCTCAGCGGCGATTCCGGTGTCGGCGACATTTTTCCCTATCTGCTGCTGCTCAATCCGGCCGACGTGTTTCGTGTTCTCAACATTTTCAGCCTCGACGATGTCCGCACGCTGTACGGTCTGGCGACGGTGTTTCCACCGGCGCTGGCCGAACCCTGGCTGCTGGGCGGCGTGATGCTGGCGTGGATCATCGCGCCGCTGGGGCTGGCCACCTGGAGGTTCCACCGATGAAGTCCAATCGCCATAAAATTCTGCTCGCCGCCGTTGCCAGTGTGGCGCTGTTCGCCTGCGACAAGGCCGAGCCGCCGCTCACGCCCGCCGACATCACGCAGTCAACCTCCTGCGCGCTGGACGGCATGCTGCTGGCGGATTATCCCGGCCCCAAGGCGCAGATCCATTTCGCAACTCAGGCCGCGCCGGATTTTTTCTGCGACACCATGGAAATGTTCAGCATCTTCCTGAATCCGGAACAGGTGCGCACCGTGAAGGCAATGTACGTCCAGGACATGGGCGTGGCGGACTGGAATGAACCGAAAGGCGCGTGGATCGACGCGAAAACCGCGTTCTATGTCGTGGGCAGCAAACTGCACGGCTCGATGGGGCCGACATTCGCCAGTTTTGCGCAGGAAGCGGATGCTACAAAATTCGCCGGCGAGTATGGCGGCAAGGTATACCGCTTCGCCGAAATCACGCCGCAGATGGTGTCGCTGGATGGCGGCGCGCTGCACGACCACACCATGTAGCACTCACTCCGCACTGCCAAACAGATCAGCGCGTCAACCGGCGCGCTGATCCCCTACATCCAGCTTCGCGCACACCAGCCCCAGCACACAGCCCGTCACCAGTCCGCTCAGATGCGCCATGTTCGCAATTGGCAGCAGATTGGTGAAACCCGCCGCCAGCGCCACCAGCATGAACACAATCATTCCCGGCGGCAGTTTCATCGGCGTGCGCGGATTGAAGCGGCCGTAAAACCACAGATACCCCAGCAGACCGTACACCACCCCCGACAGGCCGCCGAAATTGTTGCGGCTCCACAGAAATTCCGTCCAGTTGCTCGCCAGCGCGCAGGCCAGTAACAGACCCAGCAGACGCAGCGACGATTGCGCCCGCTCGATCAGCCCGGCAAAGATCCACCAGGAAAACAGATTGAAGCTGAAATGAATCAGGCCGAAATGAATGAAGGCCGGCGTGATCCAGCGCCAGATCTGCTGCCAGTCGCCCATCGCCATCACATCGGGAAAAAACATCAGCGGCGCCCGCGCTTTTGCATCCGCGCCCTGCCCCGTGTAGATGAACACCAGCAGGCAGAGCACAAACACCAGCTTGGTCACCATTCCGGTGGCTTTCAGATTCTGCAGCACCGACTGGCCGCGGTAATACGGTGCCATCCGCTCCGCTTCCGCCGGTATTTCCCCCAGCTCCCAGGACGCCAGCCGGTAACGTGCGTGATTGGGCTCCGCCAGAAAGCGCGCCAGTTCCGCCTGCGCCTGCGGCCACTGGGTATCGTCCAGCAGATAGATCTCCACCGCGCCAGACACCGGATGCGTGTGCACTGCCACGCCCTGTGTCTGCAGATAATCCGCAAACGCCTGGGCATAACGGGGATGCTGGATATGCGTCAACAACACCATGCAGGCAACCGGCGCTTAAAGGGTTTTCAGAAGGGCAAGCACATCATCGTGATGCGTTTTCGTGTTCACCTTGTCCATGATGTGCTTCAGCTTGCCGTCCTTGCCGATGATGAATGTGGTGCGCAGGATGCCCATGAACTCGCGCCCCATGAACTTCTTCAGGCCCCACACACCGTATTTCTCCGCAACCGCATGATCCTCATCCGACAGCAGATCGAAATTCAGGTCTTTCTTGTCGATGAAATTCTGCAGCTTCTTCACCGGATCGGGGCTCACGCCCAGCGCCACCGTGTCCAGCTTCTCCAGCGCCTTTTTCACATCGCGCAGACCGCAGGCCTGGGTGGTGCAGCCCGGCGTCAGTGCCTTGGGGTAAAAGTAAAACACCACATTCTTCTCGCCACGAAAATCCTTCAGGCTGACTTTCTCGCCACGCTGGTTCAGCAGGGTCCAGGCGGGAGCCAGACTGCCGACTTTGGGAAAACTCATATTCATACTCCGGAAGCCATCAACATCGCGCCCATGATGCCGCTGTTCACCGGAATCGTCCAACCAGTTCGCACGCCCGCGTGAAATCCGTAGAATGGCGGACAACTGCGACAGGAGAACCCCGTGAACGACACCCCCAAGCCCCCGTTCGGCGTCATGCTGGTCAACCTCGGCACTCCGGCGGCGCCCGACGCTGCCAGCGTGCGGAAATACCTAGCCGAATTCCTGTGGGACAAGCGGGTCATCCAGGTGCCGCGCCTGCTGTGGTGGCTGATCCTGCACGGCATCATCCTGCGGGTGCGTCCGCGCAAGGTGGCGCATTTATATGAAAGCATCTGGACCGCAGACGGCTCGCCGCTGCTGGTGATCAGCCGCAAACAACAGGCCGCACTGAAAACCGCACTGCGCACCCGCCTGCAAACGGACATTCCGGTGGAACTGGCCATGAACTACGGCCAGCCCAGCCTGACCCAAGCCGGTCGTGCGCTGGCCGCCCAGGGCGTGCGTCGCATCCTGGTCCTGCCGCTGTATCCGCAGTATTCCGCCAGCACCACCGCCTCGGTGTTCGACCGCCTCGCCCGCGCCCTGCAACCCTGCCCCGACCTGCCGGAACTGCATTTCATCCGCGACTACTGGGAAGAACCCGCCTACCTCGACGCCCTCACCGCCTGCGTGCAGGAATACTGGCAGGAACACGGCCAGCCCGACCGGCTGCTGCTGAGTTTCCACGGCATCCCCCAGCGTTACGAAGACAACGGCGACCCCTACCCCAGCCTGTGTCGCGCCACCGCCAAGGCCGTCGCCGACCGACTCGGCCTGCGCGACGATCAATGGTCGGAAAGCTTCCAGTCCCGCTTCGGCCGCGAGGAGTGGGTCAAACCCTACACCGACGAACTGCTCAAACAATGGGGCGCCCAGGACGGCATCAACCGCGTCGACGTGATTTCCCCCGCCTTCGCCGCCGACTGCCTGGAAACCCTGGAAGAACTGGCCGTGCAGAACCGCGCGCTGTTCCTCGAAGCCGGCGGCAAGGACTACCGCTACATCCCCTGCCTGAACGATCGCCCGGACCACATCGACATGCTCGCCCAACTGGTCCTCAAGCACAGCAGCCCCTGGCGCTGAAGTCCCACTTTCACCGGGGAAAATAAACCGCCGGCGCGGACAATAGCGGCTACCCTTATGAATAACCGCTGTTTTTGCCGATCAACTGGTACGGAACATCCCCGCCGCACATGGAACTGGAAGGCTTCTCGCATCTGGAAAAAATCGCCGAGGGCGGCATGGCGGTGCTCTACAAGGGCACCCAGACTTCCCTCAACCGCCCCGTTGCCATCAAGGTGATGAAGGGCGCGCTGTCCGAAACCCCCGAAGCCCACGAAATGTTCGAGTGGGAATCGAAAATCGTCGCCCGCCTCGACCACCCCAACATCATCCGCGTCATCGACAAGGGCCTCACCGCCGACGGCATGCCCTACTTCGTCATGGATTTCGTCGAAGGCACCACCCTGAAAGACGCGCTGAAAAGCGGCAGCCTGTCCGACCGCCGCAAGCTGCGCATCATCATGCAGGTGGCCAAGGCACTGGGGTACGCCCACCGCAACAACGTCATCCACCGCGACATCAAGCCCGGCAACATCCTGCTTGATAAAGAAGGCAACGCCCGCGTGGTGGACTTCGGCATCGCCCGCCTCACCGAGGACACTGAACTCTCCAAGGTAAATGAAGCCGGCATGACCGTGGGCACCCCCGCCTACATGGCGCCGGAACAGCACGAGGGCGCCGCCCACACCACCTCCGCCAGCGACATCTATTCCCTCGGCGTCATCATGTACCTGATGCTGTGCGGCAAGCTGCCCAAGGCCGGCTTTCCGCCGCCGTCCCAGTACAACCCCAAGGTGCCCACCTCGCTGGACAAAATCACCATGGCCTGTCTGGCGGAAGATCCGGCCAGGCGCCCCAGCGCCGACAAACTGGTGTCGCTGCTGCTCACCGCGCTCAAGGGCGCGCACCTGAAGCAGGAACAGAAGGAACAGGCCACCGAAACCTTCAAGGACGCCAAGGACAAGTTCCGCCTGCTGGACGTGATCCGCGAAACGCCCTGGGGCAGCGTCTGCCTGTACGAGAACCGCGAAGACCGCACACTCATGGTCCTGAAAAAACGCCTCAACAGCGTGCGCGGTTTCAACGAGGGGGAACTGCTGTCACGGCTCAAGCACCGCAACATCGCCAACATCCGCGGAGTCAGCCGCAACGACCGCCTCTTCATCACCGTCATGGACTACCTGTCCGGCGGCAGCCTGCAGAACCGCATGGCACAACCGATGAAGGTGGCAGAGTTCCTGCCCATCGCCGACCAGATCTGCGACGCCATGATCTTCGCCCACAACAACCGCATCGTTCACGGCAACCTGCGCCCGCACAACATCCTGTTCGACGACACCAACACCGTCAAAGTCATGGATTTCGGCTTCGAACCCCACTACGAAAACGCGCAGGAACAGAACTGGTACGTGGCCGACGATGACCCCGCCACTGTCCAGGGCGACATCTTTGCCGCTGGCGTCATCTTCCACCAGCTGCTGACCGGTGGTCTGCCGGAATGGCGGCGCGGCCTGTTCTATCCCGGCAACACCTTCAACGACCTGCCCCAGCACCTGCGCACCCTGATCAAGGCCATGCTGTGCCGCGACAAGACCGTGCGCCTGCAGACCTTCGAGGAAGTGAAAAAAGGCCTGCGCCTGCAGATGGACGACCGGGATGAAAAAACCCTCACCCATCTCCATGCCCCTCAGACCAGCAGCACCCAGGCTCGCAGCAACCGACCGCTGTATCTGCTGATTGCACTGCTGATCCTGATACTGGTGAACGCGGGTCTCTATCTGTGGATCTTCACCCACCAGGAATCGGCCCCGGCCTGGCTGTCACATCTGCCGGGCCTGGAAAATGCGGGCAAGCAGGCACAACCGGAAGAACCCGAACTGATGCTTAAGCGGGTGGAACGCCCGAAACAGAATTAGTCTTGTTTGTTTATTCGTCTATTCAATATTGCAACAAGTGTGCTAGCTTAAACCGCCTGATATGTTTACCCGGATGCATAACGGACTATAAGCATCAAGCCAGACGGAGGCTCCCATGATCGACTACGAACTGACTGATCTGCTGATTGAACTGGAAGAAATCCAGCAGGATCGCTTCCTGAACCTGGCCCGCGGCCAACAAGTAGTTGATTTGCTTGCGTTCTACAACATACCGGAAAGCCTGTACGTACTGCGCCAGGAACCCCAGAACGGCCGCGAACCCCACCAGTGCCGCCGCAAGATTGCCATCTTCAACTTCGCCCTGATTACCGACGAACAGAAAGCCCCCCTGATTGAATGCCTGTTCATGATCGGCCACTCCCCCGAATTCATCGCCGAGGCCCTCGGGGAAGACATCCGCTTCGTGGCGGAATCCCTGCGCAAGGTGGTGGACGACAACCGCGCCCGCCGCGCCGCCGAACTGCGCAACAATCCCCAGCGCTTCCGGCTGGTCAAATCCTGAAACTGCTGTCACCACATCATCTGTAAAAGCCGGTCTTTCCCACCGGCTTTTTTATTGCCTGTTCACTTCTCGAAATAGGTCACGATGGTGAAATGGGCCGGCATCTCCCGCGGATCGGTGAGCCAGCGATGCCTGCAGCACACGAACACCATGTCGGGAAACTGTTCCAGACCGATTCTGGCCTTACCCTTCTCGTCAAACTGCGCCTCGAGGGCTTTCAGGAGCAGCCGCATCAACAACATGCGAATGGCGCGCATATCCAGCCTCAGGTCCACACTGCAGCGCTCCAGCATGCGGGCCAGGGAATGCGCGCTGATCGCAATATCCACCGGCTGGCGCAGCGGATCGCCCTTCAGGCCCTTGTTGGTCACCGCATAACGCACCAGATAGAAGTAGGATCGGCGGTTGACGCGGTCATGGGTGTGGAAGAGGCGCATCAGCGCCAGCTCCTTGCCGGTGTCGTGCAGGATCTGGGTAACATCCGCCATGCTGGGGTCCTTGCACAGTGCCCGGAAGCGGTTCAGCGGCTTGCGGTAAATCCTGTCCAGACGCCGTTCCACCACATTCATCCGCGCGTGGCGCTCGTCAATCTCCCGCGCGGCATTTTCCAGAAACCGCTTCGCCTTGAGCAGCGCAGTGGTTTCCGACAGATGCAGCTGGGGCCGGATATTGACTGATGCCTGGCGATAGTAGCGACTGGCAACAAGGTTGGGTGAGGTCGTCGGGCTCATGCAGATACACTCCTTTGCTGTGCTGTTTCCTGAATAACGAAGCGAGGCCTGGAACCTCCCGTGTCCAGGCCCGCTGCTACTGAAACAGACAGGCACGGCGCAAAAGAGTCTGCCGCCGCTAAACGTGACCCATGTCCAAAATATGACAATCCGACTTAATTTATTGATTGGATTGGCTTAATCTTGCGCCTCTTTGAACCACTGGAGGCACGACAATGAACAAGGCAATCGTATTGGTAGCAGTTGCGGCACTGGGTCTGGCAGCGTGCAACAAGCAGGAAGAACCGGCAGCACTGGAAAGCGCGAAAGAATCCGCCGCCCAGGCTGTTGAATCCGCCAAGGATGCCGCTGACCACGCATCTGATGCTGTGAAGGAAGCCGGCGAAGCGGCGAAGGAAGCTGCAGTAGAAGGTACTCAGGCTGCCGCTGACGCGGCTGCCGAAGAAGCCAAGAAAGCCGCCGAGAAAACCCAGGAAGCCGCTGAAGCAGTGAAAGAGTCTCTGCCACAGTAAGCAAACTGACGGCTCCACAGGCAGTGCCCTGCAGCGCCGGTAGCGGGACGGGGTGATCTCCATCCCGCTACAACACCCCGCACTGCCATTAGCTGATCAGGATTTCCCGGCAGTGAAAGCCTTTAAGACGTCACCCCTGCACGCAAGCGACGCGCCTCAAGAAACGCGCTTTCCATCAACTGTGCCGTGAATGCGCCTATTTGCTCAAAGGGCTCTACACGACCGCCTGCCACCCATGCCCTCAACACGCCTAATGCGGCGCTCACCTGAAACGCCGGCAGGTATGACACAATCATGGAATCGATTGGACCTATCGGATTCGCCTGCAGCCAGCGCCGATACCACGAAGAAACCGCAGACTCGATCACCTCAAATGCAAAGGCTCCACCGCCCTGGCGCACGATCAATTCAAGATCATCGCCATGACGAATCATCCCCTGAACAATCTCACTCAGCTGCTGCGCCCTGCTCTCAACGTTTTCAAAAACTTCGTCCGTCAGCTTCGCTTCGAACTCGGCCAGCCACTCCCGGACAATGTTTTTAATCATCTCGTCAATCGAACTGGCATGGGCGTAAAAAGTGGCGCGCGTTACACCGGCTGCGGCGGAAACCTCCGCAACACTTAGCTCCTTTCTATGGACAACTGTTGCCGCCCTAAAGAAGGAGGACCTGCATGAATCACCCCACCCCCTCTATCGACAGCCGCC
>CAZBII010000128.1:0-13598 GCA_964491665.1 uncultured Moraxellaceae bacterium
GCTTGGCGAAACGCACCAGCGCGGCGGCGCACTCCCGCACCTGCGACACACCGCCGGGCGCAGACGTGAGCGCCTCGCTGTAAACCGTCTGGATCGAATCCACCACCATCACTTTCGGCTGTTCTTTCGCGGCCGTGGCGAGGATATTTTCGATGCTGGTTTCCGACATGATGCGCAGGGCATCCATCGGCAGGTCGAGGCGGCGCGCGCGCAGGGCCACCTGCTGCAGGGACTCCTCGCCGGTGATGTAGAGCGCCGGCAGGCGGGACGCCAGATGGGTCATGGTCTGCAGCAGGATGGTGGACTTGCCGATGCCGGGATCGCCGCCGATCAGCACCACCGAGCCCTCCACCAGGCCGCCGCCCAGCACCCGGTCCAGCTCGGCGGAACCGCTGGGCACGCGGGGCTCTTCCACCAGCGCCACTTCCGCCATGGTGGTGACGTTGCGCGCCTCGCCGGCCCAACCGGTTTTGGCCGCCTTGCCGGCGCGGGGGCCCAGACCACGATCCGGGTTGAACTCGCTCAGGCTGTTCCAGGCACCGCAGTCGGTGCACTGTCCTGCCCACTTGGCAAACACGCTGCCGCAATCGTTGCAGACATACTGGGTTTTGGCCTTGGCCATGGGGCAGTCCTTTCAGGGCAATGTTTCAGGAAGTCAGGATTTTCAGACACACCAGCGCGCCGAAATAATAGGCCGGCGCCATCAGCAGAATCCCCAGCAGCCAGGACCCGGAATCCGGTCGCAGCTCGGAATCCTCCGACATCTGCAGATACTCCGGCAGCTTGGTGCGCACCCGCTTGAGGGTGTACAGGTCCCAGAAAATCACGAACAGGAACATCAGGAGGGTGGAAGGCGTATCGAAAGGCACCGTATCCGGCATCCAGTAGGCGAAGATAAACGCGATGCTGAGCAGGGTGGACAGCAGGCCACCCACCGGGTGCAGCCAGTCATTCTCCAGCCGGCGCAGCATGTAGACGCCCACCGGCAGGGAAATCACCATGAACGCAATGTAGAGAGTTACCCAGAGCGGCATCTCACGCCTCCCGGTACACGCGCTCGACCCGATCGGTCACCTGGCACAGCAGCTCGTAATTGACGGTGCCAGCCCAGCGCGCCACCTCTTCCACCGGCAGATCCCGCCCCCACAGCACCACGGGCGTTTCCAGTGTGGCATCGGGCAAGGCGCTGATATCCACCGTCAGCATGTCCATCGACACGCGCCCCACCAGCGGGCAGCGCTGGTCATTGATCAGCACAAAAGCATCGGACGACACATGACGCGGATAGCCGTCACCATAACCGATCGCGACGACGGCAATGGGCGTGTCTTTCGGCGCACGCCAGGTCGCGCTGTAGCCGACCGTTTCCCCGGCCGGCACCACCGACGTGGAAATAATGCGGGATTCCAGCTGCATCGCCGGCTGCAGGCCGACTTCCGCCGCACTGGCCTCCATCAGGGGCGAGGCGCCGTACAGCATGATGCCCGGCCGCACCCACTGGTACTGAAAAGCGGCACCGCGCAGCAGGCCGGCGGAATTGGCCAGACTGCCCTGACCGGCACCGGTGGCCGCCATCAATTCGGCAAAATGCTGCTGCTGCGACTGGTTCAATGAATGGGATAAATCGTCGGCGCAGGCCAGATGGCTCATCAGGCGGACTTCCTGCACGCCTGCGCAAGCCTGCAATTGCTGCCACACCTGAAGACAGGCATTCAGTGGAATGCCCAGCCGATGCATGCCGGTGTCCACCTTCAGCCACACCACCAGCGGCTGCGCCAGCGCAATCCGCTGCAGCAGGGCCAACTGCCAGAACTGGTGCACCACGATCTGGAAGCGGTGCTGCGCCGCCAGCTGCAATTCCTCGGCACTCATCACGCCTTCCATCAGCAGGATGGGACGGGTGACGCCGGCCTGCCGCAGCACCAGCGCCTCGCCAAAAGTCGCGACGCCAAACGCATCGGCATCGCCCAGCGCCCGCGCTACCGCCACCGCACCATGCCCGTAACCATCAGCCTTCACCACCGCCAGCACCTGACTGCCGGGCGCGCGCTCACGCACCAGACGGAAGTTGTGTTGCAGGGCGCGCAGGTCGATCACCGCGCGGGTGCCGCGACTCATGGGGGTCAGTATTCTCCGTAGGAATTGTGGGCGAGGTCTTCGAAGCGGGTGTAGCGGCCGAGGAATGCCAGCCGCACAGTGCCGATGGGACCGTTCCGCTGCTTGCCGATGATGATTTCCGCGATGCCCTTGTCTTCCGAGTCCTCGTTATAGACCTCGTCGCGGTAGATGAACATGATGATGTCGGCGTCCTGCTCGATCGCGCCGGATTCCCGCAGGTCAGACATCACCGGCCGCTTGTTGGGCCGCTGCTCCAGACCGCGGTTGAGCTGGGAAAGCGCCACCACCGGGCAGTTCATTTCCTTCGCCAGTCCTTTCAGGGAGCGGGAAATTTCCGAAATCTCGTTCACCCGGTTTTCGGCGCCGGGCACCCGCATCAGCTGCAGGTAGTCCACCATGATCAGACCCAGATCACCCTGGTCCCGTGCCACCCGACGCGCCCGCGCACGCACTTCAGTCGGGCTGAGGCCGGCAGAGTCATCGATGAACAGCTTCTGTTCCGCCAGCAGACTCACAGCAGCGCTGAAACGCGGCCAGTCATCTTCCTCGAGCCGGCCGGTGGTCACGCGTGACATGTCGATGCGCCCCAGGGACGCCAGCATCCGCATCACGATCTGTTCGGCGGGCATTTCCATGCTGAACACCAGCACTGGCTTGCCGGTGCGGATCAGCGCGTTTTCCGCCATGTTCATCGAAAACGTGGTTTTACCCATGGCCGGACGGGCCGCCACGATTACCAGCGCACCGCCCTGCAGACCGGAGGTTTTTTCGTCCAGATCGGTAAAGCCGGTGGGCACGCCGGTAATCTTGTCCTCGGACTTGAACAGCAGATCGATGCGATCCACCGTGGATTTCAGCACCTGCTTGATCGGCTGCGGGCCGGTGCCCTTGGAATCCTGCTCGGCGATGTTGAACACCTTGCGCTCCGCCTCGTCCAGCAGTTCGGATGAGGAGCGCCCTTCCGGCCGGAAGGCAGACTCGGCAATCTCGTTGGAGACCTGGATCATCTGCCGCAGCACCGAGCGCTCGCGCACGATGCCGGCATAGGCCTTGATGTTCGATGCACTGGGCGTGTTCTTGGCCAGCAGCGCCAGATAGGCCATGCCGCCGCTTTCTTCCAGGATGCCGGCGTTATCCAGCGCCTCACCGAGAGTGACCACGTCAAACGGCTTGCTGAGTTCCGCCAGCTGGGCAATGGCACGGAAAATCAGGCGATGGTCGCGGCGATAGAAGTCCACATCGGTCACCAGCTCCGCCACGTCATCGAACGCGCTGTTGTCCAACATCAAACCACCCAGCACGGACTGCTCGGCTTCGATGGAATGAGGCGGCACCTTGATGGAAGCCGTTTCGGGATCGGCATCCAGCTGAAGCTCGATGGGAAAATCAGTCATGGCAGGTGAACACGGGCAAGTGAATCAAAGAGGTGCAGCAAGTTTAACGGCAGGTTTGCAGAATGCGCAATGCGGTTTCCGGCTGGACAACCCCGCAGAACAAACCGGCATAAACAACAAAACTCCGGCTCCCTGTCGGGAACCAGAGTTTTGTCGCGCATGACAGGCTGTCAGGTCGAACCGGATTATTCCGGAACGACGGATACCTTGATGGTGGCAGCCACGTCACTGTGCAGTTGCAGGGTGATTTCGAAATCGCCCACGTTGCGGATCAGGCCATTCGGCATCAGCACTTCGGCCTTGCTCACCTGCAGACCGGCTGCAGTGATGGCGTCGGCGATGTCGCGGGTACCCACGGAACCGAACAGCTTGCCTTCGTCACCGGCCTTGGCAGGCACAGTCACGGCGGCGATTTCAGTCAGCTTCTCGGCGCGGGCCTGGGCGGCAGCCAGCTTTTCATTGGCCTGCTTTTCCAGTTCAGCGCGACGCTCCTGAAAGTGTTTGATGTTGCTCTCAGTGGCAGGCACAGCCTTGCCCTGAGGGATCAGAAAGTTACGACCATAACCGGAGCGAACTTTTACCTTGTCGCCCAGGTTGCCCAGGTTACGGGTTTTTTCCAACAAGATGACTTCCATCACGCATACCTCTTTGGTTTGAATCGGCCCGCCCTCAGGGACGGGCTGTTCCAATTCGTTTTCTAAAATCAACAAAACTGTCTGTGATCGCTGCGGCGATCAGTACCACGAACGCAGGTCCAGCCAGCAGCACCAGTGTCAGGTAGAAAAACACCAGCGGTGTATTGCTGCGGCCGCGCAGAGCCACCACCCCGTGAAACAGGGCCAGTCCGGCCACCAGCAGCGGCAGAACCAGCACTGGCACCATGACTGCCGCCTCACTCTGCCAGCGGGTGATCAGCAAGCCCAGCAGCAACGCAACCGTGGCGGCCGGTGCCAGGCGCAGACGATGAAACTCCGCCTGAAAACCGCCCGGGTTGTACAGCCGCGCCTGCAGCCAGCGCGCCAGCATCAATGCGGCCACCGCCGACAGGGCTGTCATGCCGCCCATCCCCTCGATCACCATCTGGCGCAGGTTGATCTGCTCCAGCATGACGCGGGTTTCTTCCTGTAGTTGCTCCGTCTGTTTCAGCTGATCCAGAAACAGCTGGAAGGCTGTCTGCAAAGGCTCGAACTGCTGCGGCACCCACTGCATCAGGAGGACAATGTACAACCCTGACACCAGCGACACCGCGACCAGTCCATTCGCCAGCGACCGGCTGTTGGCCAGCACCAGCGCACCCGCCAGCGCTGCCAGAACACCACCCAGTTGCGATACATCGCCACCGGGCCAGTGGATTGTGAGCGCCACCAGCAGGGCTCCAGCCAGAGGCCAGAGCGCATCCACCAGAGTGCGCCGCAAAGCCACCAGGGCCACCACTGCCATCGACGTCCAGCCAACAACCGGCAACAGGCCCAGAATTGCCGCAGCGGCGAGCGCGTTGAGGCGCCCGCGCATGATCCATTGTGCCAGTCTGACCATCACTGGCTCCGGATCAGGTTACTTGTGTGAATCAGAGTACGGCAGCAGAGCCAGGGCACGGGCGCGCTTGACGGCCCGGGCCAGCTGGCGCTGATATTTCGCACTGGTGCCGGTGATACGGCTGGGTACGATCTTGCCAGTTTCGGTAATGTAGTTTTTCAGGGTGTCCAGATCCTTGTAATCGATCTCAACCACCTGCTCGGCAGTAAAACGGCAGAATTTTCTGCGGCGGTAAAAACGTGCCATGTTCGGCTCCTTCAACGTAATTCAATTTGCTGTGCGTGGAGAACCAGCCGGGTTGCAGTGGAATCCTTGTAGTTCGACCGGGCCAGAAAGCCGGTCACGGTGACCCGGTCACTGACTGCCAGCGCGCTGATGGCTGAGGTTATTCCCTCGCCCCGTGCTTCCACCCTGATGCGGCAGAGCACTTCCCGCGCGGCACCCGCCTCTTCCTGGCGGGAGCGGTGTTCCAGCATAAAACCCAGATGCGGAACGCCGGCCGGGGTGTAACGGAGCCCGAAGAGTTCCGTCACGGTACCACTCAGAACCAGTTGGTTGGTTTCCACTGAAGCGGTTCTTGGCCTCTGTTACTCGTCAGAAGCCGACTCGTCGTCTGCATCATCCTCGTCATCCGCATCGGCCAGACCGGCACCACGGGAAGAGGATTCGCCACGGTCCTTGTCGCCAGACTTGGACAGGGCGGACTGCTCGGTAACGGCCTCATCACGACGGATGACCATGTTACGCAGAACGGCGTCGTTGAACTTGAAGTTGCTGGTGAGTTCGTCCAGCACTTCCTGCGAACATTCGATGTTCATCAGGATGTAGTGTGCCTTGTGAACCTTGTTGATAGGGAATGCCAGCTGGCGACGGCCCCAGTCTTCCAGACGGTGAACAGCGCCACCACCTTCGACGATCTGGCCTTTGTAACGCTCAACCATCCCGGGGACCTGCTCAGACTGGTCCGGGTGAACCATAAACACGATTTCGTAATGTCTCATTGGACATGCTCCTTACGGATTAAAGCCTTCCGCCCGCGAAATGCGCCGGTAAGGCAAGGAGTGAATACATACTAACTATTTGCCATCGACGAGGGTCGCCGAAGGATCGCGCATTCTATAGAAGACAGGGGGCGATGGCAAGGCAAGCGGCTACAGGCGCTGGCGCAGGGCCTCAAACAGACAGATGCCGGCGGCCACCGAGACGTTGAGACTCTGCACATCGCCGCGCATGGGGATGTAGGCGAGCTGGTCGCAGGTTTCGCGGGTCAGGCGGCGCAGCCCGGTGCCCTCGGCGCCCATGACAATAGCGATGGAACCTTTCAGGTCGGTGTCGTAGAGGCTTTTGGCGGTGGCATCCAGCTCGGTGCCGATCAGCCAGATGTTGCGCTCCTGCAACTGCTGCAGGGTGCGGGCGAGATTGGTGACCTGCACGAACGGCACCACTTCCGCCGCCCCCACCGCCACCCGGCGCACCACCGGCGTGAGACCGGCGGACTTGTCCTTCGTGGTGATCACGGCATCCACACCCGCCGCATCGGCACTGCGCAGGCAGGCGCCCAGGTTGTGGGGGTCGGTGACGCTGTCCAGCACCAGCAGGAAAGCCGGTCCCTGCTTGCGGTCGAGCAGGTCGAACAGCTGGTTTTCGTCGAGCGGCTGTGACAGACGGCAGCGGGCTGCCGCACCCTGATGATTGGCATCGGGAAACTGGCTATCCAGCTGCTGCTTGCCCACCCGCTGACTGCTGACACCGGCTTTTTGTGCCAGCCTGGCCAGCTCGTTCAGGCGCTGGTCGTCGCGGCTTTCCTGCAGCTTGAGTTCCAGCACCCGGTCGGGATGCTTTTTCAGAACCGCTGCAATAGTGTGAATGCCGTACAACCACTCCGGCTTGGACATGTTTTTTCCTTATTCAGATCAGGGCGCACTCAGCGCTTTTTCTTTTTGCCTTTTTTGGGACCCTGGGATTTGGGCGGCCCGGACTTCGCGACTTTTTTGCCAGCAGACTTGTGCTTGCCGGCCGGTTTGCCAGCCTGCGCCTTGGCGCCCGCCTTGAATTTCTTGCCGCCTGCCGGTTTTTTGCCAGCCTTGGCGGCATCGTCGCGCTGCCGGTTCGCCTTGCCGGCGGATTTTTCCTCTGCCGGCCGATCCTCGCCCTTGCTCCAGCGCAGACGACGGCCGCCCGCCAGCAGTTCGAAATCGATCTTGCGGTCGTCCAGATTCACCTTGGCCACGCGTACCGTGACCGGCTCGCCCAGGCCGAACACCATGCCGGTGCGCTCGCCGGTAAGACGGTGACGCACCTCGTCGTAGTGGTAGTAGTCGTTGCTCAGCGCGCTGACATGCACCAGCCCCTCGACATAGATGTCGCTGAGCTCGACGAACAGACCGAAGTTGGTGACGCCGTTGATGATGCCCTTGAACACGTCGCCGATCTTGTCGCTCATGTATTCGCACTTGAGCCAGCCGACCACATCCCAGGTCGCTTCGTCGGCGCGACGCTCGGTCATGGAACACTGTTCGCCCAGCATGATCATGGAGGCGGTGTCGTAGGGCAGGATCTGCTGCTGGTCGATTTTCGGCGCACCCGGCGTCGGCTGCACCAGCGGACTGTCGCTGCCGGAACGGATGAAGTAGCGGATGGCGCGGTGCACCAGCAGGTCCGGATAGCGACGGATCGGCGAGGTGAAATGCGCGTAGGCGGCGTAGGCCAGCCCGAAGTGACCGCGATTTTCCGGCGAGTACACCGCCTGATTCATCGAGCGCAGCAGCACGGTCTGGATCATGTCGTAATCCGGCCGGCCCTGAATGCTTTCCAGCACACGCTGGTAATCCTCGGGCGTGGGCTGGGTGCGCGCCTGGAACGGAATATTCAGCTCCTTGAGGAAGGTGCGCAGCCTCTCCAGCTTCTCTTCTTTCGGGCTCTCGTGAATGCGGTACAGCGTGGGCAGCTTGAATTTCTGCAGCAGCTTTGCCGCCGACACGTTCGCGCACAGCATGCACTCTTCGATGATGCGGTGGGCGTCGTTGCGATGGGTGGGGACAATTTTTTCGATCTTGCGGTCGGCACCGAAAATGATGCGGGTTTCGGTGGTTTCAAAATCGATAGCACCGCGCTCGGCACGCTGGGAGCGCAAGGCGTGATAGAGGCCGTAGAGATCTTCCAGATGCGGTACCAGCGCGGCATATTGCTGGCGCAGCGCAGCGCCCTCTTCCGAATCCGCTTCCTGCAGCATCTTGCCGACCTTGGTGTAGGTCAGGCGCGCATGCGAGCAGATCACGGCCTCAAAAAAACTGTAGCGGCTGACGTTGCCCGCCTTGCTCACACTCATCTCGCACACCAGCGCCAGCCGATCCACGTGCGGATTCAGCGAGCACAGGCCGTTGGACAGCGACTCCGGCAGCATCGGCACCACATGCTCGGGGAAATACACCGAGTTGCCACGCCGCTGCGCTTCGACATCCAGCGGATCGCCGGGATGCACGTAATGGGACACATCGGCAATCGCCACCAGCAGACGCCAGCCGCCGCCTTTTTTCTTCTCGCAGAAAACGGCGTCGTCGAAATCCTTGGCGTCCTCGCCATCGATGGTGACCAGCGGGGTCTGGCGCAGATCGACGCGATGGGCGTAATCCTTCTTCACCAGTTCGCCGGTGAATTTTTTCGCCGCCACCAGCACATCGTCGGGCCAGACATGGGGAATGTCGTAGTTGCGGATGGCAACGTCGATTTCCATGCCCGGCGCCATGTGCTCGCCGATGATTTCCACCACCCGGCCCTGGGCCTGGGTGCGATAAGTCGGCTGCTCGGTGATTTCCACCATCACGAACTGGCCGTTCTTGGCGCCCAGATCCGCACCCGGAGGAATCAGGATATCCTGGTTGATGCGCCGGTTTTCCGCTGCGACAAAACCGATGTTGTTCTCGCGGAAGAAACGGCCGACGAGTTGCACGGTATTGCGTTCGAGCACCTCGACGATGGTGGCCTCGCGACGACCGCGATGATCGATGCCGCTCTGGCGCACCAGCACGCGGTCGCCGTCGAAGCCGCAGCGCATCTGGCGGGCGCTGAGGAACAGGTCATCGCTGCCGTCATCGGGCTTGAGGAATCCAAAGCCGTCGCGGTGGCCGATGATCACGCCGGTGATCAGATCCATCTTGTTGGTGACGCCATAGGCATCGCGCCGGTTCAGCATCAGCTGGCCGTCGCGCTCCATCGCTTTCAGGCGGCGGCGCACCGCTTCCACCGGTTCATCCTCGTGGATGCCGAGTTCGGCGCAGATCTGGCGATGGGTCAGGGGGCGGCCACGGTCTTCCAGCAATTCCAGGATGTACTCGCGGCTGGGGATGGGGTTTTCGTATTTCTTGGCTTCTTTATCGAGGTTCGGATCATCCGACCAGGACCAGTTTGTCATGCACTGTATCCCTGTGAAAATGGTGTGCTTGGGGCACTCTAGGCAGTTGATGTTTGATTTACAAGTGAAGCTTTGTTTTTGTTCTGCTGTGGGGAAGTGTAGCCAGCGGCAGCGACGCGAATAAAAAATCAGGATTTTTTTGCAGAAGGGGTTTGACATGCCCCCGTCAAACCGTTAAATTTTGCGCCCTCAGCCGAGGTGGTGAAATTGGTAGACACGCTAGCTTCAGGTGTTAGTGGCTTTACGGCCGTGAAGGTTCAAGTCCTTTCCTCGGCACCATATTAAAAAACCCGGAATCGCAAGGTTCCGGGTTTTTTATTGCCTGCAGAAAATGGCTCAGTCTGGCCGGCCGAGCTGGTTGAGCGGAATCTTCAGATAGCGGATGCCGTTGGCTGCCGCTTCCGGCAGATGCCCGCCCCGGATATTCACCTGCAGCGACGGCAGGATCAGTGCCGGTGCCGCCAGCTGGCTGTCACGGGCGCGCCGCTCGGCCACAAAATCCGCTTCCGCCACGCCGTCATGGATCAGCAGATTGCGTGCCCGCTGCTCTGACACTGTCGTCTCCCAGGCCACGGCCCGCCCGCCCGGCAGATAGTCGTGACACATGAACAGCCGGGTCGAAGCCGGCAGATCCAGTATGCGCCGGATCGACCGATACAGGGTGGCTGCATCACCACCGGGAAAATCAGTGCGCGCGGTACCGTAATCCGGCATGAACAGGGTATCGCCAATGAACGCGGCATCGCCCATCAGGAAAGTGACGCAGGCCGGCGTGTGACCCGGCGTATGCAGCACATGCACGTCCAGACTCCCCACCTGCAACCGGTCGCCTTCCCGCAGCAGATAGTCGAACTGGCTGCCGTCCCGGGCAAACGCAGGACCCAGATCAAACAGCGGCGCAAACTGGCGCTGCACGTCGCAAATGTGCTCACCGATGGCCACCCGGCCGCCCAGCTGCTCCTTCAGCCACTGCGCGGCGGACAGGTGGTCGGCATGGGCATGGGTTTCCAGAATCCATTCCACCCGCAATTGCCGCTCCTGCACAAAATCCACGATCTGTTGCGCCGAGCGGGTGCTGATCCGGCCGGCGCGCGCGTCATAGTCCAGCACCGGATCGACGATGGCGCAGGCGGAATCGCCCTCCCCATGCACGACATAACTGACGGTGAAGGTAGCGGGATCGAAAAAAGCCTGTACGACGGGATTCATGAAGGCACCTGCGGTTGACATTCCGGATTTTCACAATATATTAGAAATATCTAATTTAGCAAATACTGTTTTAAATCCCTGCAGGGTAAAACCATGACGTCCAACCCTCTCTGCTCCGACAGCCAGCCAGCCAGTCTGGAATCAATGCAGGCGCACGCCCAGAGCGCGGCGGACCTGATGCAGGCGCTGTCCAACCCGCACCGGTTGATGGTGCTGTGCGTGCTGGCGGAACAGGAGCTGTGCGTGAGCGAGCTGAATGAACGGCTGCCACTGTCGCAGTCGGCGCTGTCCCAGCATCTGGCCTTGCTGCGCAAGCAGGGACTGGTGCATACCCGGCGCCAGTCCCAGACCATTTACTATTCGGTTGCCCAGGGTCCGGCCCTGGCGATCGTCAGACTGCTGCACGACCATTTCTGCGGCGCCACTGATTCACTCCCGACAAAAGGAAATCCTCATGTTTAACGGTACCCCCCTGCGCGTTCCCAACCTGTGCACCCCCAGCCCCGACCTTATCACCTGCGGCATGCCCAGCGCCGAGGATCTGCAGCAGGCCCAAAAGGCCGGCATCAAGACCATCATCAACCTGTGCCAGCCGCAGGAGACCTCGCCGGAGGAACCGCGCCTGACCGCGCAGCTGGGCATGGGATACCACAGCATTCCGGTGGGCGGCGCTGCGGATCTGACCGAAGCCAAGGCGCGCCAGCTGGCCGCCATCGTCAACGACTGCAACAACCATCCCGTGCTGATTCACTGCATGAGCGGCAACCGGGTGGGCGCCCTGCTGGCCATGAAAGCCTTCTATGCCGACGGCAAGAGCGCCCAGGAAGCCCTGCAGGCCGGTCGCGCCGCCGGACTGAAAGGTCTGGAGCCGGAAGTGGTGCGCCTGCTGTCCAGTCAGCCAGCCCGCTGATTCAGCCGGCAGGACGGCCAGGATGCTGGGAATCACGCTGGGACTGATAACCGGACTGGTGCTGGGACTGACGGGCGCCGGTGGCTCGGTGCTGGCGGTGCCGCTGCTGATGTGGGGAATGGGTTGGACCCTGCCGGAAGCGGCGCCGGTGGCCCTGCTGGCGGTAAGCGCGTCGGCCACCCTGGGCACCATCACCGCCTGGCGCCAGCGCATCGTGCGCTATCGTGCCGCACTGGTGATGGCGGCAACCGGCATGGTGACGGCGCCGCTGGGGCTGCAGGCCGCCGGCACCCTGCCCGTTCCGTTCCTGACCGGCATATTCGCCGCTGTCCTGGGCATTGTGGCAGTGCGCATGTGGCGCCAGACACTGACGAGCCCGGAAGAAACACGAGTGGTGCGCGCCGCAGTGGGTGGCGCGGCGATTGATCCGGCAGCACCGCTGTGCACGGTGAACCCTGCCACCGGACGCCTGCTCTGGACCCGCCGCTGCACCCTGGCCATCATCGGCAGCGGCGGTGTCACCGGCTTTCTCTCCGGCCTGCTCGGCGTGGGCGGCGGCTTTGTGATTGTTCCGGCCCTGCGCCTGTTCACCAACCTGCCCATGCACTCGGCGGTCGCCACCTCGCTGATGGCCATCGCACTCACCAGTGCCGGCACGGCAGGCCTTGCGGCCACTACCGGACACCCCCCGCCCTGGCAGATCGCCCTGCCGTTCATGGCCGGCGCCATTGCTGGCATGCTGGGCGGCCGCCTGCTGGCACCGAAAATCGCCGGCCCGCGCCTGCAGCAGGGCTTTGCACTGGTGATGCTGCTGGTGGCAGCGGGCATGGGACTGAAAGCGGCAGGGCTGCTGCCGTCCTAAAAACCGCGCACAAACAAAAACGGGCACCCCGCAACAGGATGCCCGCTTCAGTTTCCGCCTGCCGATCGCCGGTGAAGACGTTACGTCAGAACGGATTGCGCAGAATGATGGTTTCCACCCGGTCCGGACCGGTGGAAATAATGTCGATGGGCGCGCCCACCGCCTGCTCCAGCTTCTTGATGTAGGCAATCGCGTTGGCCGGCAGTTCCTCGACGCTCTTCACGCCGAAGGTCGATTCCTTCCAGCCCGGCACTTCTTCATACACCGGCACCAGACCATCGTAATCCGCCGCATCCACCGGGAAACTCTCGATCATCTTGCCGGACGCATCCTTGTAACCCACGCAGATGCGGATCACGTCCAGACCGTCCAGCACATCCAGCTTGGTCAGGCAGATGCCGCTCACCGAGTTGATCTGGATGGCACGGCGCAGCGCCACGGAATCGAACCAGCCACAGCGCCGGGTGCGACCGGTAGTGGTGCCGTACTCGTGGCCTTTTTCCCGCAGATGGTCGCCCACTTCGTCGAACAGCTCGGTGGGGAACGGGCCGGAGCCCACGCGGGTGGTGTAGGCCTTGGTGATACCCAGCACGTAATCCAGATACAGCGGACCATAGCCGGAACCGGTGGCAGTACCGCCGGCGCTGGTATTGGAGGAGGTCACGAACGGATAGGTGCCGTGATCGATGTCCAGCAGGGTGCCCTGGGCGCCCTCGAACAGGATGTTGTCGCCGGCCAGACGGTGCTGGTGCAGGATCTCCGCCACATCCGCCACCATCGGTTTGAGCTGCTCGCCCATCTTCATGGTGTCGTCGAGGATCTTCTGGAAATCCAGCGTCTCGGACTTGTAGTAATTCTTCAGCACGAAGTTGTGGTAATCGAGGACTTCGCCCAGCTTGGACGCAAAGCGCTCGCGATGGAACACATCGCCCAGACGCAGACCACGGCGCGCCACCTTGTCTTCATACGCAGGACCAATGCCGCGCCCGGTCGTGCCGATGGCGGCATTGCCACGGGCGATTTCCCGCGCCTTGTCCAGCGCCACGTGGTACGGCAGGATCAGCGGGCAGGCCGGGCTCAGGCGCAGGCGATCCCGCACCGGCACGCCCCGCTCTTCCAGCATGGTGAGCAGCTTTTCGCGGTACAGCGGCGCCTCTT
>CAZBII010000129.1:0-13472 GCA_964491665.1 uncultured Moraxellaceae bacterium
GCATCCTGGACTGGTACAAGGCCAACACCACACAAAAGGAATACGACAAGACCACCGATCCCGGCGTGCTGTCCGTCTCCCGCATCTACCGCTACTACAAGCATTATGGCTACGCCACCATCGTCATGGGCGCCAGCTTCCGCAACACCGGCGAAATCGAGGCACTGGCCGGCTGCGACCGCCTCACCATCAGCCCGCAACTGATGGATGAACTGCAAAACGACAGCGGCAACCTGCCGCGCATGCTGTCTCCGGACACCGTTCAGTGCAGCGACGCCCGCATCAGCCTGGACGAAAAAACCTTCCGCTGGATGCTGAACGAGGACGCCATGGCCACCGAAAAACTGGCCGAAGGCATCCGCAATTTCGCGAAGGATCAGGTACTGCTGGAAGAGATGCTGAAAAAGCGGATCTGACGGGAACTGAAGTGGCTCAGGGATGAGCCGGATGGGAACTGGATCGGCGGGGCATTGCGGAAATTACATCAGGTGTCGCTTGGAATCCTGCACGGGGGGCGCATCCTGGGTGCGCTCCACCTGGTCGCATTCCAGTGCCGCCACCACATCCTTGAACGTTTCCCGGTTCTTCTCGTTCATTTCCATCAGAATGCGGTGCGCTTCCAGCACCTTGTCGCAGGCGCTGCCCTGGGTGCAGGGGATATTGGGCATTTCCGACATGGGGGGATTCTTGACGGGGGCTTCGTGCACGATATTGAAGACTTTTTCGAAACCCATGGAACTGAGAACGCGGGAGACATCGGGGCGGGTGCTGATGATCAGCGGCTTCTGGTTGAAACGTTTTCGCATCTGGATGGCAATCTTGGCCATCAGTCCCAACGCCGTGGAATCAATGACGCTGGTTTCACTCAGATCGATTACCACAGAATTCAGATGTGTATCATGGAACAGGTTTTCGATGAAACCATCCAGAGTGGCACAGATAGGAACCCGGATTTCACCCACCAGCTTGACGACATAAGTGCCCTGATGGACCGCATACAGCGCTTTACCGCAATTGGATTCAGCCATGTTGGTACTTAACTGCCCTTGCAAGATACTGTCATGATGGCGATGTCATCGGGAACCGCCTGATGGCGGCGCAAATCCAGATGATCCAGAAGGTGCGGGATATTATGAATCCCTTTCCCCACCATTTCCATAAGAAAGGCTTCTTTTTCTGCCACCGACTTCTGCGGCATGACCTCCAGAATCCCGTCTGAAAACATCACCAGCTCGAAGCTCTCACCAATATCAACTGTCTGATTTTCATAGAGAACATCGTCAAACAGCCCAACCGGCAGCCCCTTGCCTTCCAGCGCGATGGTCTGGCCCTTTGTGACCAGCAGCGGCGGCGGAAAGTGGGCTGCGCTGCAATACACGATCTGGCGGGCATCCAGGTCGATCAGGCCGCAGAAAATGGCCAGATGCTTGCCCAGACCCAGCGGAATCAGTTCCTCGTTGGCCCGGCAGAGAATGTCGGCGGGCAAAAGCTGACGCGGATTGGCGGAATCCCGGTAGCGCTGCTTGACCCGGTTGGCCATGGTTTTCAGCAACACCGTAATAAATGCGGAGGAAGCGCCATGCCCGGAGACGTCCGCCAGATAAAAACCGATCTGTTGCGGCCCGATACTGAAATAATCGACAAAGTCGCCGCTCAGATAGAGCGAGGGAATGATGCGGTATTCGATATGGACGTTGCCGTAATCCCGCGCCGGTGCCGGCAGCATCTTGAGCTGCACCGCCCTGCCCGCTTCCTGGTCTTCCTTCAGCAGACGCAGGCTCTCGTTCAGTTCCCGGTTCTTGGTTTCCAGCGCTTCCCGGTAGAGCCGGTTCTGGCGAATCAGATGATGCTCTTCATAGGCTCGATTGACGGCATGCACCAGAACAGCGCGATCGTTAAGAGGTTTCGCCAGACAGTCCGCCGCGCCCAGGCGCAGTGCCGCAATCATGCCCTCGGTATCGCCAACACGGGACAGCATGATGATCTGCGTTTCAGATTCGGAGGATGTGATTTCACGGAGAATGGACAGACCATCAGTACCGGTCACACCCAGGTCACAGATGACCACGGAGGGTTGCTGCAGGCGCCAGTACTCCACCCCCTGCGTGCCGCCGGACTCAAGATGAATCTGGAAGCCTTCGCGACTCAGCCACCCCGCCATCGATGCGCGCAGCTCTGGCTCCTGATCAATGATGAGTACGATCCCATCCTGCTTGTTGTGATGCATCGGCTTCATGATGCCGAGAGGTATCCTTCTGACAGTGAATTCACGTTGCAACAGGCTGCAAAACAGAACCGTCGTGCAATCAGGCAAAGGCCAAAATTACTCCTCGCCCTGTGCTTTTGCAACCAGCCAATCCGGCCATGCATGCAGGCGTTGCCAGCGGGTCCGGGGGATCGAAACTAAGTTGGGCAAAATCATGGCCATATTCCAGACCTTTGATATACTCAATCGAAACCTGCGTGACGCTGGTTCTACCCGAATAATGTCGACAATAATAAGGCAGTGCCCATCAGAGAGGACGCATGATCTTGTCAGAGCGCAGCTACGACGAAAAACGCAATTTCATTCGCATGAAGGTCGACACCATGGTGACCTTCACCAAATCCGACGGCAAGGAACGCTATGAAGGTCGCTGTCGTAACCTGAGCGGAGCCGGCATGCTGCTGGAAACGCAAAAGAAGCTGGAAATGGGCGACCGGATTCGTGTCACCATTCCTTCGGAAGGTCCGGATTTTGCGCCGCTGGAAGCCATAGTCGAAGTGGTGCGGGTCATTCCACAGCCTGATTTGCACATGTTCCGGCTTGGCGTGGTGATCCGCCAGATCTGCAATTGAGTTCGCCAAAACCGCAAAAGAAAAAGGCCCGTTGAGGGCCTTTTTTTATGACTGCAGCAATGACTGCATCAGAGTGACGCGGTCTGCACAAAGCTGTCGAGATCGTGCGCAAAGGCTTCCTGTGTATCGAACACCAGCTTGCGCAATTCCAGTGAAACTTTCGGATCGGGAATCACGCGATCGCTGACGATTCCCATGCCGATGCGCACGAAGAAATTGTCGAGGCCTTCGAACGCCGATTTCACAATCAGCTTTGCGCTTTCTCCATTGGCCGCCTGCTGGAACTGCCCGCCCACCAGAATGCCCTTGCCTTCATTGCCGCGACAGGCCACCGCGATGAAGTCCGTGATGATCTGGTTCAGATCTTTCGGCAGCACAACATTGATCATCGACGTTGGCATCACACCGAGCGCGTCACCTTTCACACTCACGTCCGGCACATCCGTCACCTGCGCCACCAGCTTGGCGCCATCCGGCTGTGACAGGTACTGGATGCGCGCCTTCATGTTCTGGATGTTGGTCACCACACCCAGGATCGACATGGTGCCATCCATGTGCGCCGTCAGTTCCCACGGCTGACCGCCAGGAATCGGCGGCGCATCCAGCGCAACGCGTCCACCGATCACCGGCACAACCCGGCCGTTGGCAATGAAGGTCTGGAACTGTCCGCGCAGACTCTTGCTGTCGAGTTCAGCGGTCAGCAGATCACCCCGCTTGTCACTCAGACGCAGCGTCCCGGAAAACAGCCGGTCCATATTGACAACATGCCCGGCCAGCGCCGGATAGTTCTGCCGCATTTTCTCCGGATCGAGAACAAAGGACGCAGTCATGCGGCGATAGCCCTGGCTCGTGTCGTGGTAGACCACGTCTTCGACCCGCCCCAACTGTGCCAGCAGATCCCACATGGCAGGAAAGGATGCCCATAACGGTGCGATGACATTGATGTCCTCGGCACCCAGAGCAGAATTCATCTGAATGACCTTGTCGCGATACACCTGCGCTGAACTGCTGGCGGCCGGTTTAGAGAAGTCGGGCGAACCATCCACCACGATACGGAAAGTCTCGGCGGTGGCCTGCTGCACGGACGGCCAGGCCACCTGCCCCACGCCCAGCTCCAGTGAATTCTGCAGCAGATAGTGGGTCTCGTTTCCGGCTGGCAGCCGCTTGGCACGGACCAGCGCGAACATGTCGCCCATGGCACGCGCCTGGCCGCTGGCGTCAATACCCACCTTGTCCGCCTCAGGCCCCACCCGGTACAGCGTGCCATTGCGGGCGCCATACACTTTCAGCTGGCGCCACTCACCATCGGTTTCCGGCAACAGGTTGTAGTAGCGGTCGAGATTGAAGGATTCCAGCGACGCCCACAGATCGTCGACGAACTGCTGGGTTTGCTGGTGGAATTCGGTGTGCTGCAGGACAACCCGCTGCAGGTCGGCCATGGCCCGCATGTTGGTGACTGCGGTGGAAGTGTCGCCGGAGCCGGCGATCTCAATGGAAGGTTTCCAGCCCCGATTCAGAATGTCCGGGGTGATGGCAAAGCCTGTGGTGGCGGTCAGTACGAATGCGGTCGCGGCGACCGCGCCTGAAAAACGCTTCATGCCCATTCCCTTGCTTGTTGTTATTGGTGGTTTGAGTCGGGCGCCGATGGGGGGCACCCGGCACCAGCCGAGTATACTCCAGGAAATTGGCCACGCGAAACAAGCGGGAATGATTGTCTCAGGGCACTGATTTTACAGGCCGGATCACTCGTCCTCGAACAACTCGTCCTCTTCCAGGAACTCGTCATCCATCACGCCATCCTTCACCAGATAGTCGCGACGTTGCAGGTAGGCCTCGCGGAAAAAGGTGTAGCGGTCCGCCGCCACCAGCTTTTCGGCCTCCAGCAGCCGGGCACGGGTGTCGACGACATCCAGGGCATACAGGGCGTAGCGGTCGCCCTCGGAATCCACTTCTTCATAGGGACTGTAGAGGTAGTAATCGGGCACCTTGCCGGCGGTGTCACGCACCGTGCTGGGTCCCAGCAAAGGCAGCATCAGGTAAGGTCCGGAGGCCACTCCCCAATAACCCAGGGTCTGGCCGAAATCCTCGTCATGCTGGTCCAGACCGATGCGCGAGCCAATGTCGATGAAACCGGCCATGCCCACGGTGCTATTCACCAGAAAGCGGGTGCTGTCGAGCCCTGCCTGCGCGAACTTGGCCTGGAACAGGTCGTTGGTGATGGTGCGGATTTCCCGCAGATTGTCGAAGAAATTGCTGACGCCGGATTGCAGCGGGGATGGCATCACGGTGTCGTAACCGACGGCCACCGGGCGCAGCAGATAGCGATCGAGAGTGTCATTGAATACAAAAACGGTGCGATTGAAGCCTTCCCACGGATCACGGTCCTGGCTGGCATGGACAGGCAGCGCAGCAAATGCGGCCATACTGGCGAACAAAATCCGGATCAACAGCGGTTTCATGGTTTGGGATTTCCATCTTTTCAGGGGCACTGGAACGATCGGCGCAAATTCTAGCGTTTTGGACTGGACATTACAAAACGGCGGCAGGGCGTTCCGTGATGCTGGTCCCCAAAATGACACCGCTTTCCCACAGGTGCTGGAGCGCCTGCAACGCGCCTTTACGGACCACATCTGCCGGCACGCCGGGCAGTTCCGCCTGCAGCTGCAGAATCGCGTCCTGACCGCGCAGCGATGAGTCCTGCAGCAGTTCCAGCAAACGGGCGGTGGCGGCACTGATTTCCATGAAGCGCACGCGGTCTTCTGCATTGCGGTACACAATCAGCCAGACCGGCTGGGCTTCCGGTTGCAGCGGCTGGAAATCGCGACAGATGCGATGTACGGGATAAGAGTAGGCGGCCACATGCGCCAGTGGTGACAGCGCCGGCCGGCCATCCAGCAGATCACCCCGTGGATCGCAGCCGGCAGGATCGATTTCGTCCGGGTCTACATCCACAGCCAGTTCCAGCCACTCGTAATGCGCCAGCTCCAGCATGAACGGCAGATCCTGCGGCTGTGCCGTGCGTTCATGTTGCAGGTAATGCAGAAATTCGCGCGCGATTTCCAGAAAGTACGGTGTCTGGCTGGCGTGACGTGAGAAAAAATCCCGCACCAGTGCATGCCAGTTTTGATCATTGAACAGACTGCGCAAAACCGGAAAACCATTGCCCAGAAAACTGTTGATGTTGTTGTAGAACAGGTCGCGGTAAATGGCCAGACGGCGCTCTTCGATGCCGGCAGGAGCAGGATTGCGTTGCGGATCCCGCAGGTGGGCGGCGAACTGCTTTTGCAGTTGCTGGAAATCCTGCCCTGACTTGTGCGCAGAATCACTCATGCTGTGCCCTGCTTCTGCTGTTGCATCGGCTGTGCATATCGCTGCTGCAGGGCGCGAATGGTCGTGACTTCCGCCAGCAGATCGTCCAGGGAGGGGATGTTGAAATCGCGTTCCAGCAGGGTTGGCTTCACGCCGAACCGCCTGTAAGTCTGGTCCAGCAGCTGCCACACCGGATCGATCACGGGTGCGCCGTGCGTATCCACGATGAGGTCGTCTGCTTCGTTGTAGTGACCGGCCACATGGATATAAACGATGCGCTGACCAGGAATCTGGCGCAGAAAATCCTGCGCGTCATAGCGATGATTGATGCTATTGACGTAGATGTTGTTCACGTCCAGCAGCAGATCGCAATCAGCTTCCGTGAGGACAGCGTTTAGAAAATCGATCTCACTCATCTGCTGGCCGGGCGCGGCATAGTAGGAGACGTTCTCGATACCGATGCGACATTCCAGAATATCCTGCACCTGGCGAATGCGCGCCGCCACGTAATGCACGGCTTCTTCGGTAAAGGGAATCGGCATCAGGTCATACAGATGACCGTGATCGCTGCAATAACTGAGATGTTCGGTGTAGGTGTGAATCCGGTACTGGCGCATCAGCTGCCTGATGTTGCGTACCAGATCCAGATCCAGTGGCGCCGGGCTGCCGAGTGAAAGTGACAGTCCGTGCAGGACGAAGGGATGGGCCTCTGTCAGTGCGCGAAACTGCTTGCCGAAACGTCCGCCCACCTTGATCCAGTTTTCCGGCGCGGCTTCCATGAAATCGACGGGGAGCAAATCGGCTGAACCAGATCCGGCGCTGCTGGAACCCTGACCTGACTGGACGACAGAAGCGTACCGCTCGCAAAGCGGGCCGATGAAGGCCCGCCGCAAACCCAGACCTGCGCCCTGAATGGCGAGAGTCGCGTGTTGGTTCATTGCAGGAACAGCCGGGCCTTATTTACCACACTTGCCTTCGGCCTTGGCTTTTTCACCACCGCACTTGCCTTCGCCGCATTTGCCTTCTTTTTCAGCCTTGGCACGGGCATCTTCACTGCCACACTTGCCTTCACCGCATTTGAGTTCTTCGGCGGCCTTGGACTTTTCACCACCACACTTGCCCTCTTCCGCCATTTTGCCACCGCAATTGCCTTCGCCCATTTTTTCATCCGCTGCCAACTGGTAACCAGCCGGCAAATCCTGGGTTGCAAACGGGTTCTGTGCAGCGTTGGCAGTCAGGCTCATTGCAGACGCAGCAACGACCAGACCCAGACCAGCCGCAACGGGCTTGAGTGAATTGAATTTTGCCATGGGTGTTTCTCCTCGGTTCCGGTTGAAGTAAAAGCGGACATCAGTGTCCGTGAAACAATAACGACATCAAGACAACAGCGTCGCTACAGCGGTAAGACCATTTGTGACAGGTTTGATTAAGACGTCTGCATCAATGCAGTGCTGGCTTATTTACTGCTGGGAAAGTAGCAGGAAATTATAGGACAGATCAATGTGGCGAGCAGAGGGATCGGGGGGATCCCTCTGTGCTGCTGAACGTGCACTGCAGACGTATGGTTTCGAACTACAGGCGTTTGACGATCACGCTGCCAGCGGAATAGCCGGCGCCAAAGGAACAGATGACGCCGATGCTGCCAGACGCCAGATCCTGACGGTGTTTGTGGAAGGCGATAATGGAGCCGGCGGAACTGGTGTTGGCGTACTCGTTGAGGATGACGGGTGCTTCTTCCGCTGCCGGATCACGACCCAGCACCTTTTTCGAGATCAGCTGGTTCATGCCCAGATTGGCCTGGTGCAGCCACATGCGTTTCAGTGCCGGAATCTCGATATTCTCGTCCGACAGGTGGCTGGAAATCATCTCCGCCACCATGGGCACCACTTCCTTGAACACCTTGCGACCGTTCTGGCGGAACAGTTTGTCGCGGGCCCCGATGCCGCTTTCATCGCAACGGTTCAGAAATCCGAAGTTGTTGCGGATATTATTGGAGAACTGGGTTTGCAGGCGGCTGCCAAGCATTTCCCAGGCGTCCGGGTTCTTGCAGGTTTCAACGCTTTCCACGACCAGCGCCGTACACACGTCTCCGAAAATGAAATGGCAATCGCGATCCTGCCATGCCAGATGCGCCGAGCAGATTTCCGGATTCACCACCACCACACAGCGGGCCGAGCCGGACAAAACGGCATCCTTTGCGGTCTGCAATCCGAAGGTGGCAGAGGAACAGGCCACGTTCATGTCGAAGCCAAAACCTTTCATACCCAGCGCCGCCTGCACTTCTATCGCCATGGCGGGATAAGCGCGCTGCATGTTGGAACAGGCCACGATCACGGCGTCCACTTCATCGGGTGTCTTGCGCGCCTGGGCCAGTGCTTCACGCACGGCAGCCACCGCGATTTCACACTGGACCGAGGGTTCTTCGTCAGAACGCTCGGGAATGCGCGGGCACAGACGGGCCGGATCGAGCACACCGCTCTTGTCAATCACGTAACGGCTTTCAATACCGGAAGCCTTGACGATGAATTCCTCGCTGGAATGGCTCAATGCTTCCAGCGTGCCTGCTTCAATTTCGGCGCGGTTTTCCGCATTGAAGTTATCAACGTAGGCGTTGAAGGATTGGACGAGTTCGGCATTGCTGATGGTTTGCTGGGGGGTATACAGCCCGGTGCCGCTGATCACGACACGGCGGGAATTTTTCAGTTGAGTCACTTCGACCTCCGGCCTTCTTCTTATCGAGGAGCCTGTGCAAACAGGAATGAACGAATGATGCGAATGTATCAGTTACCGCGTGCTGCCGAACGGTTACTGTCACTGGCCTGAGGATCGTCACCGAATTCGGCTTCGTGACGCAGGCGGCTGATTTCCTGCATCCAGTTTAACATGAAAGGAAAATGATCTCGCGCGGCATCGGGGTGGGTCAGCATCCCAATATGTGAATAATTGTGTAGGTTGCCCTCCTTGCGCCCGAGGATCACCAGCCGTCCGTTGTGGAAGCCGACTTCGGTCATGAACGCCTTCACTGCTTTGGGATTGCAGTAACCCAGGTCGCGACGGGAAGCGAAATACAGTGCCGGAGGATAGCTGAGACCCTGACTCAGGGCTTTACCGTAGTCGAACTGGTCGGAAGGATCGATCCAGGGACTGCCCTGCAGCCAGTTGAAGCTGTCCAGCTGGATGCCGAGATATTCGTTGCTGCCTCCCCGACGGCGCAGGCGACCGGGAATGAACCACCAGAGTCGGGCCAGCGCAACCCGCAGCCAGCCGGTGAATCCGTCGAGCCAGACGGGACGCTGCAGGGTGGTATGCGCCGCCACCCGATGGGTGCCAAAGTAGATAAGGCCATTGATGGAGGCGCGGTAGCCGGGATAGCGGGCGAGAAAGCTGCTGGCCAGCACCCCACCCCAGGCATGGGCGAACCAGTACACCGGCAGGCGGCCACGCACACCCTGGATGGATTCGAGAATGGCGGGCAGGTCCTGGGTAACAGCATGGTTCACACGGTAGCTCGCCAGCCGCGCGACCGGCGGCCAGCTGCGGCCCTTGCCACGAAAATCCGGGACATAAACGTCGAAGCCGTGGCGGGCGAGATAGTGGGCAAGCCCTTGATCAGGCGCGGGATAGAACAGGCTGCCATCTTCCAGCAAGCCGTGCAGCAAAAGCACTGGCGGGCCGTCCGGATTGTCCGCCAGACGGCGAATATGCAGCTGATCCCCTGCGGGCAGCGCAACCATGAGCGATTGCTCAATCCGGCTTACCGGCATGCGACTTGCTCCTGCGTGGCGCTGCGTTCAGGCAGCGACGTTTTGCCAGAGTTTTTGCAAGCGTTGTACAGAAACAGGATAAGCCGTCTTCATACCCTGGGCAAATACGGAGATGCGATATTCTTCCAGCGCCCAGCGCCACTGTTGCAGCGCTTCATCCAGCACGCCTTCCCTGTCGTGTTTGGCCTTGCGCTGGGTGTATTGCTGCCACAGCTGACGCAGTTCCGCGATGTGCTGACGATCGCGTTCAACATTCCCCTGCAAGCGTCTGAGCCGCAACAGAATTGCGTCGAGATAGCGCGGATATTCCTGCAACTGCTGGAATGGAATGACACGCATCCAGTGCGGCGGGAACAGTTCCTGCAGCTGACCGCGCACATCCGCGACGGCATCGGCGCGCGCCGGTGATTTTTCGTTGTTTGCCAGCGACAGAATGTCGTGATGGCGCTGCAGGATGTCGGTGATCAGTTTCTGGATCTGCTGCGTCGCCTGCACCAGTCGCGTCCGGCCCTGATGCAGGCGCTCGTCAAACTCTGCCTTGCTCCACACCAGCGGCTGGTTGGCGTTAAAGGCGAGCTGGAATGCGCTTTCCACCAATCCGTCCACCAGATCCTTGCGATCGCCGAACGGTGCATAACGAATGGCAATTTTTTCCGGCAGCTGATGTTCCTTTTTCAGATAGCGGATCTGCTGCGGCAGCGCCAGCAGGAACAGGCGCAGCAGACCTTTCTGCATCGCCACCTGCGCAGCATAAGCGGTGTCAAACAGCTGCAGGCGCACGCCCTCGCCTTCATCCACCAGCGCGGGAAACGCCTTGATCAGCGCGTTGCCCTGGCGGGATTCATACACCTGCGGAATCGTGTCGAAAGCCCAGTGATCGAAACGCTGCTGGTTGAGTTCGCCGGCGGTGAGCGATTTCAGCGACGCCTTGAACTCGCCCTGCAACGACTGCTTGATCAAGCGGATGTCACGACCTTCGGCGATGGTTTTGCCCTTGTCATCCAGCACTTTCAGGTTGGCGAGCAGATACAGCGGCAGTGAGGCCTCGTCGAAGTGCTCGGGTTTCAGATCCACCCGCTTTTGCCGCTTGAGAAATTCCGTGAGCTGGTTTTTCAGAGACTGGTTGCGGTCAGGATCTGTCTTCTGAAAGGCGTCGGCGAAATCCGGCGCGGGCACAAAATTCTTGCGCAGCAGCTTCGGCAGGCTCTTGATCAGCGCAATACATTTTTCCTTTTCCAGCCCCGGCACCAGCCATTCCAGCTGCTCTTCGTTCACCTGATTGATCAGGGTGAGCGGCACCACGATATTGAGGCCGTCCTGTGTTTTACCCGGCTCGAACTGGTAGTCGATTTCGATTTTGCCGCCTTCCAGTTCCACCTGATCGGGAAAGCTATGCTCAGACACATTGTCAGCGGCCGCCTGCATCAACTGCTCGCGCTGCAGGAACAGCACCTGCGGATTTTTTTGTTCGGCTTTTTTGCGCCAGTGTTCGAAGCTGGAGCCGTTCACCACGTCAGCGGGAATGATGGCGTCAAACAGTGCGAACAGGGTGAGATCGTCCACCAGGATGTCGCGGCGGCGGGATTTGCTTTCCAGATATTCCAGCGATTCGATCAGTTCGCGGTTGTGGCGAAAATACGGCGCGCGGGTTTCATATTCACCCAGCACCAGCGCATGCTGGATGAACAGCTCGCGGCAACGCACCGGATCGATGTTGCTGTAATTGACGTTCTTGCGCGGATTGACGATCAGGCCGAACAGGCTGCTCTGCTCCTGCGCCATCACACAGGCGGGCTTCTTCTCCCAGTGCGGCTCGAACCAGGTTTTTTTCAATTGGTCGGCGCCGACTTCCTCCAACCATTGCGGTTCGATGCGGGCCACGGTGCGCGCATAAACCTTCTGCGTTTCGACAATCTCTGCTGCCACGATCCATTTCGGCTTGCGCTGATTGCAGGTGGAGCCGGGAAAGATCTGCACGGTGCGATTGCGCGCGGCGGTGTAGCCCTTCTGTTCATCCTTCATCGCGACGTGACTGAGAAATCCGGAGAGAATCGCCTTGTGGATTTCCTCGTAACGGGCCGGCTCGCTGTTTTCCTGCCAGCCCAGTTCGTGACAGGCCTGTTTCAGCTGGCGGTACACGTCCTGCCACTCGCGCATGCGCAGGTAACTTAGAAAACGTTCCAGCAGCCAGCGCCGGTAGCGGTTGTTGCTGAGCTCCTCTTTCTGCTTTTCGCTTTCGTTCCAGATGTTCACATAAGTGAGGAAGTCGGAATCCTCGCCCTGGAATCTGCGCAGCGATTCGTCCGCAGCGCCCTGCCGGTCGTGCGGGCGCTGCCAGGGCTCCTGCACACTCATGCCGCTGGCGATCACCAGCATTTCCCGCAGGCAGTGATATTGTTTCGCCGCAATGATCATGCGGCCGATGCGCGGGTCCACCGGCAGTTTCACCAGTTCGTAACCAAGCGGTAGAATCTGGCGCTTGCGGTCCGCCGCATTGAGTTCTTCCAGCAGACGGTAGCCGTCATTCACCAGACGGGAATCGGGCGGATCGATAAAGGGGAAGCGCGCAACTTCGCCCAGCTTCAATCCCTGCATCTGCAGGATGACGGACGCCAGATTGGTGCGCAGGATTTCCGGCTCGGTAAATTCCGGGCGGTTGAGATAATCGGTTTCGTCATACAGACGAATGCAGATACCTTCGGCGACGCGACCGCAGCGTCCCATGCGCTGGTTGGCGCTGGCCTTCGACACCGGCTCGATCGGCAGACGCTGCACTTTCGTGCGATAACTGTAGCGGCTGATGCGCGCCAGACCGGTGTCAATCACATAACCGATATTCGGCACGGTGATCGAGGTTTCCGCCACGTTGGTGGACAGCACGATGCGGCGGCCGGTGTGGGTCTGGAAAATGCGGTTCTGCTCGCTGTTGCTGAGGCGCGAATACAGCGGCAGGATTTCGGTGTGCTTCGGCCCGTTCCGGCGCAGACGCTCTGCCACCTGACGGATTTCCCGCTCGCCGGAGAGAAACACCAGAATGTCGCCGGGCCGGCGCGGATTGGGATGCGCACGCTCCAGCTGCACGATTTCTTCCACTGCGCGCAGCACGCCGGTTTCCAGCTGGCCTTCGTCGTCCTGCACCTGTTCGTCGTCATTGCTGTCATCGGTCTGCAGCGGCCGGTACAGCACTTCCACCGGAAAGGTGCGGCCCGATACTTCAATCACTGGCGCATCGTTGAAATGGCGCGAGAAACGCCAGTGGTCAATGGTCGCGGAGGTGATGATGACTTTCAGATCCGGGCGCTTAGACAGAATCTGTTTGAGATAACCCAGCAGGAAGTCGATGTTGAGGCTGCGTTCGTGCGCCTCGTCGATGATGATGGCGTCGTAGCCGTTGAGGAAACGGTCGTTGGGAATTTCCGCCAGCAGGATGCCGTCGGTCATCAGCTTGATCAGGCTGTTTTCGCCCAGCTGATCCTGAAAACGCACCTTGAAACCGGCCACCTGTCCCAGCGGCGATTTCAGTTCGTCGGCAATGCGCTGGGCCACACTGCGGGCAGCGAG
>CAZBII010000130.1:0-13386 GCA_964491665.1 uncultured Moraxellaceae bacterium
CCAGCCGGCCCAGCGAGCCGGGGGGCTTGGTCAGCTGGTTCTGACGCTCGCGGGCCTGCTGCTCTGCAAGATGGTCCAGCGGGCGGGCCGGGTGCAGCCACCAGTCGTGCGGGGTTGGTTCGTTCATGTCGTCAATCCGTCTGTTTGAGAATGTGGGGCAGGCCGGCCACCACGAAAGTGACGCGGCGGGAGCGGGCGGCCACGGCCTGATGCAGCCAGCCGGCCTCGTCCACGAAGCGTCTTGTCAGTTCGCCCATGGGCACCACGCCCAGGCCGGTTTCGTTGCTCACCAGAATCAGGTCGGCGCCGGACTCGTCGAGATACGCCAGCAGCGCCTGGGTTTCCTGCTCCAGCAGCAGGGGGTCGTCGTGGCAGAGCAGGTTGGTCAGCCACAGGGTCAGGCAGTCCACCAGAATCAGGTGGCCGGGCGACGCATGGGCGCGCAGGGCGGCCGCCAGTCGCAGCGGCTCTTCCACCGTATGCCAGTGGGCGGGGCGCTGCCGGCGATGATGGGCGATGCGATTCTGCATTTCGCCGTCGCGGGATTCGGCGGTGGCGATGTAAATGACGGGTTTGCCGCTGGCCTGTGCCCGCCGTTCCGCCAGTGCGCTCTTGCCGGAGCGGGCGCCACCCAGAATCAGATCCGTGCCGGCGATGGCCCGATAAGCGGATTCGTTCACGGTTGCTGGAACCGCTGGCGATTCCACAGCACTTCCTGGCCGTTGTCGGTGCGGGCCAGAATCCGCGCGGCCACGAACAGCAGGTCCGACAGCCGGTTCAGGTATTTCAGGCCCCAGTCGTTGATGGCTTCGTTCTTCGCCAGACTCAGCACCCGGCGTTCGGCGCGGCGGCAGATGGTGCGGGCCAGATGGCAGGTGGTGGCGGCGCGGTTGCCGCCGGGCAGGATGAATTCCTTCAGCGGCGGCAGCTGTTCGTTCATGGTGTCGATCTGCTGTTCCAGCCGGTCGATGAAGCTGGCATTCAGAACGGTGTGGCCGGGGATGCAGAGTTCACCGCCCAGGTCGAACAGGTCGTGCTGGATTTCCAGCAGCCAGTGACGCAGGTCGTCGGGAACGCTGGCTTCGGACAGGATCATGCCGATGCAGGAATTGAGTTCGTCGGTGGTGCCGTAGGCTTCCACCCGCAGGCTGTCCTTGTCGACACGGGTGCCGTCGCCCAGCCCGGTAGTGCCCTTGTCACCAGTACGGGTATAGATCTTGGAAAGGCGGTGGCCCATGGGGGGAATTCTCCTGTCTGACTGGGGGTGCTGATGCGGGTCAGGTTGTTGGTCAAAAAACAACCAAAGGACCAGGGCTTTTGTAGCAAAAGTCACAGAATGGCCCGGCAATTTACGACTAAGCTTTCAGAGGGTCAAGCTGACATAAAAGCTGTTTGGCCCCTGACTCGACTGTTCATGAAAGAGGTTGGTTATGGGTACTCTGCTGGTCAATACCGAAATGCTCCGTGAGTTGTTGAATGCGGCGTCCAGAACCGCCCTGACGCACCGCGGCAGCGAGCACGAATGCTACGTGCTGGGGCAGCTGGAGGCGACGGCCAACTTTGTGTATATCCTGGTGGCCGGGTCGGGTAATGAAGATCTGGAACTTTTGTGCCAACAGATGGCGCTCGATGCGCTGAACCGCTATTCCGAGATGGATGTCAGCAGCAGTGCACGTGTGGGCGGGCCTGATTCCCGGCGGCTCAGCGCGGTCTGATGTCGCTCAGCGGGGCGCCAGCGTCCGGATTGCCTCCAGCACGGCCTGGTTTTCCGGCGTGGCAATGCCCAGTCGCCGGCCTTCCGTTACCACATAGCCCGTAATGAACTCGATCTCGGTGGGTTGCCCCCGCCGGTAGTCCTGCAGCATCGAGGACTGGTTGGCGCCGGTCTTTTCCGCCACCGATTGCACCAGCGGCAGCAGCGGTTCCACGCCAGCGCCGCCCAGAGCCGCACTCATCACCCCTTCCACTTCCGCACAGATCCGTTCCATCTGTTCCAGCGCTGCCGGCTTGTGCAGCAGTTCGCCGTTGCGGCAGTCGTACAGCACGGTCAGCGGATTGATGGCGCAGTTGATGGCCAGCTTGCGCCACAGCCGGTGCAGGACCAGCGGGTCGCAGCCGGGATGGAACAGGGTGGTCTGCAGCCGGCGGGCAAGTTGTTCCGCGTCGCGGGACCAGTCCCGGTTCAGCGCGCCGATCCAGGTCTCGCCACGGCCGGCATGAATGATGTGGTGATCGGCGGCGCGCCAGGCGCCTTCGGTGATGGTGCCCACCAGCCAGCGGGTCAGGGGAAAACGTTGCCGGGCCAGTTCCCAGGTGCCCATGCCGTTCTGCAGGAACAGGATCAGGGTGCCGGCGTCGATGCGGTGGGCGATGGCGTCCAGTGCGGCTACGGTCTGATGGGCTTTTACGGTCACCAGCAGATGGCGGATGGGGGTATCGCCGTGATCCACATGGAAGGCGCGGGTGCTGGTGGAGTGATCCGGTGTGGTGTGGTCTTCCAGCGTGATCAGGCGGGCGCTTTCGCCGGCGTGGCGGGTCAGCAGGCGCACGCTGAATCCGGCGTCGGCCAGATGCCAGGCGAACAGGGAGCCGATGGCGCCAGGCCCCAGAATGTGCCAGTCAGCATGGGGCATGGCAGTTCCGTGCGGGGGTTATTCGATGGGCGCCGGCGGTGTGTCGCTTTCCGGCTTCTTCACGCTGCGCCACTTTATCACCATCAACCGGCCGATGGTACGCGCCTGGTCGATCTGCTGCTTGGTGATGCCGAGCATCTTGTCCGGCGCGGGAAAACCGGTTTCCGTGTCCGCCGCCGACATGCACATGGCGGCTTTCAGCTGCACGAATCCCTTGGAGGTTTTCAGGGCCTTGACGTTCAGTGCTTCATACACGCGGCGGTAGGTCACCGCGTTGGCCTGGCCGATGTCCGGCTGGTGGGTGATGACGGCGAATTCCTCGTTCGACAGCCGTGCCACCACATCCAGTGGCCGCACCAGCTGGCGCAGGCGGCGGGAAATACCCACCACGATCTCGCGCAGGATGATCTTGCCGTGCTGCTGCATCAGCGTGTTGAAGTTGTCGATGTTGATGATCATCAGGCAGGCGGCGCCGCCACGGGACTGGGCATGCTGGATGGTGGCCTGCAGCCGCTCCAGTGCGAACTGCTGGTTGCCCAGGCCGGTGAGCGGATCCACCAGGGAATTCTTTTTCAGGCGCTGGTTCGATTCCACCAGCAGCTGGTTTTCCTTCAGCAGACGGTTCTGCAAACCCGCCAGACGGTCGGCGGCGTAAATGCGCGGCAGCAGCTGCTGGTTCATGGCGGACTTGTTGATGAAGTCATCGACACCCTGGTCGAATGCCTGCATCAGCGCCTGATCGCCTTCCCGCGCGGTGAGCAGCATGATGTAGGTGAAATGATTGGTGGCTTCGTCCAGTGTGCGCACGCGGCTTGCCAGCTCCAGCCCGTCCATTTCCGGCATCAGCCAGTCGGCAATCAGCACGCTCACCGGACGGCTTTCCAGCATCAGCAGGGCCTGCTGCGCGCTGCTGGCGGTGCGCACGTCGGTGTAGCCAGCGGACTTCAGGGTACGGCCGATCACGGCGCCGGAAAACTTCGCGTCATCCACGATCATGATGGGCAAATCGGCATTGGGCATAGTCAGATTCTTGTTGTGGGCCTGATTATTGTTTTTAAGTGTGGCCGAGCACGGCGGCTCTGTCTAACGGCGCTGGGCGGATTATCGCCGATCCGGCAGTAAACTGTCTGTGTCCGTGCTGGCATTTTTGTGTTCTGCCAGCCGGGGGCGCAACCAGAAATACAGCGCCAGCGCGGGAATCACCGCCAGGGTGGAAAACACGAAAAACCCCGTATAACTCATGGCGGACACCATGAAGCCCGACAGACCGCCGATCAGCTTGCCCGGCAGCGTCACCAGCGAACTGAACAGCGCGTACTGGGTGGCTGTGTAACGCTGGCTCACCAGCGCCGACAGCCACGCGACTGCCGCTGCACCCAGAAAGCCGCCCGCGAGATTCTCGCCGCTGATCACCAGCGTGAAGATGGTCAGATTGCCCGGATACAGCGACAGCAGCAGATACAGCAGGTTGCTCACGCCGCCGGTCAGGACGCCGATCAGCAGCGAGCGTTCAATGCCGATCTTCACTACGCTGATGCCGCCGAGAAAGGCGCCGCCAATGCCGATCCACACTCCGAAAATCTTGCTCACCGCGCCGATTTCCGTCTTGGAAAAGCCGCTGTCCAGATAGAACGGCAGCGCCATCACGCCCAGCATCTGGTCGGAAATCTTGAACAGACCGATGAAGGCCAGCAGGGCGATGCTGATGGCGGCGGGGTAGCGGTGGAAGAAGTCGCGGAAGGGTCCGATCACGCCGTCTTCCACTGCCTGCGCAAATGACGCGGCGCGCGGTGTGGCATGCTGCGGTTCCTTCGCCAGCAGGATGGTCACCAGCATCAGCCCCGGCAGCAGCGACGCCATGAACAGGTAGATCAGCGTCCAGTTGATGTGGTCCGCCAGAATCAGGGCAAAGGCGCCGGACACCAGCAGCGCCAGCCGGTAACCCAGCGTGTAGGTGGCCGCCAGCGCGCCCTGGGTTTCCGGTGGTGCTATCTCGATGCGGTAGGCGTCCACCACCACATCCTGGGTGGCGCCGGCAAACGCCGCGAGAAAAACCAGGCCGATGAAGGGTGCGAAACTTTGCGGCGTCAGCAGCGCCATGCCCAGCAGGCTGGCCAGCAGCAGGATCTGCGCCGCCAGCAGCCAGCTGCGCCTTTGTCCCAGCCAGTGTCCCAGCAGCGGCAGACGCATCCGGTCCACCGCCGGCGCCCACAGAAATTTGAACGAATAGGTGAGGGTGGCGTAACTGATCAGGCCGATGCTTTCCAGCGAAATGCCGCTTTCCTTTAGCCAGGTGGACAGGGTGCCGCCCACCAGCAGAAACGGCAGGCCGGAGGTAAAACCAAAGAAAAACAGAATGAATGCAGCGGGCTGGGCGAAGGCGGAACGCAGGGAAGTTTTCGTCATGTCGGGCCGGAGTTCCGCACAGCAGGATGAAGTCAGGTGGAGCGCTCAGGGCATCCACAAATAATGCCGCAAATTATATTTGCCGCCGGTGAGAATAACACCCTCCGCCTCCAGCCGCTGTACCTGTTTGCGCTGGGCGTCACTGCCTTCGGGAAAGGAAATGCGGCCCTGGCTGTTCACCACGCGATGCCAGGGAATCCTGCTGCCGGACGGAAGATTTTTCAGCGTGCTGCCGACGAGACGGGCATAGCGGGGCAGGCCGGCGATCTCGGCGATCTTGCCATAGGTACAGAGTTTGCCGGCGGGAATGCAGGCAATGGTCTGCAGGATGCGTTGCTGGAGTTCGGGTGTGGTCATGGCCGGATTCTAAACCAGCCGTAGTGACTTCACACCCGGAACTGGCTTGCCAGTTTCTGCAGTTGTTCGCTCAGTGTCTGGATGCGCTGGCTGAAGTCGGCGTTGGTATTGGCATCCTCGACATTGCGGGCCACGTTGTTGTCCAGCTGGCCGATGCCGATGTTGATGCTGGCGGTGACCTGGGTCTGTTGCTGCGCGGCGCTGGCAATCTGGTGATTGAGATCGGTGATCGTCTGCACGGCCTGGGCAATGGCATTCAGGGTGTCACCTGAGCGTGCCGCAAATTCCACGTTGCGGTCGGACAGCTGGCGGCTGCGCGTGATGGCCTCCACCATATTGTGCGTGCCTTCCTGCAGCGAGTAGATCATCTTGTTGATTTCCTCGGTGGACTGCTGGGTACGGCTGGCCAGTGTGCGCACTTCGTCGGCGACAACGGCAAAGCCGCGGCCCTGCTCGCCGGCGCGGGCGGCTTCGATGGCGGCATTCAGGGCCAGCAGATTGGTCTGCTCGGCAATGCCGCGAATCACGTCCAGCACGGAACCGATGGCTTCCGCCTTGTTTTCCAGATCGCTGATGATGCTGCCGGCGGACTGAACCTCCTGCGCCAGTTGCTGGGTGCTTTCGATGGTGGAGCGAATCACGTCCTGGCCGGCGCCGGCGGCGTTGTCGGCGGCATTGGCGGCGCTGGCGGCGGCCTCGGTGCCGTTGGCCACGTCCTCGATCGCCTGCGACATTTCGCGGAAAGCGGTGGTCATGGCGCGACTGGCTTCGTGCTGCTCGTGCGAGCGCTGCCGGCTCTCACTGCTGATGCGGGCGATCTGGCCCGCCACCTCGTTGACCTGGGTGATGGCGCCGGTCAGTGTGCGGATGGTGTGGCCGAGTTTTTCCACAAACAGGTTGAAGCGTCGCGCCAGCCGGCTGACTTCATCCTTGCCGTCAGTGTCCAGTCGCAGGGTCAGGTCGCCCTCGCCGCGCGCAATGTTGTTCATCGCTTCCGTCACCTGGTTGAGCGGCAGCAGAATGCTGTTGGCAATCGCCGCCGCCACCACCAGCAGCACCAGCGCCAGAGCGGCCAGAATGCCTCCCATCCGCGTTATGTCCGCGAAGAACTGCGCATCGACATCGTCCAGATAGATGCCGCTGCCCACCACCCAGCCCCAGGGTTTGAATTCCTTTACATACGAGATTTTGGGCACCGGTGTGTCGTTGCCCGGTTTGGGCCAGAAATAGGGGACGAAGCCGGCGCCGTCGCGCTGCACCACCTTCACCATTTCCACGAACAGGAATGTGCCGTGGGGGTCCTTGTAGCCGGACAGGTCGGTGCCATCGAGTTTGGGATTGGTGGGGTGCATCAGCATTTTCGGCTGCAGGTCGTTCACCCAGAAATAGTCGCTGGTGTTGTAGTGCAGCTGTTTCAGTTGGTTCAGAGCCAGGGTCTTGGCGTCGGCTTCGGTCAGCGTGCCGGCCTGGCTTTGGGCGTGGTAGAACTTCACGGTGTCGGCGGCGACTTCCACCAGTTCGCGGGTTTTGCTGAATTTCTCCTCCAGCATGCGATCCTTGCTGATGATGGCGGCGGTCACCGCATTCACCAGGATCAATACCAGTGCCAGCCCGGTCAGAAACCAGACGCGAGCCTTGAAATTGACCTGTCGGAGTTGGGCGAGCATGTCCGGAGGCTCTCTCTGCTGTTAATCCCTTACAGCACAATTAAAGAGTAGTGTAGGTGCAATATTCACGCACAGAGCAGAGGGGAAAATTTCGCGAAGCGGATTAGGGCACGGGATGCTGCAGGGGGGTGGGGAAGGCAGAAGCCTTCCCCGGCAGGATGGATCAGCGCAGACCGCCGTCCACTTCCACCACACGACCGGTAAAGTAGTCGTTTTCGAAAATGAAAGTGGCAGCCTTGGCGATATTGCTCGGCTCGCCCAGACGCTTGAGCGGAACCGCGCTTACCAGGCGGTCGCGCGCTTCGGGTTTCATGGCGGCGATCATGTCGGTGTTGATGGTGCCCGGAGCGATGGCGCCGGTGCGGATGTTGTAGCGGGACAGTTCCTTGGCCCAGGCTTCGGTCATGGCGACCACACCTGCCTTGGCGGCGGAGTAGTTGGTCTGGCCGAAGCTGCCGTGGCGGGCCAGCGAGGAGATGCTGACGATCACGCCTTCTTCCACGCCCAGCTGGATCATGCGGGCGGCGGCTTCGCGGCCACACAGGAATACGCCGGTCAGGTTCACGTCGATAACCGCCTGCCACTGCTGCAGGGACATCTTGCTGATTTCACCGTCTTTGGCTTTGACCAGCAGGCCGTCGCGGGTGATGCCGGCGTTGTTGACCACGCCATGCACGCTGCCGAAATCGGCAACCACGTCATCGAACAGTTTGACGACTTCTTCTTCCTTCGCCACGTTCACCTTGTAGCCGCGGGACTGGACGCCCTGGTCTTTGCACAGCGCAACGGTTTGGTTGATGTCGTCTTCGTTCAGGTCCACCACGGCGACGTTGGCGCCCTTGGCGGCAAAGGCCAGCGCCATGCCGCGACCCAGACCACGGCCCGCGCCGGTGATGACGACCACTTTGTTTTTCAGATCCATAACTGCCTTCCCTCGGATTCAGGAATTGAATTGGTTTGCGATGATGGGGACTTGGGTTGACTCAAGAGTCGCGATTATTCCCGTTTTGCCCCCTGATTGCCAGAGGCGGGGCGGTCAGGTCAGGGCGACCACTGGCTGCCCCGCCGGCCGGCTCAGGGCGTGGCCGGGTCCAGCCAGTAATCGCAGTAGCCGGCGCGAAAGCCATCCTCGTTGGACGATGCTTCATTCAGGGACAGGTAGTTGTCGCGGGCCGGATCGAAGTTGTCCCACTGCGGCAGCAGGCCGTCGTTGGGATTGCCGGTGCGGGCGAAATTGCCCCAGGCCTGCTGGAAGAAATGTTTCACCACCCGGTCGGTTTCGCGATTGACGGACGTCAGCAGGGGCGTGTCGAAGACGAAACCCAGATCCGTGGCGTGGAATGTGCCCATCGGCGCGGAATTGCGGCCGAGCAGGGTGCGCGCCAGCGGCTGGAACACGCTCTTCACGTCATAGGTGAAGTGATACAGCCACACCGGATTGTGCTGGCTGTAGATGCGGGCCATGTTCAGCGACGGGCAGTTCATGATGATGTCGCTGCGGATCTGCGCCTGGGCGGCACCGGTGCTGACATAGTCCTCTGCCGGATACAGCTGCAGCAGGTCATCGCTTGCACCGGGATAGCGCCGCGCCAGCACGTTCGCGTAATGGTCGGCGCGTGGGTGGATCATCAGCGCGGTGAACAGGCTGCCCTCATCCTTGTTGGTGCCCAGCAGGATCGGAGTGTCCGGCCGTTCCAGTTCCGCCAGCAGTTGCAGGGGATGTTCGGGAAAGACGTCGCCGTCGATGGTGAGGCCGAACGGCCACTCCGAAAATGATGTGTTGAGCGCCTTGATGATGTTGGTGGGGGTGGTGCCGCGGATCTAGGCAGCGGTTTTGCTGCGGGCGCAATCCAGCGGCTCGGCAGCATCGGCACAGCCCATTTTTTCGATCATGCGCAGGCCCTCGGCCTCGGCTTCCGCGCGGGTGCGGATCGCCAGCGTGTCGCACACACCGCTTTGCAGGATGGCCTTGTGGAACAGGCGCGGTTCCAGGGTTTTGGGCGTGGCCAGCAGGGCGCAGGTATTGTAGGCACCGGCGGATTCGCCGAAGACGGTGACGTTATCCGGGTCGCCGCCGAAGTGGTGGATGTCGCCCTGCACCCACTGCAGCGCCGCGATCAGATCCTTGATGGCCTGATTGCCCTTGATGCGCGGACGCGACCCCAGTTCCGGCAGCGCCAGCAGACCCCAGCCCCACAGGCGGTAATTGGCGCTGACCACCACCACGTTCTGGGCGGCCGCCAGTTTCGCGCCGTCATACTGGATTTCATTGGCAGACCCGATCATGCCCGCGCCGCCGTGAATCCAGAACATCACCGGGTGCGGACCGGGGGTGTTGGGCGTCCACACGTTCAGGGTCAGGCAGTCCTCGCGCCCGGGGCTGCGCACCGGCAGCAGTGGCACGGTCTGGTTGCAGGCATGTTCGAACCAGGTGGCCTCACGCACGCCATCCCAGGGCGCCGGCGGTTGCGGATCGGCCCAGCGCAGTTCGCCCACCGGCGGTGCGGCAAACGGGATGCCGAGGAAGCGGGAGACCTGATCATCGCGGTTGCCCAGCAGGGTGCCGTACGAAGTGTCGACCTGGACGTTGCCTTCATATTTGCAGCCGCTGGAAAGGACGCTCGTGATGGCCAGCAGCAGGATTGCCAGCACGCGGGAATATCCCCGGTGACCTAATGCATTCTTCATGTTATTTCCTGGTTCAGTTCTTGTTATTGGAAGAGGCCTTCGCTGGCCAGATTCCAAATGTGGCGGTCGGACCGGATTCTGACAAGCACTTTTTGAACATTGTGTTCATTGCCGGGCAGGTCTGGCAGCGGTGAGTGGTCGTGCTACCATGACCGCCGGCTAAATCAGGGCCTCTATCTACAGAAGGAAGTCAAAAATGGAAGAAGTGGTTGCCGGGTCTCTGGAACGCGCGGCGCTGCAGGTGCTGCAAACCCATTTTGCCGGGGTGCTGTCCACCCATTCGGTGGAGTATCCCGGCTATCCGTTCGGTTCGGTGGTGCCGTTCTGTCTGGATGAAACCGGCCAGCCGCTCATTCTTATCAGCCGTCTGGCCCAGCACACCTGCAATATCGACGCCAACCCGAAAGTGGCGCTGACCCTGCTGGAACAGGGCGACGGCAACGTGCAGCAGGACGCCCGCCTGACCCTGCTGGCCGACGCGCTTCCGGTGGATGAATCCGCCATTCCCGCCTGTGCCGCCCGCTATTACCGCTATTTCCCCGACGCCAGTGGCTATCACGACCAGCTCGACTTCCGCTTCTACCGCCTGCAGGTGCAGCAGCTGCGTTATATCGGCGGCTTCGGCAAGATTCGCTGGCTGGCACCGGCCGGTGTGCTGCAGCCCAATCCGTTTCCGCCGGAACGGGAGGCGGGGATGGTGGGTCACATGAACGAGGATCATCTGGACGCCATCCGCCGTTACTGTGATCAGGCTGGCCTTGTCCACACGGACCTGCCGGTGAGCATGGCCGGCATCCAGACCGGGGGCATGGTGTTGCGGGTGGGCGCACGCCTGCACTTCATCGCCTTCGAGCGTCCGGTGCTGACCGCCGATGAAGCGCGCGCGATCCTGGTGGAAATGGCGCGGCGCTGAGCCGGTTCATTCAAACAATCCGAGGAGACCGGCGTGGGCCGACTGTTTCTGATTCTGGTGGTGTTCGTCTTTCTGGAGGCGATGGTGGTGGCGCGGGTGGCGCAGCTGATCGGCTGGGGCACTGCATTGCTTCTATTGCTGGGCACCACTTTGCTGGGCTCGGCGCTGGTGCGCCGGCAGGGCTTGGCCACCTGGGTGCGGCTCAATCAGCGGTTGCAGGCCGGCGAATCCCCCGGTCCCGAACTGGCGGAAGGCATGCTCACCATTCTGGGCGGCTTCCTGCTGATCGTGCCGGGTTTCATCACCGACAGCTTCGGTCTGGTGCTGCTGTTTCCGCCGTTCCGCCGGGCGCTGGCCGGCATGCTGGTGCGGCGCGGCCTGCTGCAGGCGTTTGCCCGGCCCGGCCAGTCCGGCTGGGTTTACTCCGCGCGCTACACCTCCACCGTGGATGTGGAGCCGGAACAGGGTCGCCCCCGGGTGCAGGAAGACCGCAACGGTCATCTGGTGATCGAGGGCGAGGCCGAGCGCAAGGACGACTGAGTCGCCTGGCGCCTTCCGGCTCTGTCGCTGTCACGAAAAATTCAGGTTTTTTGCCCTTGAAATGCCCCGGCAGAGCCCCATTTAGCGGGCATCCCGTCGATGGAGCATCTCCACAAGAGAAGTCTTGACGGATTCATCCATGCCACTATTATTGGCACTCCAGAAGCGAGAGTGCTAATTAAGTGCGCAATCGTTTATCGGCCCCGGCGGGGTTCTGCGGCGCAAGCATGGCCCGGCCCGGCTGACAACAAGCCCGAACATTCAGCTAAATGGAGATCTGAGACCAATGAAAATCCGTCCTTTGCACGACCGCGTCGTGGTTAAGCGTGTAGAAGAGGAAACCAAAACTGCCGGTGGTATCGTTCTGCCCGGTTCGGCTGCAGAAAAGCCTTCCCAGGGTGAAGTTCTGGCAGTAGGCCCCGGCCGCATCACCGAAAACGGTGACGTGCGCTCGCTGGATGTGAAAGTGGGTGACAAGGTGATCTTCGGCCAGTATGCCGGCAGCACCGTGAAAATCGATGGCCAGGAACTGCTGATCATGGCCGAAAGCGAAATCTTCGGTGTGCTGGAAAAGTAAGACTTTTCCACCGCCTGATCTCATCCAAAACCTGAAACAGAATTCAAAGGAATAGCGAACATGGCAGCTAAAGAAGTCAAATTCGGCGACAGCGCCCGCGTCAAGATGGTCAAGGGCATCAACATCCTGGCTGACGCAGTGAAAGTCACCCTGGGCCCCAAAGGCCGTAACGTCATCCTGGAAAAATCCTTCGGCGCTCCCACCATCACCAAAGACGGTGTGTCGGTTGCCAAGGAAATCGAGCTGAAAGACAAATTCGAGAACATGGGCGCGCAGATGGTGAAGGAAGTTGCTTCCCAGGCCAACGACGCGGCCGGTGACGGCACCACCACTGCCACCGTTCTGGCACAGGCGATCGTGACCGAAGGTCTGCGCGCTGTTGCCGCCGGCATGAACCCGATGGACCTGAAGCGTGGTATCGACAAGGCCGCTGCTGCTGTGGTTGACAAGCTGCAGTCCCTCTCCACTCCCTGCGCCGATTCCAAGTCCATCGCCCAGGTAGGCACCATCTCCGCCAACTCCGACACTTCCGTGGGCAGCATCATTGCCGAAGCCATGGAAAAAGTGGGCAAGGAAGGCGTTATCACCGTTGAAGAAGGCAGCGGCCTGGAAAACGAACTGGAAGTTGTGGAAGGCATGCAGTTCGACCGCGGCTACCTGTCCCCCTACTTCATCAACAACCAGGAAAAAATGTGCGTTGAACTGGACAACCCGTTCATCCTGCTGGTTGACAAGAAAATCTCCAACATCCGCGACATGCTGCCGATCCTGGAAGCCGTTGCCAAATCCGGCAAGGCCCTGCTGATCATTGCAGAAGACGTGGAAGGCGAAGCGCTGGCTACCCTGGTTGTGAACAACATGCGCGGCATCGTGAAAGTGGCTGCGGTTAAAGCCCCTGGCTTCGGCGACCGTCGCAAGGCCATGCTGCAGGACATCGCGATCCTGACTGGCGGCACCGTGATCTCCGAGGAAGTGGGCCTGTCTCTGGACGCCGCTACCCTGAACGATCTGGGCACTGCCAAGAAAGTCAGCATCACCAAGGAAAACTCCACCATCGTTGATGGCGCTGGCCACGAAGCCGAAATCCAGGCGCGCGTGAAGCAGATCCGTCAGCAGATCGAGGAAGCCACTTCCGACTACGACAAAGAGAAGCTGCAAGAGCGCGTGGCCAAGCTGGCTGGCGGTGTTGCCGTGATCAAGGTTGGCGCCGGTTCCGAAGTGGAAATGAAAGAGAAGAAAGCCCGTGTGGAAGACGCTCTGCACGCTACCCGCGCTGCGGTGGAAGAAGGCGTGGTAGCCGGCGGCGGCGTCGCCCTGATCCGTGCCCTGGCAACCGTTGGCAGCCTGAAAGGCGACAACGACGACCAGACTGCCGGTATTCACCTGGCACTGCGCGCCATGGAAGCGCCGATCCGTCAGATCGCGACCAACGCCGGCGCTGAAGCGTCTGTTGTGGTGGACAAGGTCAAGTCCGGCTCTGGCAACTTCGGTTACAACGCCGCGACCGGCGAGTTCGGCGACATGATCGAGATGGGCATCCTGGACCCGGCCAAGGTCACCCGTTCTGCGCTGCAGGCGGCTGCTTCCATCGCCGGCCTGATGATC
>CAZBII010000131.1:0-13317 GCA_964491665.1 uncultured Moraxellaceae bacterium
CATCGCCTACCAGACCAATCTGCTGGCGCTGAATGCGGCGATCGAAGCCGGTCGCGCCGGTGAACATGGCCGTGGGTTTGCGGTGGTGGCTTCGGAAGTGCGCAAGCTGGCGGAACGTTCGCAGGTGGCGGCGCAGGAAATCGGTGAACTCGCCACGGAAAGCGTGAAGCGCGCCGATCTGGCCGGACGCCTGCTGACGGAAATGGTGCCTTCGATTCGTCGCACCGCCGATCTGGTGCAGGAAATTGCGGCGGCCTCGGCGGAACAGACCAGCGGCGTGCAGCAGATCAACGCCGCCATTGGCCAGGTCAGCCAGACGTTGCAGCAAAACGCCGCCGCGTCGGAGCAGCTCAGTTCCACCTCCGAGGAAATGACCGCGCAGGCCATGCAGCTGCAGGAAGCGGTGGCGTATTTCAAACTGGGCACCAGCCAGGCGCGCGCCATGCCGCAACCGGTGCGGCGCGCAGCGGCAGCATCACGCTCGGCGCCTGCGGTTGCCGACGCCGGCCCCGATTCCGATGACCAGCATTTCGTGCGCTTCGACTGATGAGCAACGCCATTGCCACGCCCGATGAACGGGAATTCCGCCTGTTCCAGCAGCTGCTCCACACCCAGCTGGGCATTCACCTGCCCGCGCAGAAACGCGCGCTGATCGGCAATCGTCTGTGGAAACGTCTGCAGGCGCGGCAGGTGCAGCGCTATGGCGAGTATTTCCAGCTGATCAACCGCCCCGGCGAGGAGGCGGAACTCAACTGCATGCTGGAACTGCTTACCACCAACGAAACCTATTTTTTCCGCGAGCCGCGCCATTTCGATTTCCTGCGCGACACCATTCTGCCAGTCCGCAATCCGGCGCGACCGCTGCGGGTCTGGAGTGCGGCGGCGTCCACCGGCGAAGAACCCTACAGCATTGCGATGGTGCTGGCGGATCGCTGCAGCGGCCGCTGGGAATTGCTGGCCAGCGATGTCAATGGCACGGTGCTGGAGACAGCGCGGCGCGCCATTTACCGCGACGACCGCACCGACCAGATTCCGCTGCCGTATCGCCGCCGCTTCTGCCGCAAGGGCATCGGGCGTTATGCCGGCCATCTGCGCATCGTGCCGGAGCTGCGCCGCGAAGTGCAGTTCCGCCAGGTGAACCTGCACCAGTCGCTGCCGGAACTGGGGCTGTTCGACGTGATTTTCCTGCGCAATGTCATGATCTATTTCGACGAGCCCACCAAGCGCGATGTGCTGCGGCGCGTTGCGCGTCTGCTGCAGCCGGAAGGCTGGCTGTTCGTCGGTCATTCGGAAAGCCTGCACGGTCTGGACACTGGCTTCCACGCGGTGCAGCCGGCCATTTACCGGCGCACGGGAGAGCGGCATGCCACTCACTGAGCCTGCGCCACTGATGGTGCATCCGGGTGAATGGTACTTCGGCCCGGCGCCGGGACAGATCGCCACCCTGCTGGGTTCCTGCGTGGCGATGGTGGTGTGGCATCCGGTGCTGCATTGCGGCGGCCTGTGTCACTACCTGCTGCCGCGTCCGCCGGTGGTGGCGCAGCAGGACAAACCCGATCCGCGCTATGGCGTGCATGCCCTGCAATTCCTGCGGCACACCATGGAGCAGTATGCGCCGCTGTCCGATTTTCACATCAGCTGCTTTGGTGGCAGCGACATCCTGACCGGTAACGCCCGCAGCCGCATCGGCGCGCAGAACATGGAATATGCGCTGCAGTGGCTGCACCGTCATCACCTGAAGCCACAGCACCAGAACCTGGGTGGCCATTACAGCCGCAACATTGTGCTGGATCTGGGCAGTGGCCAAATCCGGCTGAAGCGTCACCAGGTCGACACCACCGTGGAGCCCGTGCATGGCCATTCAGGTTCTGGTCGTTGATGACTCCGCCGTCGTGCGGCAGGTATTGCAGGCGATCCTGAACGAGGCGCCGGACATCGACGTGTATGCCGTCGCCTCCGATCCCATTTTTGCGCGCAACCACATGCAGAAAAAATGGCCCGACGTGATCATGCTGGACATGGAAATGCCGCGCATGGATGGCCTCACCTTTCTGCGCCAGATCATGAGCGAGCGGCCGACGCCAGTGGTGATCTGTTCCTCGCTGGCGGAAAAGGGCGCCGAACTCACCATGCAGGCGCTGGCGGCCGGCGCGATTGATATCGTCACCAAGCCGCAGCTGGGCGTGAAAGGATTTCTGGAAGACACCAAGCACAATCTCTGGCAGATCGTGCGTGCCGCCGCCGCTGCGCGCATGGCGCGGCGGGTGACAAAACCGGCAGAAACCACGTCGGCGCATGCCACGCCGGCCCACAGCAAAAACAACGCCGACATCGTCAGTCTGGCGCGCACCACTGATCGCATCGTGGCGATCGGCACCTCCACCGGCGGCACGCAGGCGCTGGAAAACGTACTCACCCGTCTGCCGCGCACCTGTCCCGGCATTGTGGTGGTGCAGCACATGCCGGAAAAATTCACCGCCGCCTTTGCCGAGCGTCTCAACACGCTGTGCCAGATTGACGTGAAGGAAGCGCAGAGCGGCGATCGCATACTGGCGGGCCGCGCGCTGATCGCACCGGGCGGTCATCATCTGGAAGTGCAGCGCAGCGGCGCGCAGTTCATCGCAAAAGTATTTCGCGGGCCGGCGGTGAACCGCCACTGTCCGTCGGTGGACGTGCTGTTCCGCTCAGTGGCCAAACAGGTGGGCCGCAACGCCACCGGCGTGATCATGACCGGCATGGGCGACGACGGCGCGCGCGGCCTGCTCGACATGCGCACTGCCGGTGCCCGCACCATCGCACAGGATGAAGCGTCCTGCGTGGTGTTCGGCATGCCCAAAGAAGCAATCAAACTGGGCGCGGCGCAGGAAATCGCCGCCCTCGACCAGATTCCCGACCTGATTGGCAGCTGACACATGACCCTGGCACAACTCAACCTGCTGGTGGTGGACGACAGCGAAACGCAACGCGATTACGCGCTGGCCCTGTGCCGCGAAATCGGCGTCACTGCCCTGCGCGCCGCCCGCGATGGCGTGCACGCGCTGGAGCAATTGCACCAGCGCACTGCCGATGTGGTGCTGGTGGATCTGGAAATGCCGGTGATGGATGGTGTCGAACTGATCCGCCACATCGCGCGCGAAACCCTGGCCCGCGCCATCATCATTCTCAGCGCGAAAGATCCGGTGCTGATTTCCAGCGTCGGCACCATGGCGGAAGCAGATGGCCTCACAGTGCTGGGCACGTTCAACAAGCCGCTGAATGAGGATCTGCTGCGCTGTGGCCTGAAACTGCTGGCGGCCACCGCAGAGCGCAAAAGCAGCGTGGCGGCGCCGGAAGTCAGCGCCGCCGAACTGGGCGCGGCGCTGCAGGCGGGTTATCTCACCCTGCACTACCAGCCCAAACTCACCGGCAAGGGGCTGCTGCTCAAAGGCGTGGAAGCGCTGGCGCGCTGGCAGGACCCGGTGCAGGGCAGCGTGTCGCCGGCGCAGTTCATTGGCGTGGCGGAACGGCACGGCCTGATCGGCGCGCTCACCCGCCATCTGCTGGAAGTGGCGCTGCAGCAGAAACAGGAATGGCAGCGGCGCGGCGTGGTGTTCAACGTGGCGTTCAACCTGTCGCCGCTGTCGCTGGCCGATCCCGGCCTGGTGGACTGGGTCACGCAGATCACCGCGCATTACGGCATTCCACCGGGAGAAATCACGCTGGAAGTTACCGAGAACGCCCTGCTGGGGGAACTGGCATCGTCCATCCAGACCCTGGCGCGGCTGCGCCTGAAAGGGTTTGGCGTGGCCATCGACGATTACGGCAGCGGCTTTGCCAACGCGCAGCAGCTGTCGCGGGTGCCGGCCACCGAACTCAAGATCGACCGCACCCTGGTGCACAACGCCGCCACCCGGCCGCAGCAGCGCACCATCCTGCAGAACACGGTGGAAATGGCGCGTCAGCTGAAACTGGTGACCGTGGCGGAAGGCGTCGAGCACCACGAGGATTTCGACGTGCTGCGTGAACTGCGGGTGGAGCTGGTGCAGGGCTACCTGCTGGCCCGCCCCATGACCGCCACGCGCCTGCTGGAATGGGTGCAGAAGGAACTGGGGCCGCTGCGCCGCCAGCTGGCGTGACGGTCTTTCCGCCGCATCCGTTCCCCCTGTCACCGCCGAAATTCCCCGCCGCCGGTTTATAATCCCCGCCCTCGCCCCGATTGCCGCAGTGACGCACCCATGACACAGGAACTGTTCGACATCTACCTGACCGGCCGCCTCCTCAGCGGTCACAACCGCAAGGAAGTGATCGTCAATCTGGCCCAGCTCACCGACCGCAGCGTGCCGGACGCCACCGCCCTGCTGGACAACGCCACCTGCGTGCAGGCCGGCGTCGGGCAGGCAGCGGCGGAGGAATATCGGGAAATCCTCGAGGAAACCGGCGCCGAGGCGGTGGTGCGGGCCTGTGTGGGTTTCAGCACCCCGGTGGAGACAGCGGACGGCGCGGTGGCGGAGCCGGCAGATCCGCAGCCGGCAACGCCGCAACCCGTCGCCGCCGCCGCGCCGGACCCTGCCCGCGAATTCGTGGCGGAGGAAACCCCGGTGCTGGACGAGGCGGTGCCCGATCCTGTTGCTGCGCCGGTTGCCACGGCAGCGCCCGGCCCGTTTGCCGGTCTGGTGGACCTGGAGGTGCCGGCGGCCAGCGCGCCCGTGGTGCCGCAACCACGGCGCCGTTTTCTGACTCGGCGTCTGCTGGTGATCCTGGTTCTGGTGGTGCTGCTGGCGACCCTGGCGGCAGCGGGCATCAGCTATGGCCTGCGCGCCCGCGCGCCCGGTGCGCAGCTGGCGGTGGTGGGTGAAGTCCTGAATCTGGCCCAGCCCTTCCAGCAGCAGGTGGAACAGGTCTGGCGCCAGCGCGGCGCGGCGCCGGCCAGCCTGTCCGACCTGAATTTGCGCGCGCCGGCGCCGCTGGCGGATCTGGCCACCCTGATTCCCGACCGCGATGGCCGCCTCATCCTGCAGTTCACCGCCGCCGCCGGCAGCATCGCCGGCAGCACACTGGAACTCGTTCCGCGCCAGGGCGATGCCGGTGTCGAATGGCAATGCGGCGGTGGTTCGCTGGCTGCTGCCGAGCGTCCGCCGGAGTGTCAGGACTCCTCTATACTGCAGTAAATCCCTTTGCCGCAGGTGATCCCATGAACGCATCCGCACGTCTGGCTGTTGCTGTCTGTCTGCTGGCCGGAGCCGCCAGCGCGCAGGCGTTGCAGGATCGCACCGGCCGATTCTATCTGGGTGCCACCTACGCCAAGATCGCGCTGGAAAGTGACGGCCTCTACGACGCGGTGGCGCTGGAAGATACCGACGCCGACTACGGCCTGTTCACCGGCATCCGCTTCAGCCGCAACTTCGCGCTGGAGATCGATTACGCCCGTCTCGGCGAATTTGTGTATGACGGTGGCAGTGTTACCTACAAGGGTTTTCAGGTAGCGGGACTGATGATTGCGCCGGTGGACGCAGAGCTGGAACTGTTCGCGCGCGGCGGCGTGGGGCTGGTGGAGGCGGATCAGTCCGCACCGGCTTTCGAGGACACCTGCACCGCGTTCGGACTGGGCGTGGGGGTGGACTGGACGCCGCGCTATCTCAATGCCCTCACCGTGCGCGGCTACATGAGCACGCGCTGGATTTCGGTGGAGCCGCTCAACGCCGAGATGGGCGCGGAGGATCGCCGCTACGACCAGAGCCTGTATGAATACGGCATCGGCATCGCCTACAACTTCTGAGCGGCACTAGCGCTTGGGTTTGCCGCCCGGCTTTTTCCCGCCTGCGGCTTTGGGCCGGAAACTGTTGCCGCCCTTGCCCGCCGGTTTGCCGGTGCGGCCTTTGGGGGCGTCGCCGCGGGACCGGTCGGCAGCGGATTTCCCGGCATAAGGCTTCCCGCCGTGCGACGTGCCTGCCCCGGATTTTCCTGAGCCAGATTTGCCTGAGCCAGATTTGCCGGTGCGGGCGCGATCATTGCCGGCTGGTCGGGCGCGGAATTTTTCCGACCGGTTCGGTGCAGGATGGTCGTGGTCTGCAGCGGCCGCTTCGCTGACAACATCGTCTGCTGCGGCAGATTCAACCCGTGCTGCGCGCGGCAGGCGCACCCGGTGCTGACGCCAGAACTCACTCAGCAGCACACCGGCGGCCACGCTCACATTCAGGCTTTCCACCCAGCCAGTGCCGGCAATTGCGATGCGGCCATGCACCACCTGCAATACCTTCGCACTGACACCCTCCTGCTCCTCGCCCAGCACCAGCACCAGCCGCTCCGGCAGCGGCGCCGCATACAGCGACGAGCTCTCATGGCTCGACGTGGCCAGCACGGTGAAATCGTTTTTCTTCAGCAGATTGAGGGTTTTCACCAGATTGTCGGTGCCCATCACCATGACGTGGGTGGCACCCCCTTCCGCCGTGCGCATGGCGGAACCGGAGCGCAGCGCCGCCGCATTTTCCGTGACAATGGCGCCCACGCCGAAATGCGCCGCCACCCGCATGATCGCGCCCAGGTTGTGCGGATTGCTCACCCCGTCCAGCGCCAGCACGCATACCGGCTTGCCCGGTTTCAGCCCCGCCAGCCAGGATTCCGGCGTGAACACCGGCAATTCCTGGATCAGCAGACAGACGCCCTCGTGGTGGGAGGATTCGGTCACCCGCTCCAGTTCCACCGCATCCGCCAGATGATAGGCGCGCTTTTCCTGCGCCAGGTATTTCATCATGGGGCCAAAGCTGATCTTGGCCGCGTCCTCGGTGATCCAGGCGCGGATGATGCGTTCGGGAAAGCGCTGGAAAAAACTCTGGCAGGCGTTGATGCCGTAGATCTTGCGTTCGGCCCTGGCTTTGGACATGGGGGAAGGTTCCGGAGATGGCTGAAGGCGCGGATTCTAGCACAGGCGGGGATCACTCCCCGCCGTAATCCAGTTCGCTGGCGGTGAACGGCTGCGGCGGATCGGCCCCCAGCACGGTGGTGAGGATGTGGTTGAGCGTGTGCGGATCATTGTCGAAACCGCCGTGGGATTTCGAGGCGGTGATGGCGTGGTGATCGCGCGTGTTGTAAATCTGCAGGCACGGATGCGTCGCGATGTCGCCGGCAAATTTCTCCATGCCCAGCAGCGGCAGTTCGCGTTCGCGCTCATAGGCGTTCGACACCAGATACAGCATCGACTTGCGATACACCTTCATCACGTTGTCGGCCTGCTCGGTCTTGTCGTCCAGGGTGTAGAGGTTGAGCTGGCGGATGCGCACGTTGCCGCTGGGGTTGCCCAGCCGTGGCGCATAAAGATCGCGATAGAAGTCCAGCGCGCAGGCCGGGGCCAGCAGGCTCACTGAATCGATCTGCAGCGGCGCGGTGGCGATACGTTCCAGTGCATCCAGCAGATGGCCGATCAGGATGGCGCCGGTGGAGTGTCCCACCAGATGAACCGGCAGCGGTTTTTTGCGGCTCTGCAGCGCGTCCAGCAGGATCTCGAGCAGCACCTCGCCATCCTGATCCTCGCCAAACGGCAGCTGCGCATCCAGTTTCATTTCCTCCCACAGCCGCTTGCCCACCGGCGCGCTCATTTTTTCCAGCAGTGTGTCCCAGTAATCGCCGAAGCCGCCGGTGCGTTCGCGCAGATCGTCCACTTCCCGGTGAATCACGTCCTTGAGGGTGCGCACCAGGCCGGTGTCGTAGAACACGCTGTAGGGATAGATGCCGTTGCGACGGAAACCACCCAGCATGGCCGCGGTGCGCACGGCCGCTTCATCCGGCGCATTGAGACCGCCGTGGGCGTAAAACAGGAAGTGCCGGGCATCGCTTTTGATGAGTGCCTCGCCGGTGGCTTCCACGTCGGCGCGGTTGCTCCAGTAGGGCGCGTCGTTGCAGAAGCGGCCATTGTTCAGATGCACGAAATGGCCGGCGATTTCCTGCCGGTGCGGATTGGCGCGGCGGGTGCGCGACACGTCCAGCGCGGTCTTGCCGCCGGCGCGGGAAAAGCCCAGGCCGAAGGCGCTGGGGGCGGGCACTGCCAGCTGCAGCACCCAGGCGTCCATCACGCTGCGGGCCCAGTCGGCGTAAAGCCAGTGGCCCAGGCCGCCCTTGCCCCAGTCGGTGTTCCAGGAGTTCTGAATCCAGAAGCCGGTGTCGTCATAACCGACGATGATGAAGGCGTGGGCGCCACCCTCTTCCGGCAGCTGTTCCGGCATGGAGATGTGGCCGTTGCGGCCGGGCTCGTCCCAGCCATCGTGCACACAGGCGGACACGTAGATCACGCCGGTTTCGCTGAGGGCGGCGTGATAGTCCGACAGGATCGGCCGCAGGCGGTAATAGGCGCCGAGGGTGGTGGTGCGGGCGTCGCGCGCGCTTTTCAGGGTGACGTCGCTGGCCGGATCGCGCCAGAACTTTTCCGCGCAGGCACCGCAGTTGTAGAAACCGCGCAACGCGCCACGCAGGCTGGAGCCGCTGTCTTCCTCGCCGGGCCATTCGTCGTAGCGGCGCGCCATGCGGTACAGCATGTGCGGACTGACCCGGCGCGGAGCGGTCTTCGCCGGGGCGGACTTTTTCGCGCGGGGGCCGCTCGTTGCGCTGTGACGCTGCAGCAGGTAGTTGATGGCGGCGGCGAGGGCGAAACCGGTGCAGGCGCCTTCCTCGCCCTGATCCAGAATGTGCAGGCGGGCCGGCGGTGGCACGGCAGCCGGCAGGGGGCGCAGGGTGGGTTCGTACAGGCGGTCGCGGATGTCGGGTACATCGCGCAGGGCGGGCTTGCTGTTCTTGCGGATGCGGGCCATATCCCTCTCCTTGGCAGTGCAGCGATCATCGTGATCGTAGCGGTAATTCAAGTTCACGGAATGACGTGGCGCAACTGCGGTGCCGGGCGCGGGCAATCCGGCCCCTTTAACGCATTGTTACTGACAAGCGCCCGAAAACCGGTGTAGATTGGCCAAGTATGGCACTGCCGTACTAATTGGTTCATAAGTCGGGTGCATTAAATGCAGGACATCCGCGCAGCAACAGATACTCAAAAAACAGCGCAACCAAAACAATAAAAACCGGATAACACCGCATGAAACCTTTCGTTCAGATCGCTGGCTGCGCACGGCGCAGGCCCGTCGTTTTCGCATGTTCCGCCTTGCTGGCAGCCCTGCTTGCCAGCCCGTCCCAGGCCCAGCTGCTCAACAACGTCTCCATCGGCAATCCCAAGGGACTGGCCCTGGGCAACGCCGTCACCGCCGATCCGCCCGGCGTTGATTCCATCCACTTCAATCCTGCCGGGCTCACCCGCATCAAGGGGCGCGAGACCAACGTGAAGCTGCTGGTGGCGCAGGTGGATCTGACGTCAAAGTTCGGCCAGCCCACCAAGCCGGACGCCGCCACCAAGCAGACCTATTACAACGTCAACGAAAAGTGCCAGCTGGACTATCCCATCACCAATCCGGGTGATCCGGCGCAGGTCAGCAACGCACTGGACCAGTGCTGGGGTGTCGATCCGGTGGCCGGCGCCACCACGCGCTCCGGCGATCCCATCGTGATGATTCCGTTTGTGGGCATGCAGGAAGTGCCGGTGCTGGCGTTTCCCCTGGGCGGCATGGCCTTTGAGAGCGACGACGCGCCCTGGGTGGCCGGCAGCGCGGTGTATGTGCCGGAAGGCATCGGCTTCACCCGCGAGGAAGATGGTGCCGGCGCCTTTCAGGGCCAGGCGGTGGCGCTGACCCGGCTCACCTATTTCTCGCCGACGCTGGCGCTGAAACTCAGCGACAATTTCTCGGCCGGGCTGGGCGTGAATTTTTCCTACCAGGGCATGTATGTGAGCACGAAATTCCGCGCCCCCACCCTGACGCTGGCGTATCTGCGCGATCTGAACAATATTGCCGGCAGCCCGCTGCCACCGATCAATTTCGGCCCTTATGACAGCGCCGGTCTGCTCACGCTGGAAATCGAAGATGCGTTTTCCGTCGGCTACAACTTTGGCCTGTTGTGGGATGCGACGCCGTGGCTGTCGCTCGGATTCGTCTATCACAGCGAAGCCACCGCCGACATGGACGGCACTTTCAAAATGGAAAACTCCGATCTGTTTCTGGAAACCGTGAGCGGACTGAAAAGCGATCCGCTGGTGAGCGGCCTGCTGATTGCACTGGGCGGCGCGCCGCTCAATGCGCAGCGGGTGGAATCCGGGCACGTGAAAATGGATTACATCCTGCCGGAGAATCTGGCGTTCGGCATTTCAGTGAAAGTGGTGCCGAGCGTGAAAGTGAATGTCGATCTGAAATGGATGGAATACAGCAGCTGGGACGAACTGAAATTCTATTTCGACCAGAACGTGGATTTTCTCAGTTTTGGCACCGCTATCAGCACGGCGGCCCGCGACAAGCACACTACGGCCCGCATGATGGGTATCCCCCGTGAATACGAAGACACCTGGTCGTGGGCGCTGGGCGTGGAATATCAGCTCAATGACAACTGGGTGGCGCGCGCCGGTTACGAGCCGCGCACGTCCGCGATTCCCGATGACCGCACCGATCTGATTTTCCCCATTACACGGGCGGACCTGTACAGCGTGGGGCTGGGCTGGCAGTACGATCGCATCACGCGGGTGGAAGCCGCGCTCGGCTATCTGTATTCGGCGTCGGACACACCGGCGTGTCAGTCGCAGAATGCCAACAGCTGCGAAGAGGGGCATGTGGTGTACAACCCCTACTACGCGACACCGTTTGAAAACGAGGTAAAAGGCTATCTGCTGGCGCTGTCGCTGGACCGGAAATTCTGAGCGGGCGCCGGTTGCAATTTGGGGCGGTGCTGCCTAAGTTTGACGATAGCCCTGCAAATGGATGTGCTGCCATGAGTGAGAATGAAATTCTGGTATTGCTGCTGGGGACGGTCGTGCTGGGGTTTATCCTCCTGTATCGCAAGGACATCCAGCGCCTGCCCGCCAGCCCCTTTCTGTTCGCTGCCTATCTGGCCGCCTGGATCGCCTGGGTGGCCACCCTCGCCGAGCATGTTGTTTTCTACACGTTTTTCAATGTCCTGGAGCACCTCGGCTATGCCAGCAACGGCCTGCTGCTGCTGATCTGGTGCTGGAAGGGGCTGCGTAACGGAGTGCATGAGCAACATGCCCATGATTAGCACGCTGGATCTGCTGGGTACTGTCGCTGCTGCACTGGCCATGGTTTTCCTGCTGGCGCACTGGCGCCGGCGTCTGGCCACCGAGGAAAAATGGATTGTGCTGCTGGTCAGCGTGGCCACGGTCGTCATCAACGGCATCAGTTTCTGGTCGTGGATGGGACAGGATTACGGCGCCGCCAGCGCGGAAAACTGGGGCGACTATCTGCAGATCCTGCAGCCGGCGCTGTGGGGCATGTTCTTTTACGTCGTCGTGCAGTCGGCGCAGCGGCGTCAGTTGCAGGACAGCCGCCAGCGCATGCGCGACATCGTCGAAAACATGCCAGTGATGCTCACCGCGCAGGACCCTCAGGGCCACTTTCTGGCATGGAACCGCACGGCGCAGGAAATCAGCGGTTTCAGTCGCGAGGACGTGGTAGGCAATCCGCAGGCGCTGCATCTGCTGTTTCCCGACGCGCAGGTGCGCGAGCAGCTGCAGATGGAGTGCGAACACGGTGGCGGCCATTACAAGCATCGCGTGCAGACGCTGAAAGGCCGCAATGGCGAACACCAGATTGCCTGGTACAACATTGCGCAGGATTTTCCCATCAGCGGCTGGGCCAACTGGAGCATCGGTCTGGACATGACCGAGCAGCTGGCGGCGCAACGCCAGCTGGAACATCTGGCCACCCATGATGAACTTACCGGCCTGGCTAATCGCGCGTTGCTGCATGACCGTCTGCATCACGCCCTGGCCACCAGCCAGCGCAACGGCAGCACCGGCGCGCTGCTGATGCTGGATCTGGATCACTACAAGATGGTGAATGACACCCACGGCCATCCGGTGGGCGACCAGCTGCTGCGGGAAGTGGGCAAGCGTTTGCGCAGCTGCCTGAAAGCCACCGACACCCTGGCGCGCATCGGCGGTGATGAATTCATGGTGCTGCTGGACAGCATTCACAATCCCGATGAAGCAGCGCGGGTGGCGCAGCGGCTGTTGCAGGTACTGGCGGCGGAACCCTTTCCCCTGTTCGGCAACAGCATCCGCACCCGCGCCAGCATCGGCATCACACTTTTCCCCGACGACGACATCCGTCTGGACGAATTGCTGAAGAACGTGGATCTGGCGCTGTACACCGCCAAGCAGAATGGCCGCAACACCTTTCACTTCTATTCGCGCAATCTGCACAGCCAGTTCCGCTGGCAGCATCAGGTGGCGGAAAAGCTGCGCGATGCAATTGCCGGCAACGTGCTGCAACTGCATTACCAGCCGCAGATCGCGCTGGCGAACCAGCGGGTGGCCGGCGTGGAAGCGTTGCTGCGCTGGCCCGGGTTTGAAAATGGATCGCTATCGCCGGCGGTGTTCGTGCCGATTGCGGAAAGCAGCGGACTGATGCCGGAGCTGGGGCGCTGGGTGGTGGAAAACGCGTTTCGCCAGGCAGCGCAGTGGCAGGCTGTGCACGGCCCCATGACCACCGCGATCAACCTGTCCGCCGTGCAGCTGTACCAGCCGCAGCTGGCCGACGATCTGCTGCAGCTGCTGGACAGCCTGCAACTGCAGGCGGAAAACATCGATCTGGAAATTACCGAGTCCGCCGTGATGCGCAATGTGGATGATGCGATTGCGGCGATGAAGCGTCTGCGCGAGCGCGGCTTCCATATTTCGCTGGATGATTTCGGCACCGGCTATTCCTCGCTGAGCTATCTGAAACGTTTTCCCGTGTCGCGCATCAAGATCGACCAGTCGTTCGTACAGGGCATGGGCAGCAGTGCCAGCGATGTGGCGATTGTGCGCAGTGTGATCCGGCTGGGTCACGATCTGGGGCTGCTGGTGCTGGCGGAAGGTGTCGAGAGCGCGGAGCAGCTGCAGCAGCTGGGCGAGGAAGGCTGCGATCTGGTGCAGGGCTATTACTGCTCGAAACCGCTGGCGGCCGGACCGCTGAATGAATTTCTTCGCAATGGCGTGGTGCACTGAATGGGGCGTGTGAGTGGCTGGATTGCCCTGCTGCTGGTGCTCGGTGCTGCGCCGGCCACTGCGGCCGAGTCGCTGTTTGAACTGTCGCTGGAAGACCTGATGGACGTGCCGGTGAGCAGCCCGACGCTGACGCCGGAATCGATCAACCGCACGCCTGCTGCCATCACGGTGTTTTCCCGCGAGGAAATCCAGCGCACCGGTTACGACTACCTGCATGAACTGCTCAATCTGGTGCCCGGTTATCAGGTGGCGCGCAG
>CAZBII010000132.1:0-13287 GCA_964491665.1 uncultured Moraxellaceae bacterium
ACCACCAGACTCACCGCAGCCACGGCGCTCAGCAGCATGGTGAGCACCTGTGATGTCCCCGTCATCATGCTGGCAATCTGTTTCATGTCCATCACGGAAAAATCATCATCCTTCGCTTCGCCGATGTGGCGACGCTCGCGCAGCAGGCGCTTCAGTTCGTCCTGCACTTTCTCGGTGGAATAGCCGTCTTTCACCGACACCTGGATCATGTTGACGTCGCGGGCGCCGGCAATGCGACGCTGGAAGGCGCGCAGCGGCACTATCACGATGTCGTCCTGATCGGTGCCCATGGCCGACTGGCCTTTGGCCTGCAGCACGCCGATCACGGTGCATGACATTTTCTTGATGCGGATCTTGCTGCTCACCGGGTTCTGCGCGCCGAACAGTTCCTTGCGCACGGTGGCGCCCAGCAGGCACACCGACGAACCGGCGTGCACTTCGCTGTCGCTGAAAATGCGGCCTTCGCTGAGCTTCCAGTTACCGGCGGTGAACCAGTCGGTGGTGCTGCCGTTGATGTTGGTGGTCCAGTTGCTGTTGCCGGCCACGACGGTGCTGCTCTGCCGGCCCAGCGGTGCTACCGCAGCCAGGCCGTTGATGGATTCGGCGATGGCGTTGGCATCGGCGATGTCGAAGGGCGGGGCGACGTTGCGCTGGCCCATGCCCATGCGCTGGCCCGGCGTCACCATGATCAGGTTGCTGCCCAGGCTGGCGATCTGGTTGGTGACCTGCAGGGTGGCGCCGTTGCCGATGGTGACCATGATGATCACGGCCGCCACGCCGATCACAATGCCGAGAATGGTGAGAAAGGAGCGCAGTACGTTGCGGCGGATTTCACGCACCGCCAGCAGAATGGCATTCCACCACATCAGTGTGGTCCTCCCTCTTGGCGATCGCTGGCGATCCTGCCGTCGACGAAATGAATGCTGCGCGTGGCGTAGGCTTCCATCTCCGGTTCGTGCGTCACCATGACGATGGTGATGCCGCGCTCGCGGTTGAAGCTGCGCAGCAGTTCCATGATTTCGTGGCTGCGGGCGGTGTCGAGATTGCCGGTGGGTTCGTCGGCAAACAGTACCGTCGGCTCGGTGACAATTGCACGCGCGATGGCCACCCGCTGCTGTTGTCCGCCAGAGAGTTCACCGGGCGTGTGTTTCGCCCAGCCTTGCAGCCCCACCTGTTCCAGCGCGGCCAGTGCGGCGGCGCGGCGTTCGCGGGCGGGAATGTTGCGGTAGAGCAGGGGCAGTTCCACATTTTCCAGCGCCGACGTGCGATTCAGCAGGTTGAACCCCTGAAAGATGAAGCCCAGATATTGCCGGCGCAGCAGAGCCTGCTGGTTGCGGTCGAGGGCGCCCACGTCCACACCCTGAAACAGATATTGTCCCGTGGTGGGCACGTCGAGACAGCCGAGAATGTTCAGGCTGGTGGATTTGCCGGAACCGCTGGGACCCATGATGGCGACGAATTCGCCCTGACCGATCTGCAGCGACACATCGTTGAGCGCGCGCATGGCGGCGCTGCCGCTGCCGTAGATCTTGCTCACGTTGCGAAACGCCAGCAGTGGCGTGGTGGTGCCGGTGGTCATTGCGGTTTGCTCACGCTGTCGGTCACTACCTGCATGCCTTCCTGCAGTTCGCCGCCGGTAACTTCAATCAGGCTGCCGTTGTCGGCGCCAGTGCTGATGTCCACCGGTTGCAGCTGGCCGTCCTGCAGCACCCACACGCGCTGCTGCGCGTTGCTATCCTTGCGCTGGTTGAGATTGGCGCTGGGCGGACGCGGCATCATCAGCCGGCTGAACAGGCTGCCGCCACTGGATTTGGTAACGGTCTGCTGGGTTTGTGGCGGCGAGTAACGCAGCGCCGCCGTCGGAATCAGCAGTGCATTCTTCACTTCCTGCACCACGATTTCGGCGGTGGCCGTCATGCCGGGGCGCAGCGACAGATCCGAGTTGTCCACGTTGAGCACGGTTTCATAGGTGATCACGCCGTCCACTTCCTGCGAGCCATAGCGCACCTGCAGGATCTGCGCAGGAAAGCGGCGCTCGGCATAGGCATCCACGGTGAAGGTGGCGTGCTGGCCATTCTTCACCAGACCGACATCCGCTTCGTCCACGTCCACATGCAGTTCCATCTGGGTGAGGTCTTCCGCCAGCGTAAACAGCACCGGCGCCTCGAACTGCGCCGCCACCGTCTGGCCCAGTTCCACCGCGCGATTCAGCACCACGCCCGAGATCGGCGAGTGCACCTTGGCTTTCGCCAGATTGGTCTGGTCCAGTTCCAGTGCAGCTTCGGCCTGGGCCACGCTGGCGCGGGCGGCGGCCTCGTCGGCGTGGGCGCGTTTCACCGTGGCCTGCGCGGTGTCCAGTTCGCTCTGCGACGGCATGCGGCCGTTACTGAGTTTGTGCACCTGCTGCAGACGTTTCAGTTCGTTGGTGGATTCCTCCACCGTGGCCTGTGCCTGCAGCAGCTTCGCGCGCGCCGATTCCAGCGACGCTTTCGTCGCCAGCAATTGCGCTTCCAGCTTGCTGGTGTCCAGTTCCGCCAGCAGCTGGCCGGCTTCCACGTGATCGTTGAAATCTGCATTGAGACGAGTGATGGTGCCGGACACTTCCGTGCCCACATCCACCTGATTGGTGGGCTCCAGATTGCCCGTGGCGGTGACGATCACATCCAGATCGCCGCGCTGCACCGGCTGCGACACGTACTGCACCTGGGTGTCGGCGCCGTTACCGCTGCTGAGCCACCACACCAGCGCGATCACCGGCACCAGCGCCAGCAGCGCCCAGCGCTTCCAGTGCCAGCCTTTGCGGTGTTCGTGCAGATGCAGCGCCTGATGCAGGTTCGCCGTATCCAGTTTCAGATCATTCATTGGGTTCTGCTCCGGCATCTTGTTCTGTTGCAGACGCCTGGGCCGGCCAGCCGCCGCCCAGTGTCTTGTACAGACGAATGGTGTTGGCAACGATCTCGCCGTTGCTCTGGTTCAGTTCATCCTGCAGCGACAGCCACGCGCGCTGGGTGGTGAGCACGGTCTGGAAATCCACCAGGCCGGACTGGTATTGCTGCTGCGCGAGTTCGCTGGCGCGCGCGGCGGACTCGGTGGCCAGTTGCAGCGCCGCGCGGTGTTCATGTTCGTGGGTGTAGCTCACCAGTGCGTTTTCGGTTTCTTCCAGCGCGTTCAGCACGGTGCTGCGGTAGTTCAGATGCGCCTGTTGCAGCTGTTCTTCTTCCACTGTCACCGCGCGGCGCAGTTTCCCCGCGTTGAACAGCGGCTGCGCCAGCTGGCCGGCAATACTGGAAATGCCGCTGCCGGAACTGAACAGGTCACCGGCGGAAGCGGACTGCACGCCGATGGACCCGGTCAGATTCAGCGACGGATACAGCGCCGCAGTGGCCACGCCCACCTGCGCGGTCTGCGCGGCCAGCAGGCGTTCGGCCTGACGCACGTCGGGACGCTGGCGCAGCGCGTTGGCAGGCACGTCCAGCAACAGGGATGCGGGAATGGCGGGAATGGGGGCAGCCACCGCGAGTGACTGCGTGCTGCCCGGCGTTTGTCCCAGCAGCACCGCGATGCGATGCAGGCCTTGCTGCAGGCCGGAGCGCAGCACCGGCAACTGGGCGCGGGTCTGTTCGGCGGCGTAGCGGGCCTGTTCCACATCAAGATCGGTTACCAGTCCGGCCTGTGCGCGCCAGCGCGCCAGATCCAGCGCTTCAAGCTGATTCGCCAGACTGGCCTGCGCCGTTTCCAGCCGCGCCTGATACACCCGCACATCCAGATACGCCAGCGCCACATCCGCCAGCAGCGTTACCAGCACATCATCCCGCTCTGCCTCGCTGGCCTGCACTTCGGCCGTGGCCGCTTCCACTGCGCGCCGTTTGCCGCCGAACAGATCCAGCTCCCAGCTGGCGTCCAGACCGGCATTGTAGAGTTCAGAGGAATCGGCATCCGTGTGCGTACTGCTGGCGCCGGCCACTGCGCTGAGGGCGGGGTAGCGATCGGCATTCACCACGCCACGCTGGGCGCGGGCTTCCCGCACGCGGGATTGGGCGGATTGCAGGTCCAGGTTACCGGACACCGCTGTGTCGATCAGGGAATTGAGAGTGGGATCATTGAGCTGGCGCCACCAGGTCTGCAGGCGCTGGTGCTTGCCTGGCTGCTCGGCCAGGCCCTGCGCCAGCGGCGTCTGCCAGTGCGGCGGTGTCTGCGGCTCCGCTGCCTTGTAGTCCGGGCCTACCGCGCAGGCGGACAGTTGCACGGCGCATAGCAGGAGCAGCCAGCGGCAATGAAAATCGGGAAAACCCATAAAACCTGTTGTCGTCATGGCCTTCATTGCATACGAGTCTGGCAGGCAAATGTGCAGGAAAATCGGACGTCCGGCAATGCCGCGCCGTTTTGCCCGCCGCCCATCGCGACAGGATCAGCCGAACAGGTTCTTATGACTCTCGAACAACCGCTTCAGTTCATTCAGGTCTTCATCCACCGCAATCGGCAGATCCTTGGTGATCAGGTCCAGCAGCACGATCGCATTCACCGCCGAATCGGTTTTCGAATAGCTGTGGATGCGTGACGCGATGTGCACGTTGATCATGTGAATGTTCTTGTAGATGGTCTTCAGCATGTCGAACGAGATGTTGATGCTGCGGCCTTTCTTGTGCAGGAACAGCGAGAACAGGTAGGTGGTGCAGACCCGGTACATGGTTTCGTCCGGGGTGGAGAAGGGCTGGTGGTACCAGGCCATGGGCTTGAAGAAACTGGTGTGCGGGCAGCCGCTGGTGGCCATCACCAGACCCAGCAGCGAACTGAACGCCTCCTGCGCCGACGTGTCCGCGATCACCGTCTTGTTCTCCATGGTGACTTCCACTTTCACTTCGTCGTAGGAATTGCATTCCGGCAGATTCACGAACGGAATCAGCCGCACCGCCAGCGGACAGTGCTTGTGCCAGATGCCGCTGAGGGTGCAGTTCGGGCACTGCTTGTATTCCAGATGGCACCAATCGGGGATATCACCCTTGGGCGGCGCGTGCTCGAACTTGTCGTCCGCCACCACCACGGTCTGGTCAAACAGAAATTCCGATTCTTTGAAAAAAATCTGGTAGCGGACGGTTTTTTCTTCGGTGCTCATTGCCTGCTCCTGCCTAATTGCCTAAGTGTAGCAGCCCGCCAAAAAAGCAAAGGCCGGTTTCCGTGCTGGCAAATCCTGTCCGGTGGCCGGCAAACAGGCTCCGCAGCTGTCTGCCTAAAAAAGCGGATTGTGCCAGGCAATCCCCTGAAATCCGGGGCTATATTGATCTGGCAAAGGGATTGCTAGGGCAGTGGACAGCATGGGCAGAACAACAGCCACACGGCAATTAAGGAGAACCCTCGATGGCGGGATTTTCACTGAAACTGAAAAACTGGTGGCAGGACCGGAGCAGTGCGCGGCCGGTTGATCAGCGCGTGTCGCAGGATGTGCTGCATCTGTTCCGGCTGCGGCGCGAACACCGTCTGCTGCGCATGCGTATCGACGGCATTCAGGGGGAATTCCAGACCCTGCTGCTGGAAGTGGATGTGTCCGGCCAGCGTTTGCTGCTGGACGAGCCGTTTCCTCTGCCATTGCCGCTGGAAGCCATGAGCGGCCGCCGGGTGCATGTGGCCAGCAATGAGGGCGCGGCGTCCACCCGTTTCGACAGCCTGGTGCTGGGCAAGGCCATGCACAAGGACGTGCCGCTGCTGGCCCTGGCCATGCCGGCCAGTGTGTCGGCGGCCCAGCGTCGCAACAGCTACCGGCTGGCGGTGGACGAGCGCACGCCGGTGGAAGCCATGCTGCGCTGTGCCGGCGCGGGAACGCTGGAGGCGCGGGTGCTGGACCTGTCCGTGCAGGGTATCCGTCTGGAAGTGCCGGGACATCATCCCGAATTGCAGCAGGCGCCGTTGCTGCTGCGGCTGGGTGGGGAGCAGGGCATGCTGTGCCAGCTGCAGATCCGCAATCTGAACCTGCGCTCCTTTGGCGACAACACCACCCTGCTGGGCGGCCGCTTTGACGGCCTGAATCCGCCGCAGGTGCAGCAGATCGAGCGTTTCATCGTGCGCTGCCAGCGGTCGCAGCGGCAGCGGGAACTGGCGCTGGCGCTGTAACGCCGGCGCCGCTCCATTTCATTCCTTGTTGATCACGTTCTTGACGATTTTCTTGCGGGCAACCTGATATTTGGCGCGGGTTTCGCCCACGGCATTGCCTACCTTGTCATTCCAGAAACGGATGATTTCCCGGTCCACCTGCGCCTCGATCCCGTCGTCGGGGGTGGCGGAGATACGGTCGATAGCGGCTTCCAGATCCTTGTCCTTGTTCATGATGACGGCGCTCAGCAGTAGTGGTTGGGGGTGGGTGTGGGAGCATCCGTGCGGGTGCTGCCGGTACAAGCTATCACGGGAATCATTTCATTTCGAACCTCTGGATGGTTGGGACATTGATTAAGACAGAAGGCACGCAAAAGGATCTTCCTTCCGCGCTGATGGCGGTCAGGGTTTTGCCGGCGGCAATCTGACATATAATGAATTCACACCACACAGAGGAGAAATTCCATGCCTGACAAAGAGTTGATGACGTCTGTCGCGGAACTGAAGGCGCAACTGGACCAGAACGAACAGGTGTCTGACGAGGACCGGCAGGATCTGGAGGCGCTGGCGGAGCGCATGCAGGTGATGCTGGCGCAGGGCCGCGAACACTGGGAAGAGAATCTGGTGGACGAACTGGAAAAGCAGGTGATCCTGTACGAGGAGGAGCATCCTGTTATCGCCGGCGTGCTGCAGCAGATCATCATGACCCTCAACAATATCGGCCTCTGATTTCTGGCTGGCACACGGATTGCTCTTCTTCCCCTGAAACAACGAACCCAGCGGTTCAGTCAGGTGAAGGAGAGAAAGAATGAGTGCCGAAGTCCGTGCCAGTGTGTCGATCGCGACGCTTGCGTCGCAGCCTGCCAGAAGTGATTCAGGCGTTCAGAATCAGTTATTTGAGATCGGTGGCGACTCGGCTTTCAACCGCGTGATGGAAGAGCAGGCCAGCGCCCGGCGCGAGGCGCAGCAGGCCCGACAGGAGGAAGCGGCACGCGACCGGCAGGCAGCGGATCGCCAGGACAGCGGCAAGCGTTTGCCAGAGCGGCAGGAAGCCCGCTCGGCCCGGGACAGAGCAGCAGCGGAGCAGGCCGCCCGCCGTCAGCAAGCCGACCGCAAAGAGGCGCAGGACTCTGCCGAAGCCGAGGCCGCCGCCGATGCCCAGGCGGCGCAGAATCCGGATGCGCAGTGCGCGCAATCTCCCGCCAGTACCGCATCGTCCTCGCCTACTGATGCTACAGAACAGGCAGCTGCCAGTGCGCAGGACCAGGCGGCGCAACAGGAAGCAGCGCAACAGGACGCAGTACAGCAACAGGTAACGCAGGAACAGGCTGCAGCACAGCAGGTTGCCGCCCAGCAGTCCGGGTCGGTTGCAACGGCGGCGGCGGAAGCGGTGACTGACAGCGAAGCCTCCATCGCCGCCGCCCGGCAGGTGGCGGCACTGGCGCAGGAAACGGCATTGCAGGCTGCCGCGCAGACCACAGCCGATGCGTCCGCAACACCGGCCACCAGTACACCGGAATCAGCCCCTGTTTCATCGCTGACAGATTCCCTTCAAACAGCGGAGCAGTCCGCCGTGAACGCCGCCACCCAGGATGCAGCGATCGACACCGCCGTGTCTGCTGACGCCACTGCTGTACTCGCCGACGTTGCGGTGTCAGACGAAGCGGCTCCGGCGCCGGAAGGTGACGCCACTTCGGTGGCTGCGCCGGCCGGTGCCCAAACGGATGCCGTGCAGAACGCAGACGCGGATGCCGCGCTGGCCATGCAGACGGCAGCGGCCGCGCAGGTTGCCCAGACCGCCCAACCTGAAGTTGCATCTGCCGCGGCGGGAGCAGTGCCTCCACCGCCGGCAAAACGCAGCGACATGCGCATGATGCCCGAGCGTTCTGCTGCTGCCACAGCGGACGCTGCCGTTTCCGATGCAGATGCGGACGCGCTGGATCAGTGGCAGGCGCCGGAACTGACACCGGCGGAAAAATCCGCCGACGCCAAAGCCGAAAATGGCAAGCAGATGCCGGTCAATAACGAGCGGGCTCCGGCTTTCAAGGAGCAGCTGGCAGCGCTGGCGCAGCAGATGCAGGCTGGCAAAAGTGCCGCAGCCAGTACCGCCAGCGAGAAAAAAACCGACACGGCCACCGAAGTAAAAGGCATGGCCTTCACCCGCAATCTGGAGCAGCTGAGCAGCGCCCGTGGCGACAGCGCCAAACCGTTGTCCACCGGCATCCAGACACCGCTCACCAGCCGTGAGTGGGCCGGCGAGATGGGACAGCGGCTGGTGATGATGGTCAGCAGCAAGATCAAATCCGCCGAGATTCATTTAAATCCAAAAGACCTGGGGCCGGTGGAAGTGCGCATCCGCATGCACGAGGACAAGGCTCATGTCGTGTTCACCAGTCAGGTGGCGCAGACCCGCGAGGCACTGGAACAGGCGGTGCCGCGGCTGCGTGAAATGCTGGACCAGAACGGTGTGGCGTTGGGCAACGTGAATGTGCAGGACCACGGCGCGCAGCATTCCCATCAGCGCCAGCAGCAGGATTCCGGTGACGGCAGCAATCAGCGCAACGGTCAGGGCGTGGAGGATGTTGCTCCGGTTGCCGTTGTGAAACGCGACATCGGACTGGTGGACTTCTACGCCTGAACCTCAGCGCTACAAACTGCAGCGCCGGTGCGGACAGACAGTCCCGCGCCGGCGTTCCTTTTTCCGGCCACTAAAAAATTCCCAGAATTCTGACACTTGGCGGAATTTTGACGGGCACCCCGCCGAATCTTGTCTACACTTCCCTTCAGCAGGCCGGTTTTTTGACAGAGTCTGCACGGTTCGCATCGCATACCCGCTAATTTTCTGAATTCCAACGAAAAAATTTCTTGGTATGGCGCTTGCTTCAGGCAAATTCAGGCACGTTCAGTTGCAACTGCAAAGGTGAGTTATGGCCGCCGATAACAAAGCGAAGGACAAGGCGAAGGAGAAAGACGCGGAAGCCGAAGGTGGCGAGGCCGCTGCCAAGCCCAAGTCGAAAATGCTGCTGATCATCATCATTGCGCTGGTGGTGGTGCTGGTGGGTGGTGGCGCTGCCGCATTCTTCATGCTGAGCGGCGGCAAGGATAAAAAGGAAGGGGACGCCGAAGCGGAGGAAACACAGGAAGCCGCCCATGCCCCGGCAATCTATTTTGAATTCAAGCCACCCTTCATCGTGAATTATCAGGTGAACGGACGGCAGCGTTATGTGCAGGTGAGTCTGTCGGTCATGTCGCGCAAGCAGCCGGCGCTGGATGCCATCCAGAAGCATATGCCGCTGATTCGCAACAATCTGGTGATGATGCTCAGTGCCCAGGATTTTGAAGTGCTGCGCACACCGGAAGGCAAGGAAGCGCTGCGCCAGGCAGCATTGGAAGACATCCAGAAAATACTGACGGAAGAAACGGGTGAACCAGGCATCGAGCAGGTTCTGTTTACCAACTTTGTGATGCAGTAACGACTTCATGGCGGTTCAGGATCTTTTATCACAAGACGAAATCGACGCGCTTCTGCATGGCGTCGACGATGGCGACATTGCCACCGGTGGTGATGCGTCCGACGAAGGTATCCAGTCGTACGACCTGAGTACGCAGGATCGTATCGTGCGCGGGCGCATGCCCACGCTGGAAATGGTGAACGAGCGCTTTGCCCGTTACACGCGCATCAGCATGTTCAACCTGCTGCGCCGCACGGCGGACGTGTCGGTGGGCGGTGTACAGGTCATCAAGTTCGGCGAGTACGTGCACAGTCTGTATGTGCCGACGTCTCTCAACATGATTCGCATCAAGCCGTTGAAAGGCACAGGACTTTTCATTCTCGATGCCAAGCTGGTGTTCAAACTGGTGGACAACTTTTTCGGCGGTGATGGACGACACGTCAAGATCGAAGGCCGCGAATTCACGCCCACTGAAAACCGGGTGGTGCAGATGGTGCTGGAGCAGGCGTTTGTCGACATGCAGGAAGCCTGGAAAGCGCTGCTGCCGGTGAAGTTCGAATACATCAGTTCGGAAGTGAACCCGTCGCTGGCGAATATCGTCAGCCCCAGCGAAGTGGTGGTGGTGTGTTCCTTCCATGTCGAACTGGATGGCGGCGGTGGCGAAATGCATCTCACGCTGCCGTATTCCATGATCGAGCCGCTGCGTGAAATGCTGGACGCCGGTGTGCAGAGCGACGTGGGTGATCAGGATGAGCGCTGGATGAAATCGCTGCGCGAGGAAATCATGGAGGCGCGCATTCTGCTGAAGGGCAAGCTGCTGGAAAAGAAAATGCGTCTGTCGGAACTTTCGCGTCTGAAGCCGGGCGACATCATTCCGATTGAAATGCCCGAAACACTGCTGGTGCTGGCGAATGGCATTCCCACTTTCCGCGGCAAGATGGGCGAAGCCAATGGCAATCTGGCCATCAAGGTGACCAGCAAGGTGCAGCGTCCCGAATCCGACATGGGCAAGCAGTCGCGGCTGGCGCAGCTGAAAGATCAGATGAAAGCGGAATAACCGGTTTGCAACCGACAGTTTTGGAGTGAGATATGGCAGGTTCAGATAAACCCGTGGACGATCAGGCGCTGGCAGACGAGTGGGCGGCAGCGCTGGCGGAACAGGAAGTGTCCGATGATGATCGCAGTGTGCGTGCCGCGCCGCTGGAAAATCTGCGCGACGATGCGATTCCCATGTCGGGAGACGGTCCCAATCTGGAAGTGATTCTGGACATTCCGGTGACGCTGTCGATGGAAGTGGGCAGCACCAACATCAGCATTCGCAATCTGCTGCAGCTGAACCAGGGCTCGGTGATCGAGCTGGACCGTCTGGCGGGCGAGCCGCTGGATGTGCTGGTGAACGGCACCCTGATTGCGCACGGCGAGGTGGTGGTGGTGAATGAAAAATTCGGTATCCGCCTGACCGATGTCATCAGCCCGGCGGAACGGATCAAGAAGCTGGGATGAAACGGCCGATGCGATTGGCGCGCTCGATAATGATGATTCTAGCGCTGACAGCGGGAGTGGCGCATGCGGCTGAGCCGGCACTGCCTGAAGCGTTGCCGGTTGCGGCCGCTGCAACGGCGGCGCCGGTTGAGCAGAGTGGGGTTGAGGAAAAGGACGTTGCGGCGGAAAAGGCGGCGACGGTTTCCGCCGAGACAAATGGCTTTCGCCTGAAGACAGAACCGGTACGCGGTGAGTCCGGCGGCATGGCGGCGGCAACGCTGCAGATGGTGCTGGGGCTGGCGCTGGTACTGGCGGTGATTTTTGCGCTGGCGTGGCTGGCCAAGCGACTCAACCTGAATGTGGCCGGTTCCTCGGCGGAATTGCGGGTGCTCAGTGCCATGACGGTGGGGCCAAAGGAAAAAATCCTGATGCTGGAAGTGGAAGGCAAACGTCTGCTGTTGGGTGTGACAGCGCAGCAGATAACCCTGCTGCAAACCCTCGAGGGTGCTGCACCGGAAACGGCGTCGGCACCAGTAGCTGGCGGAGGATTCGCAGAGAAAATGCAGGCATTGCTGAAGTCGGGAGCGTTGCATGAAAAATAGAATGCGGTGGCTGGCTGGGGCCTGTCTGCTGGCTGGCGCGAATCTGTTGTGGGTGAATCTGGCATGGGCGGCTGACCCGCTGTCGATGCCAGCCCTGACTCTCAACACCAATCCCGACGGCAGCCAGACCTATTCCGTGACGCTGCAAGTGCTGATGCTGATGACAGCGCTGACGCTGCTGCCGGCCATCGTAATGATGATGACCGCGTTCACCCGCATCATCATTGTGTTTTCCATTCTGCGTCAGGCCATCGGTCTGCAGTCCACGCCGTCGAACCAGATCCTGATCGGACTGGCCCTGTTTCTCACCATTTTTGTGATGGCGCCGGTGTTCAAGGAAATCAACGAACAGGCGCTGCAACCCTACATGAAGGAAGAGCTGCAGCCGCAGGTTGCGCTGGAAAAGGCGAGCGTGCCACTGCGCAAGTTCATGCTGGCGCAGACCCGTGAAGCGGATCTGAACCTGTTTGTGGAACTCGCTGGCAAGGACCAGAAATTCGCGTCGCTGGATGATGTTCCACTCACCATGATCATTCCCGCATTTGTCACCAGCGAACTGAAAACGGCGTTCCAGATCGGCTTTCTGCTGTTCATTCCCTTTCTCATCATAGATCTGGTGATTGCCAGCGTGTTGATGGCGATGGGTATGATGATGCTGTCGCCCATGATTGTGTCTATGCCGTTCAAGATCATGCTGTTTGTATTTGTGGATGGCTGGGCGATGGTGGTGGGCACGGTGGCCGCCAGTTTTGGCGTGTAGTGATGAAATGCGGCGAGGAGCGATGCCATGACACCGGATGTAGTTTCAGATTTGATGCGTGAGGCGCTGTACCTGACGATGATCATGGTAACCGTGATCATCGTGCCCAGTCTGTGCATCGGTCTGGTGGTGTCAGTGTTTCAGGCGGCGACCCAGATCAACGAGCAGACGCTGAGTTTTCTGCCGCGTCTGCTGATCACATTGATGACGCTGGTGGTATTGGGCCCCTGGCTGGGTGGTCTGGTCACCGATTTCACCGAGCGGCTGATAGTGGATTTGCCGACCTTGCTCGGGTGACGCATGGCCGACTTGCCGCTGGCGCAGATCTATCAGTGGATTGCGCAGTATTTTTTTCCCTTCTGCCGCATCGCGGCCTTTTTCACCGCCTTACCCATTCTCAGCACGCAGCTGGTGCCGGCGCGCATTCGCATGGGGTTGGCCGTGGCCACTACGGTAGTGGTGGCGCCGGTATTGCCGCCGGTGGTTTCCCATGAACTGCTGTCACTGCCGTCCTTTCTGGTGATCCTGCAGGAAATTCTGATCGGCGTGTCGCTGGCTTTTGTGATCCAGCTGCTGTTCCAGATATTTGTCATTGGCGGCCAGGCCGTGGCGATGCAGAACGGTCTGGGTTTTGCGACGCTGGTGGACCCGGTCAACGGTGTCAACGTGGCGTCCATCAGCCAGATGTATCTGATGACGGTGAACCTGCTGTTCTTTGCCATGAATGGCCATCTCGCGGTGATTCATCTGATTGGCACCAGCTTTGCGCAAATGCCGGTGGGGGGCGGCGGCATGCCGGTGGACAATCTGTACGAACTGGTGAAGCTGGGCAGCTGGATGTTTTCCGGTGCGCTGCTGGTGGCGATGCCGGCGCCATCGGTCTGCACCGTGTTGTCGATGTTCGACA
>CAZBII010000133.1:0-13286 GCA_964491665.1 uncultured Moraxellaceae bacterium
GAAGACAGTGGCGCCGGTGTGGCACCAGACCAGCAGCAGAAAATTTTCGAGCGCTTCTATCGCATCCAGAATGGCAGTGTGACGGGATCGGGGCTGGGGCTGGCGATAGTCCGGCGCGTGGTGGAACTGCTGCGCGGTACGATTGCGGTGGAATCCAGTCCGTTGCTGGGCGGCTTGTGCGTGCGGGTGCAGTTGCCGCAATAGGGCCGGACTGAGCGCAAAAAAAGGCAGGTGGGACACACCTGCCAGATCAAGCGCCGCCGGTATTGGGTCCGGCGGCGTGAGGTCAACCGAAAAGCGGCAAACCCTTACTTCAGTTCCGCCGAACTCTTGTTCAGCAGACGCCGCGCCACAATCAGCTGCTGGATCTGCTGCGTCCCTTCGAAGATGTCGAGAATCTTCGAGTCGCGGCTCCATTTCTCCAGCAATTCATTTTCACCGTAACCCAGACTGGAACACAGCTCCACGCAGCGCAGTGTCACCGCGTTGCAGGTGCGTCCGGCTTTCGCCTTGGCGACCGATGCTTCCATCGAATTGGGTTTGCCGTTGTCCGCCATCCAGGCGGCTTTCAGGGTCAGCAGACGCGCCGCTTCCCACTCGGCTTCCATGCGATACAGCTCGGCTTCAATCGCCGACACGTTGTGAATGGTTTTGCTGTAATCACACTGGATGTGCTGCTGCAGCAGTTCGCGGGTACGGTCCAGCGCCGCCTTGGTGACGCCGACGGCCATCGCGGCCACCAGCGGACGCGTGTTGTCGAACGTCTGCATCACGCCGCCGAAACCTTTTTTCACATCGATTTCGGGATTGCCCAGCAGGTTGTCCTTGTGCACGCGGCAATCGGTGAAATGAATCACCGCCGTGTCGGAGGCCTTGATACCCAGCTTGTGTTCCAGGCGCGACACTTCCATGCCCGGCGTGCCGCGTTCCACCGCAAAGGACTTGATGGCGGCGCGGCCCAGATCCTTGTCCAGCGTGGCCCACACCACCACGATGTCAGCGCGGGCACCGGCGGTAACAAAAATCTTCTCGCCGTTCAGCACGTAGTAATCGCCATCCTTTTTCGCGGTGGTGCGGATGTTGGCGGAGTCCGAGCCGGTGCCGGGTTCGGTGATCGCCATCGCCGCCCATTTGCCCTTGAAGCGTTTGGCCTGTTCCTCGTTGGATACGGCACCGATGGCCGCATTGCCCAGGCCCTGCCGTGGCAAGGTCAGCAACAGGCCTACGTCACCCCAGCAGAACTCCTGAATGCCGACAACTGCCGCCATGTTGGCACCGTTGCGTACGCCGGCATTGTCATCCTTCGCACGCGACGACTGGCTGGCGCCCACGCCACCATCTTTCTCGCCCGCGTTCATGCCGTCGAGCATGGCCGCCACCAGATCCAGTTCCTTGGGATATTCGTGTTCCGCCAGATCGTATTTGCGCGAAACCGGACGCAGCATTTCCACCGCCAGATTGTGGGCCATGTCCTGCAGGGTTTTCAGTTTTTTCGGTAATTCCAGATACATAAATTCGTCTCCCGATTACAGGTGCAGGCCGCCTTCCATCAATGCCACAGCGCGCAGGTCGCGATACCAGCGCTCCACCGGATGTTCCTTCGTGAAACCGTGTCCACCCAGGATCTGCACACCGTTGGTGCCGATCTCCATGGACTTTTCCGCGCACAGCACGCGCGCCAGATAGGCTTCACGCGCAAAGGGTTTGCCCTGTTCCGCCAGCGCCAGCGCACGCTGCGTCATGATCTGCATGGAATCCAGTTCAATGCCGATGTTGGCGATCATGAAGGCCACGGCCTGCCGGTGACTGATGGGCTCGCCAAAGGCGATGCGTTCGTTGGCGTAGCCGATGCAATATTCCAGCACGGCGCGGGCGGTGCCCACGGCCAGCGCGCACCAGCCTAGCCGCGCGAAATTGATGAAAGCCTGGTAGTCGAAACTGTCGTCGCCCAACAGTGCATTGTGATCGACCTGCACCTGCTCCAGATGCAGGCTGCCCAGTGCTGCCGCGCGCACGCCCATGGCATTTTCCTTTTTCACTGTGACGCCGGGTGTGCCGCTTTCCACGATGAACAGACGCGGCTGGCCGTTCAGGCTGGCGGCCACCAGAAACAGCTCGGCGGTTTCCACCAGCGGCACCAGCGATTTCTCTCCCTGCAAGACATAACCGTTGCCGGTCTGCAGCGCGATGGTTTGCAGACTCAGCGGATCGAACAGCGGACGCTTTTCATTGACGGCGATGGCCGCCTGCAGCGTGTTCTCGTCGAGAAAGGCCGGCAGATATCTGGACTGCTGCGCGGCAGTGCCCCACTGGGTCAGCGCGTTGGCCACACCCATGCTGGACAGAATCGCCACTGCCAGACCCATGTCACCCCACGCCAGATCTTCGGCCACCAGCATGCTGGTCACCGGTGAGCGCTCGGTGCCGGCGCCACCGAGATTTTCCGGCACGGCGTAATAGGCCAGACCCAGCTCCGTTACCTGCGTCAGAATGTCGTGACTCAGGGCGCAGGCATCGTTGGCGGCGGCAGCGGCGGGGCGCAGCACGTCTTCAGCAAAACGGCGCACGCTTTCGCGCATCATCTGCTGTTCGTCGCTGAGCGACAGATCGAATTGCAGTTTGGGTTGTGCAGGGGCTTCCAGCCGGGCGGGCTTCAGCAGTTGCGTCACGCTTTTGAACTGGCGCGATGCAGCGCCCAGTGCCTGAAAGCCGCTCTTGGTGCCCTGATAAGTGAGTTTCTCGATGGTTTCGCGCAGGCCCATTCGTTCGACCAGTGTCGAACCGGCAAGGCGACTCATGGTGGCCATGGCGAATCCGATGGGATCTCGGCTCATCCTGTTCTCCTTTTGTGTGTCTGTGCAGGAAGTTGTTTTTCTACAACCGTGATGTTCCAGTGCAGCTGATCATCGTCTGCCGGACACGGCAAAGCATTGGCAGTTGAAACGCGCAAAGCGGCCAGACAGCCAATCCAGCAAGTGGTTGAGGCTTACGGCTTTTTCATGTTGAGAATGCCGGACAGCACGATCAGCGCGCTGCCGATCAGGGTGGTGAGCAGCAGGGTTTCATCCCACACCAGCCAGCCGATCAGCGCGGCATAGATGACGGCAACATAGGTGTAAGGCCCGATCTGGCCGGGATTGGCAATCTGGTAGGCGGTGGTCAGCAGCAGCTGGCCGGCGGTGGCGGCAAGGCCGGTGAGCGCCAGCCAGATCCAGGTGTGCGGCGGCGGCATCTGCCAGCCCCAGAGCAGCGGAATGGCGGACACCAGCGACGCCAGCAGACCGAAATAGAACACCACGCGATAAACGGGTTCGGTGTCTGCCATGTCGCGGATGGTGACCTTGGCCAGACTCGCCAGCGCCGCCGCGCCGATGCCGATCAGGGCCACTGGCTGAAAGGTGTCGGAGCCGGGGCGCAGCACGCACACCACGCCGGCAAAGCCGATGAAAATCGCCACCACCGTGCGCACGCGAACTTTTTCCCCCAGCCAGAGGAACGCAATGATCGGCAGGAAAAACGGCGCGGACAATCGCACCAGAATCGATTCCGCCAGCGGCAGGTGGGCAATCACATAGAAATAGCCGTACATGGCGATCAGCCCCACCAGCGAGCGCTGGAAATGCACGCCCAGGCGCCGGGTTTTCAGCGTGTGCACGCCCTTGTACAGCACGATGGGCAGCAGTGCCAGCAAGCCGAACAGATTGCGGCTGAACACCAGCACTTCATGGGTGACATCGGGGGCCACATGCTTGATCAGCGCCGCCATCACCGCCAGCAGCAGTTCTGCCAGCAGCAACAACAGGGCGCCGCGTTTAAAATCGTTGGACATACTGCGTCTCCGGAATTGAGCGCAGTATAGCAGTCAGGACAGTGGGCGGGTGGCTCAGGGAATGCTGTCCACCGTGTAGCGCTCCACCGTCAGCGTCGGGCTCCAGTGGTGGGCAGGCAGACCGGCCTTGCGTTTCAGATGGGCCAGAAATTCCTCCGGCGTCGGCAGCTGTTCCCACACCTGTGGCAGAAACGTGCCGCGATGATAGCCGTCGCTCAGCACCAGCCCATCGATGCCGGGACGCAGCTGGCGCAGCAGATCCTGCTCGCTGGAAAACTGCAGGGGCGTGGTGGGGGAGAGAATCGAGATGTGGAGGTCGAGGCGGTCCAGTTCGCGTGCAGTCACCGGCGGAAAACGCGGATCGCGAAACGCAGCATTGAAGGCATTCTGCGCCACGTCGTCCAGCAGCGGTTGATGCGCCTGCAGTGAACCGATGCAGCCGCGCAGATCGCCATCCAGATTGAGCGTGACGAAACTGGCGCCGGGCCGTTGCAACAGACCGTCATCGCTTTTCACCGGCAGCGGGCGACCATGATCAAGGCCAAACCGGATTGAGGCACGGGCCGTTTCCAGCAGCAGTTCGCGTTGGTGTGCTTGCAGCGTCATGAAGCGGAAACACTCATTCGGAAAAGGCCCAGGCGCCGTAACCCACCACGCGACTGCGATCGCCGGCGGTGTCACCGGAATTGCACAGGCCCAGTGTAGTGACCTGCAGATGTCTGCTGCGTGCCAGCGCCAGCAGGCCGTTCAGTGGAATGCGGCCACAGGCCTGTTCGTAGCCGATCTGTTCGGGCTGGCAGCTTTCCACCGCGCGACAGGTCTCGCCATCCAGTTCCTGTGCGGTGACGTAATCGTGATAGTGGCTGAGATCAGAGCTGATCACGATCAGCGTCTCCGGGCCGCCCCACAGTTTTTCCAGCACGCGCGCCACATCTGCCGGATCGACATCGCCCACCACCAGTGGCACCAGCCTGAAATCCCGCAGCACCGACTGCAGGAACGGCAGTTGCACTTCCAGGCTGTGTTCCTGCGCATGGGCGCGGTCCAGCAGGCCGACATTGGGCAGATTGGAGATGGCAACAAAGGCGGACTGGTCCACCCTGACCAGACCCAGCGGTGTGCGGTAGGAATCTGCACTGCAGAAGGCAATACCGCGAAAGCCAACCCGGTGCGACGGACCGAGCAGCACCACGCGTTTTATGTCGCGTGCATGATTTTCCAGGGTGGCATAGGCGCGGGCCGCCGTGCTGCCGGAATAGACATAGCCGGCGTGGGGCACGACGATTGCCTTGGGTCGCGTCACTGCAGGATGCGGCGCAGTATCCAGAAATTCATTGATGACCTGTTGTAATTCCTGCGGTTTTTCCGGGTAGAACAGACCGGCCACGGCAGGTTCGCGAATATCACTCACGGGAATGTTCCTCATTTGCAGGCGCGTATTACTTTTAATGGGGGCGCGTTGCCTGAAATCAATATAGTGAAATTCAATCGTGCGCAGGGTTTTGTTGTTCAGGCAGGCTGTTAGAATGAGCGGCTATGACAACTGCTCTCGATACTCATCATCAGACACAAGCCCGGCTTCTGCATCTGGCTGCCAGCGCATCGGTCCTGGTGGCCGCACTGCTCATGGCCATCAAGGCGTATGCCTGGTGGATTTCCGGTTCCGTCAGTTTGCTGGCGTCGCTGGCGGATTCCGGTATCGATGCGCTGGCCTCCATCATCAATTTCATTGCCGTGCGTTATGCGCTGCAGCCGGCCGACGAGGAGCACCGCTTCGGCCATGGCAAGGCAGAATCCCTGGCAGGTCTGGGGCAGTCGCTGTTCATCATGGGGTCAGCCATTTTCCTGCTGGTGCGCGCCGTCGACCGCATGCTGAATCCGCAACCGCTGGAGGAACTGGGTGTGGCGGTGGCGGTGATGGTGGTGTCCATTGTGCTGACACTGGCGCTGGTCCTGTTCCAGCGGTACGTGATTCAGCGCACTCATTCCCCGGCCATCAGGGCCGATTCCCTGCACTATCTGTCCGATCTGCTCACCAACGCCGGCATCATCGTGGCGCTGCTGCTGTCGCTGTATGGCTGGCCGCAGGTCGATCCCATCCTCGCCATCGCGATTGCGCTCTATATTTTCTACACCGCCGTGCAGATCTGGAATGAGTCCATCCAGTTGCTGCTGGACCGTGAACTGCCCGAGGAAGAGCAGCGGCGCATCGAAGCCATTGTGATGAAGCATACGGAAGTGCTGGGCGTGCACGGTCTGCGTACGCGCCAGTCCGGGCGCATCAAGATCGTGCAGATGCATCTGGAACTGGATGGGCACATGCCGCTGGCGCGCGCCCATCGTATCTGTGACCAGGTGGAAGCCGAAATCCTGCGCGAATTTCCCAACGCCGATGTGCTGATTCACCAGGACCCGCACGGCGGAGAAACTGCGCCGGTCAACTGACTGCGTCCTAATCGTCGCGGTTGGCCAGCGCCAGTATATCGAGCGCGCTGACAATGCCCACCACCTTGCCGTGATCACTGACCAGCACCCGGTGAATGCGGTTTTTCACCATCGCCTTTGACACGTCGCGCGCGCTGGTTTTGACATCCACATCGAAGACCGACGGCGTCATGATGTCGCGCACCGTCACAATGTCTTCATTCTGTTCGTAGTATTCATTGAAGCTTTCGTCGGCCAGGGCGAAATCCAGCGCGTCGGTGTAGTAGCCGTGACGTCCGCCCAGTTCACGTTCGTCCTCTGCCATGCTGGTGTGACGCGCGATGTCGGTGACGGATACAACGCCCAGCAGGCGCTCGCGATCATCCACCACCGGCGCGCCGGAAATGCCATTGCTCACCAGAAACTGCGCCAGCTCCCCCACGCTCCAGTCGGCATTGGCGGCCATGATCGAACGTGTCATCAGGTCGCTGGCGTGGAAGCGGTCAAGCGGGTGTGCGGTTGTCGTGGAAGCGGATTGCTGCAGGTTTGTGTTCATGGGGCTGACATCCATTCCGGGAGAATATGCTGACAGAATGTTCCTTCTGTTGCGGATTTGTTTTGATTCACGTCAACGCATAGAAATGCGGTACATTCCACCTGTGGCACATCGCCGCCCGTCTGTCATCGCACTACTGCAACAGGTCATCGCCATGGATCAGCCCGCCTTCAATACCCTGCTTCGCGCGACTGCATTTCCCCATCCCGTCGCCGCCATTGCGGTGCGCGAAACGCATATTTCCTGGGTGATACTGACGGGAGAATTCGCCTACAAGATCAAGAAGCCTGTGAATTTCGGCTTTCTGGATTTTTCCACCCTGGAGCGGCGCCGGCATTTCTGCCATGAGGAAGTGCGCCTCAACCGGCGCCTGTGTCCGCAGATCTATCTTGATGTGGTGCCGGTGCTGGCGCGTGACGGGCAGCTGTTCGTATCTGACGGTATTGCCGTGGCCGATGATGCGGTGGTGGATTACGCGGTGAAGATGCGGCAGTTCGATGCCGACGCCACGCTGGCGGACGTGTTGCGGCGCACGCCGGTAACGACAGAGGCGATGCAGGCGCTGGGCTACCGGATCGCCGAGTTCCAGCAGCAGGCAGCCGTGGCAGAGGCCGGTTCCGAGTGGGGCAGTGCCGACGCGGTGCTGGCCCCCGTGCTGGAAAATTTCCGGCAGGTGGAACCGCTGGTGCAGGACGACACGCTGCGCGCGATGCTGAGCTCCGTCCGCGACTGGTCGCTGCATGCCGGCCGGCAACTGCGGGCTCAATTTGCCCGGCGCCAGCAGCAGGGGTTTGTGCGCGAACTGCACGGTGATCTGCATGCCGGCAATATTGCGCTGATCGACGGACAGTGGCTGCCATTTGACTGCATCGAGTTCAACCCGGATTTGCGCTGGATCGACACGGCGAGCGATCTGGCCTTTCTGGCGATGGATCTGGAATTGCGTGGCTATCCGGAGCAGGCCAGCCAGATTCTCAATGCCTGTCTGGAATACAGAGGCGACTACGCGCAGCTGCAGTTGCTGGATTTCTATCGCGTGTACCGCGCCATGGTGCGCGCCAAAGTCTGCATCTTGCGTCTGCAGCAGCCGGATCTTGCGGATAGGGAGCGGACGGCGTTGCAGCAGGATTTTTCCCGCTATCTCGAATACTGCCTGCAGGTGCAGAAGCCACGGCATTGTTTTCTGGTGATCATGATGGGCGTGTCGGGCAGTGGCAAAAGTACGGTGGCGCGTGGCATCGCCGCGCGGACCGGTGCCATTCACCTGCGTTCCGATGCCACGCGCAAGCGGCTGTGCGGACTGCGTCCGTTGCAGAGCAGTGAATCGGCGTTGCGCGGCGGCATTTATACGGACGCCATTTCCCGGCAGACATTCGCGCAGTTGCTGGCAGACGCCGCGAATATTCTCGACTGGGGATATCCGGTCATTGTCGACGCTACATTCCTGCGTGAGCAACATCGTGAACCTTTTCTGACGCTGGCGGAGCGGGCCCATGTGCCGTTCAGCATTGTGCACTGCCAGGCCAGCATCGGGGAGTTGGCGCGGCGCATTCAGGCGCGGCAGCAGCGAGCCCAGGACGTGTCAGAAGCGGATGTCAGCGTGATGGAGCGGCAGTTGCAGCAGCAGGAAGCATTGAGTGAACGGGAGATGGCTTTCGCGCTCACGGCGGAAGCGGTGACGCAGTCAGACGATGTGATTGGTCTGCTACTGCGGCAGCCAGACGTAAAAAGTTGATCCCTTGCCGGGTATGCTGTCCACCCGCACGGTGCCGTGGTGCAGAATGACGATCTCCCGCGCCAGCGCCAGTCCCAGCCCGGTGCCTTTCAGCGAGCCCTGGCCGTGATTTTTCAGCTGCTCGAACTTGTTGAACAGGCGCGGCATGTCTTCCTGTGGAATGCCGATGCCGGTGTCGCGCACATGGAATTCCACGCCCTTGATGCCGTTGATGGTTTTCGCCGTTACACCGAGGGCAACCGAACCCTGTTGCGTGAACTTGATGGCATTGCTGACCAGATTGATCAGCACCTGCATGATGCGCTGGGCATCGGCTTTCACCAGCAGGGGCTGGGCCGGAAACTCCACCGACCAGTGCAGTCCCTTGTTGCTGGCTTCCAGTGCAAATTGCGCCTTGATTTCCCACAGCAGTGTCATCACGTCCAGCGTGGTCACATTCAGCGTGAACTTGCCGGCCTCGACCTTGGAAATATCCAGCAGGTCGTTGATCAGGCCCAGCAGATGCAGGCTGTTGCGTTCAATGATTTCGAGCGATTCCTGTGTGCGCGCCGGCAGCAGCTCCGGCTCATGTTTGCTGATGCGCCGGGTGAAGCCAATGATGCCGTTCAGTGGCGTGCGCAATTCGTGTGACATGTTGGCCAGAAATTCCGACTTGGCCCGATTGGCGGCTTCTGCCGCTTCCTTGGCGTGCGCCAGTTCCTGGGTTTTTTCCGCCACCTGACGCGCGATGATGGCGTGTCGCCCCGACAGTGACAGCAGCATGAACTGCAACATTGCCACGTACAGCAATCCGCCCATCAGCAGGGCATAGGTCTGCCACTGGTTGATGGATTTCAGCGTTGCCTGATTGGGTTCGATGCGCAGTTTCAGCTGGCGGTTCTGCATGCGTTCATAGGTGGTCCAGGTGTAGCGGGACGGCGCTGTTTCCTTGCCCCACAGCAGCACCGGATGTTCCGGATTATTGACGTCATAGACCGACAGATTCACTTCATCCAGATGCAGGCGGTCGCTGATGTTGTCGATGATGTCCTGAAAGCGCACCACCACCTGCATCAGCCCCTGCACTTCCTCCATCGGGTTGGCGGGAGCCTGGCCGGAAGTCTGGTTGCGGTAGACCGGCGTGAACACGATGTAGGAGACGCCGCTGGTGGCCTGCACTTCGCGCAGGGGATCGCTGAACACGGTCAGGTTGTTCTCGATCGCATTGTGGATTTCATTGCGCCGGTAATCGAGCTGGTAGATGTCCAGCCCGTGCGCCCGGCGATTGGTTTCGTACGGGTACAGATACACGATGGGAAAATACACGGGCCGGTCATCCGCCGATACCAGATCGCCGCTGTAGGTGCGGTGGACGACGGCAAAATCCGGAAAACCCTGCTGGCGGACGCTGGCCTCGAGTCCCGCACGCTGCTCGCGGTTAACGCGCGGTGCCCATTCCAGCGCCTGCAGGCCAGGCAGGGTCAGCTGCAGGTGCTGGGCAAAGCGGTTGAATTCGTCATAAGTGATGTTTTCGCTGCTGTAGTACAGCCCCTGCAGCGCGCGCAGGGCGAAATGCGCTTCCTGCAGTTGCCCGCGGATTTCCGAGGCGATTTGCTCGCCGAACTCGGCTGTGGCGCTGTGACGCTTTTCCTCGCCCAGATCCCGCACGTAGTAGAAGGAGCCGATCACCAGCGCCAGCATGACCAGCGACGGCAGGTTCATCAGAAACGGATGCACCGAGGTCTGGCGGAAACGCGCTGACAGCAGGGTCAGCGCCACCGGTGTCACCAGCAGGTTGCCCACGGCGTCGCCGATCCACCAGGTCAGCCAGTTGGAGGTCCACTGCGACCAGTGCACGATGCCGAACAGGCACAGCTGGGTGGTGCCGTTGGTGGCCGAAACCAGCGATCCCACCGGACCGGCCAGAATCACAAAGCGAATGATCGCGCGGTCGTCGTCCAGGCGTGGCAACTGATCCTGCTGGCGGGCGATGAGCGCCGCCGCGATCGCCGCCTGCAGGGTGGCACCGACGGAGATCAGTGCAGCCAGCAGCAGCTGCTGCGAATCAAGAGGGTGTCCTTGCCATAGCGTAATCAGGCTGTTGGCTATGGTGGCGCCGAAAAAGATACCCGGCAGCACCTGCCGCCCGTGCACCAGCACCATGGCCAGCGCAAAACCGGCGGCCGGCCACACTGGCGTGGCAAAATCCGGCGGGATGGTAAGAAATTCCGTCGCCAGTCCGAGCAGGCAATATCCCACCAGTGCCAGGGCGTTGGTGAGTGTCACATGCAGTGAGGATGGGGGCGAGGCTGACAGCGTGGATTGCGGCATGCATTTCAGCTTAGCAGGCAGCCCGGAATTTGACAGTAAACCGCTGAATTGCCTCAGATAGCGCACGGGAAAATTGCACGACCGCGCAATCTGTTCCAGACTTCGGCCACTCCCCGAATCCGCAAGAGGAACCTTCATGCTGGTCAACTGTGTTGCCTACCAGGACGGTCGCAAGCTGGCCGACATTCCGGTGCAGGACATCAGCGACTATGTGTCGCGCGCCGACTGCTTTGTCTGGGTGGCGTTCAAGGACTGCGAGCCGGACGAACTGCTGCAGCTGCAGGAGGAATTCGGCCTGCATGAACTGGCGGTGGAGGACGCGCACAAGGGCCATCAGCGTCCCAAGATCGAGGAGTTCGGCAACTCGCTGTTCGTGGTGATGCACACGCTGGAACTGGCGGATGACGGCGAACTGAAAGTGGGTGAGCTGCACATTTTCATCGGGCCCAATTATGTGCTGTCGGTGCGGCACCGCACCCGGCAGGGCTTCCAGGACGTGCGCGCCCTGTGCGAGCGGGAACCGGAGCTGCTCAAGCACGGCTCGGCCTTCGTGCTGTATTCGCTGATGGACTCGGTGGTCGACCGCTACTTCCCGGTGCTGCAGGCGCTGGAGCAGGAACTGGAGGCGCTGGAGGAACAGATTTTCGGCCGGGATGATGGCGGTTCCGCCCGCCGCATCATCGAGAAACTCTATACCCTGAAGCGCCGGCTGGTGATCCTGCAGCATGCGACCGAGCCCCTGCTGGACGACGTGAGCCGGCTGTTTGGCGGACGGGTGCCGCCAGTCTGCCAGGGCATGCAGGACTATTTCCGCGACGTGTACGATCATCTGGACCGCATTGGCCGGGCCATCGAGGGACGGCGTGACATGGTCACCACCGCCATCCAGGTGAACCTGGGCATGATCACTCTCGCGGAGAGCGCCGTCATGAAGCGGCTGGGTTCCTATGCGGCGCTGTTTGCGGTGTCGACCCTGATCGCCGGGATTTACGGCATGAATTTCGATTTCATGCCGGAGCTGCGCTGGCACTATGGCTATCCGGCCGCGCTGGGGACGATGGTGGTGACGAATCTGGTGCTGTGGTGGCGCTTCAGGAAGGTGGGCTGGCTGTAACGCAATTGCCCGCAAACCGGCGGTAATTTTTACTTTGCCCGGCCAGCGGCGGGCGGCAAAATGCGCTGTCTTCACAAAGGGCTGTTTTCGCAAAGGATAGGAAGCCAATGGAACTAGTGTTGGAAGTGGTCGGCCCCGAGCGGCATTCCCTGGGTGCAAATGCCAGTCACCGTTTTCTGCCGGCGGGCGGTGTCATTGGCCGCTCCACCGATTGCGACTGGGTAATCCCCGATTCCTCCCGCCACCTGTCCGGCCGTCACGCCATCGTTTCCTACGAGGCGGGCCAGTATTTCATTACCGATATCAGTACCAACGGCATTTTCCTGAATGGCTCCGATGCGCTGGCGAAGAATGTCGCCATGGTGCTGCACGACGACGACCGCCTGGTCATGGGTGACATCCAGTTCCGCGCCCGCCTGTTCATGGAATTCAGTCAGGTGGCACCGGCACTGGCCGCGCAACCGCAGGTACTGGCAGAGCCGCTGCCGGAACTGCCGCTGGCACTGGAGAACGAGCCGTCGCTGGGGGATATTGCCGCCGCTGCCGGCTGGCTGGATGTCGTGGACATGGACGCGGAACCGGAGCCGCCGGCTGCGCCAGAGGAGGCGGTCCCCGTTATCGCTGGGCAACCTGTTCCGGCGGTTCCCGCAGTGGTGGCCGAGCAACAGCACGATGACATGCCATTGTCTGAACCTGGCTTCCAGCCAGTGGTTTTTGCAGGGCCGGCGTCGTCTGCCGCCGTGTCTGCCTTTGCCGCCGGCCTGGGCCTGCCGCCGGACGCCATCGAAAGCGCCGGTGCCGATGCCTTCATGCAGCGGGCCGGTGCCCTGCTGCGACTCTGTCTGCAGGGATTTCTGGAGACGGCCCACGCCCGCGCCAGCCTGAAAAACGATTTCCGCCTGGACATGACCCTGGTGAATTCCCGCAACAACAATCCCGTGAAACTGTCGGCCAATGTCGATCAGCTGCTGCAGCATCTGCTGGTGGGGCGGCAGGAATCATTTCTGTCGCTGGAAAAGGGTGTGCAGGAGTGCGTGGAGGATTTCCAGCAGCACCAGCAGGCGATGGTGGCGGGCATGCAGAACGCGTTCATGGAACTGCTGCAGGATCTGTCGCCGGCGGAACTGGAGCGCCGTTTCGAACGCAACAAGTCCGGCCTGCAGCTGTCTGGCAAGGCGGCCCGCTACTGGCAAGCCTACCGCGAACTGCACCAGGATCTGCTGCAGGAGGAAAACCTGTTCGACGATCATTTCGTGGAGCCGATCGCCCGCGCCTACGACGAACAGATTGCCCAGCTGAAACAGTCCCCCGGCCGCCG
>CAZBII010000134.1:0-13255 GCA_964491665.1 uncultured Moraxellaceae bacterium
GTGTAGTAGGACGCGGATTTTTCCCGGTCGCGGCCGGCCATGCGGTAGATAAAGCTGCCGCGCGGGTGTTTGCGCAGGATTTTTTCGCCGCGTTCATTGCGGGTGTAGACGCGTTCTTCGTCGCTGTATTGTTCCAGATCGCGGGCGTTGACGAAGTAGCCGGTGTCGAGGTCGTTGGGTTCGGTGCCGGCTTTTTTGACTTCGTAGAGGTCTTCTTTGGCAAAAAAGCCGCGATAGCTGAGCAGGGCTTCGTACACTGCGCCCAACTGGTTGATGCCGAGTTGCGCGTAGGAGATGCGTCCACGCCGTTGCCGGCCCTTGCCGGGGCGGGTGAGCGACATGAGCTGGATAATCTGTTGCAGCAGGGCGTTGGGAAATACCACGCGATCCAGCAGGCGGGTGCGGGCCGGGTCGAACAGGTGGGATTTCAGTGGGTGCAGGACAAATGCATCGCGGCCGGTCTGGCGGCTTTCGCTGCCGAGCAGGTCTTCCTGTTTGCTGGCGGAGTTGGGTGTGCCTTCGTGCACCAGTTTGAACAGCATCTGCAGGGAGTCGTGGATGTAGCGGCCGTTGCGCTCAACCTCGCTGGTGAGGGGAATCATTTCCAGTTCGCGCAGGTGTTCCAGTGAATAGCCTTTCAGGTACACCTCGGAGCCCACGGGGGCGTAACCCAGTTCCGGGCGGGCTTCGATATAGAACAGGAACAGCAGGCGGTACATGTAGCGCAGGCATTCCAGCGAGAGCTGATCGGGATCGAGTTCGTTGCGGCCGCTGTAGATGCCTTCCTTGCGTTCCTGGGCCTGACGGATCAGTTGATCGGTGGCGGCGTTGCCGAGCAGTTCGATGCATTCGCGCAGGGCGTATTTCAGGTCTTCCGATACGCCGTAGGCGTGCTTGTGGGCGTTTTCATCCAGCGAGTCGAGCAGGGACTGGCCGTTGGCGTCGAGCAGGGATTCGCGGTGCAGCAAAACGCTGACGGCTTTGAGGGTATCGGTTTCGCGGCGCGACAGCAGTTCGGCCCAGTCAAAACGCAGCAGGCGGTGCTGGGCGAATTTGCTGCGATCCAATAGCAGCCACTGACGCGGAGCGGCGAGCAGCACCCAGCGCGGCGGGCGGGGCTGGGTGAATACCTGAGCGGACAGGCGCTTCTGCCAGTCGTCTTCGGTGGGGATGTCGGCCGGACCCATGCCGGGTTCGGTGGGCAGTGTAGCCAGCTGTTTGAGGTGCAGGGGCAGGCTCAGAGGATCGGCGTCGGGTTCATGCTCGGCGGCGATGGCCTGGGCTTCGAGTATCCACAGCAGCGGTTCGCCGTTGGGTGTGCGCAGTTCGCCCAGCAGGGGCAGTTCCAGGTAATGGGGTTCATGGAGTTGCAGGCGCTGGGGGCTGGCGGGCAGTTGCAGCAGGTTGAGCAGTTCGAGGATCAGCGCCCTGCCCTGTCTGGCTTTTTCACTCAGGTCCTTTTGCGTTTCGGCTTCGGCCAGGCGTTGCAGCCAATCACGGCCCAGGGTATTGAGGCGGGCCCACGGGGTGCGGTAAGCGGGTTCTTTTTCGCTGCGGGCCTTGGCCTGTTCGCGGGCTTCGTCTTCCTGCTGTTGCCAGGTCTCGATCACGCCGCGCACGTCGCCCTGGAAGATTTCCGACAGGTAGTGCTGGCTGTAAAAATCGTTTTCGTTGGTGATGCCGATCCAGTTCATGTCAGGCCGATTCAATGTTTCGAGTCATTAGTGATTTCATTGTTGGGGCTACCCTTTCTGGCAACGCCAGAAACCGCCGTATTCCACAATCGCTTTGCTGTATTGCCTATTTTCTGCTGGTTATGCCTGTGGATTGCTTCATCCAGCACGCCTGGTGCCTGTTCAAGATACTCGATGACAGACGCGAGAGCGCTTTGGTATCGAAAGGCATGTATCGAGGCGCGCTGCGCCCAGAGCAACAACTCTCGCAACCGGGCTTCAGGCAGCGGGTGGGATTCCTTGCAAATCGCACCGATATGGTGTCGGCATTCATCGGCGTATAGCATTGCGTCGACGATCCGCCAATGGAGGTACCGCTGAACCGTGTTGCGTGGATCAGCCGATTGCTTGTCGTTCAGTTGCTGAATGCGATCACTCAATGCGGCAATCAGATCTGTCTGCATGCGATCGAGCTGTTGATGGACAGCGCCAACCCATTCTGCATACGCTCCCGATCGAGCACGTATGCGCACCTGATCGACCACCTTGCCTCGTGCAGCCTGCGCCAGAATCGGCAGGCCGCCACCCAGCACCCAGGCTCCGGCAGGGCCAAACAGGAACATGCCCATTGTTTTTCCGATTACCGCGCCTGCGGCAAAAAGACCTGCACGAACTGCCCCGTCCAGCATGAGCTGTTCAACGGCCTGTGCAGTGCTTAGCTTGCCCTGATGCACGTCTTTCGCGCTGCGACAGGCTGCGACAAACAACGCGAAGGATGGGTCGCCTGGTTCGCTGAAATCAACGCCTGCTGCCAGAGCTTCATGCGTTACTTTGGTAACAGTCTCATTACTCAGGCCATCCAGGAAGAAAACACGATCTGCCATTGCAGCAGGAATTTTTCCCATCAATTCGGTATTGGCGATCACGGGATAATCGTAGCGTTCCAGCGCGTCCACTATGCCGTCACTGCTCTCATGAAATTTGACCTGATATTTCTGTCCGTCTACCAGCAAATCCCATCCGGGTTCGTTTGAATTTTCAGGAAAGCTGACCGCATGGCCCTGGGCAGCAAGGTGTGACGCCACCATCTGTTCGCCGACATAACCTTTCAATCGGGTTTCTTCACCCAAGGCGGCTTTTGCGGTCTTATCAGTCATGCTGTTCGCCAGCCAGGCGAAGTCCCATTGGTCGTCGATGTCCGCCGTGTAGGCAAAATCGGCAGCATTCACAACGGCTGGATCCATACTGGCGTATGCGAAAAGCGCATCCCCAACGGTCAGCCCCGACAATGCCAACACATCGCGCACATCCTTCTGCTTTGAATCATGGCCCGGTAAGTCGGGTTTCAACCTTTGAGAAAGTGATCTGGCATCAAACCGAGCGAGATGCACTTGATCCATTGACAGTGCTGGTGCATGGGGGATGCCAGACAGATCGGCACCCAATTGCCGATAACGCGCGATAACCTTGTCGGTCAGCAAGGGAGACGTCTCAAGAAATGCGGCAGAGTCCCGAAGATCAGCCGCCTGACGAAACACCACTGCTGTGTGGCGCAATCCAGCAACACCGGCAATGACACCCTGAAAGGCCAGCAGGCTAGTCACCTGTGTTGCCACCATGGCACGCATTTTTTCCCTGGTGGATCGATAGGCCCACCATCCCCCTCCAGCAATCCCCACGGTTGCAGTAAGCGGATTTGACAGTACCGCTAGCGCCGAAACAAGGCCGGGACCAGACACCAGAGGAATAAAGGCAGAAGCCTGGGCTGCCAGGATATAAGCTGCAAATCCGGCTGCAGAAACCCCAGCACTAATAGCCGACATAGCCCCTGCGCCAGCAACAAAATTTCGCAGCGCCTGCTCATTGAGCTTTTCAACCCCAATCAGGTTAGCCAAGGCCGCCAACTGTTGCGGGCTTTGTGACGCTAGCCAGCTATTGACTCTGACGAGTTCATGTTCATCAAGATCTTGCTCGTGATCTGTTTTAAATGACTCTAACGGGGTATCCGTATGCTGCTGTCTCAGCACATCAAGACTTTCGGCAACGATTGACTGAAATGTCGGCGCAGAATCCACGTTCTGTGACTGCTTTTTGAATCCCCTCGCCAACTTGCCAGTAATGGCATCCCGTTTGTATTTACGATGGATAATCGCTGCCACCAGATCATCTGCCAACAATGCACAACCAGATATTGAATGGCTGAAGCGGGACGGCAGATCGAACACTTCTCTCAGTGCCATCCAAAGCAAAAGTCGCATCTCATCGTCACTGTATCGGCTTGTATGCCAGATCTTCTGCCTTTCCTGAACCGCAGCGATGTACTCACGTTTCTGTCTGCCAATACTGGAATTCAGACTTTCCTCAATTGCATGAATGCGCTTTTTCGTTTCTTCCCACGGGGTTGTTTTCTCCAGCAGCGCGAGAAAGGTCGCTAACAAATCCCTTGATGCACCGCCCAAACCGGCCATGACATCCCGTGGAAACACCCAATCAACAGGCTTAGCAACTTGCGTGTCAGCTTCTGACATCAGACCGTGCTCCCGGTAAACACCGCCGCCACTTGCAAATAGGGTTGGTCTTCGGTGATCTGGGTGTTCTCAAGCCAGTCCAGATAATCATCGAACAGGCGGTTGATCTGGGCGGCGCGCTCTTCCCGTCGCCGGACTTTTACCCCTTCCAGCAAATTACCGATGTCCAGTTCCATCTGGCCCAGATGTCGTTTGCGCAGATCTTCCAGTGCCTGCAACTGCTGATTGAGTTTATGGTTGCTGACGGCCTCGTAGTGCTTGCGCTGTTCCTGCAGGGACTGGCGGGCAAACTGCACGGCCTTCGGCAGCAGGTGTTTGAGGCGTTCGGTGTCGCCGCCCTTTCCAGTGTTAATCAGTTGCGTCAGCGGCAAACGCTGTTGCAGCAAATCAAAGTCTCCGCTTTCCACAATCTGGCCGTTTTCTACCAGCACCGCGCACCAGGCCTGGATATGCACCTGCCCGCGCCGGTTGGGAAAGCCGCCCTGAATCAGGAACCAGTGCTGATCGGTGCCGAGCATGCCGGGAATGCGGATGACAGGCGCCGTATGACGACCAAAGGCATTCAGCGCCCGATCCGCCAGCCATTCCATCACAGGATGGTTGGCCCACAGGTAATGCAGGGTGGGCCAGGGTGAATCGTCTTCGCGGCAGCGTTTCAGTTCGTCATAAATACGCTGTTTGTCCGCCGACAGAATGAAGCGATCGTTATCGGGACAGACCTCGCTGGGCAGGTAGCGCATGCGCTGCCGCAAGTCGGCAGGTGCGGTGAGCCGCAGGGTGGTGCCGTCGATTTCGCTTTGCAGGTCCACGCCTTGTTCGTGCAGCCAGTTCAACGCTGCCTTCGCATAGGCCAGATCGGATTCGAAGATAGCAGGCTGTTTAGCGATGGCTTCTTCCAGCGTGGTGGAAGGCTTTTCATCAGGGAGGAACGCCGCCAGGCCATCCTGGCTTTCACTGGCGTTGTCGGTCAGGAATGCGGCGAACAGGGCCGAGATGTCGTCACTGTCGTTCAGTTCAATGAATTCGGCGGTTTTGGCTTCTTCCAGTTCAACGCTGCCCAAGCCATAAAACTCCGATGGATCGCCAATGTTCTTGCCGGCCTGTGCATCCTTGTCGATCAGCACTTCCAGAATGCGTGCATCACCACGCACCTTGTGATTGCTGCTGTCTGTCAGCAGGTAGCGAATCTGGGGCTGGCGCGTCTGGCCGTAGCGGTCGATACGGCCGTTGCGCTGCTGGAACACCATCAGCGACCAGGGAATGTCGAAATGCACCATGCGATGACTGAGGTGGTGCAGGTTGATACCTTCAGATGCGACATCCGAGCAGATCAACAGGCGAATGGGGCTGGACTGGTTGTTGAACTGATCCACGGTGGCGGCCAGATCGGTATCGCGCATGTCGCCGCGCAGCACGGCCACCTGAGCGTCCTTCAGACCACAGTCTTTCGGCAGGTGCTGCAGCAAAAATTCCAGTGTCTGGATGCTTTCGGTGAACAGCACCAGGCGATCGTCGGCCTGCTTCGGATTCCAGTCAAAGCCTGTACCGTCCCGATTATTGAGCAGGGATACCAGGCGCTGGTACTTGCTGAACTGATCCGGGGTGATGGCGGTGACGGCGGCCAGCAAACCGTTGAGTGTGTCGATGTCTTCCTTTATTTCCTTTTCCTGTGACCTTTTCTGCAGGCGCTGCAAACGGTTGCGAATGGTGCTGGCACAGGCCGCCGGGCTGGAAAACAGGGCTTTTTCCAATGTGGTGCGGAACAGCTGTGCTCCGCTTCTGCCATTGCCTGTCTTGCTGTCGAGCGTATGAAAGCGGGCTTCCATCAACAGATCGTAGGCATGGTCTTCTGCTTTGCTGGCCGGTGTGTGGAGTTTCTGGATGTTGCGCTCGGGAAAGCTCTGCGCCAGCTGATCGCGCACATCGTGCTTGAAGCGGCGGATCACCAGCCCCTTGTCGCGGAAATCTTCCGCGCCGTAATCCGACGGATTGGCAATAGCGGTGGGATCGAGCATGTTGACCAGGCTGGCAAAACTTTCGGCCTTGCCGTCGTGGGGCGTGGCGGACAGCATGATCAGTGTGTCAGATCGGGTGGCAAGCAGCTTGGCCAGTTTTGCCCGCTGGGAGTGATTGCTGCGTTCCGCCACATTGTGGGCTTCATCAATGATGATGATGTCCCAGTAGGCCTGCTCCAGATAATGGCGGTAGTCGATGTCCTGCTTGAGAGTGTCGATGGAGATGATCGAACGGTCGAAATAATGGAACGGGTTGTGGTTGGCCGGAATGCGGTTGCGCACCCGCATCAGGCCCTGGGAATCCAGCCGGGTCAGGGGGATGGTGAAGCGGTTCCAGAACTCCTGCTGGAACTGGGTAAGCATGGATTTCACTGCCAATACCAGGATGCGCTTGCCTCGACCCCGGGCGATCAGCTCGCTGACGAGAATGCCCGCTTCGAGGGTTTTACCCAGGCCCACACTGTCGGCGATCAGGATGCGCTGGCGTGGCTGCTTCAGCGCTTGCCGAGCCGGGTCCAGCTGGAATGGCAGCACATCCATCGCCGCGTTCTGGGCAATATGAATACGGTTATCCGTGGGGGGCGACTGACGCAGCAGCGTGTCCAGATACAGCTGGCTGGCGCGATATGCACTGGACCTATCATTGACCAGTTCAGTGGCTTCCGGCTCCAGAACCCGCACGCTCTGTTCAAGACTGGTAAGGAAGGTGGCTTCACGGCCACGCACCAGTTCTGACAGCCCTTCGCAGGTCAGCAGCTGGCCACCGTCACTGGTCATATCAATTCTTTTCAGACGCCATTCGGCGTCACGGATCTCTAGGCGAGCTCCGGGGGCGTAGTGTTGATTCATCGGGCTACCAATTTCCCTGTTTAACTGCTTCGATCCAACAGGTTGAAACCAAATATTATTAAGCTGTGTCCCGCCAGTGGCCAGGTGACGCAGCTGCATCAGTCCCGCTCATCCTTGAACGTCAACGCACCTTCCAAAATTGGTTTGTTGAACAGTATCGTCCAGCGCGACCTCTGTCCAGATCAACTTATGCGCAGCACAAGTTTCCATTTACTTGTGGCGATGAAATAAATACGTAACCTGGAGTTCATAGCCCCACGTTCTGTGAAAAATTCACACCCCTCCCCACTTAAACACTCCCCACCACACCCGCTAGAATCCGCCCCGCTTCTGCGGCCAGCGTTCTGCGGCGCAGGGCAATATCTTCATCCCGAAAAACCAATCCCACATTGCAAAGGAAAGCAATCATGACGCAAGCCCACGATCTGTCTGTTCATCGTGCGACGCTCGACGCCCTGCCTGCCGACGGCGTCAGAACCCCCAACCTCCCCGTTCATGTATTTATTCAGGAAGCAGAAAATCTCTATCACTGGTGCCAGAAAGACAAGGACGCGCTGCTCGGCGCCGGCCTGGACTGGCAGCTGGTGGAGGCATTGCCCCTCAGGGCACGCGTGCTGCGCGCTGCCGAATCGCTCTGGTTTGGCGAGCGTTACTGCCGCGAGCAGGCCGAGCAGGACTGGAACCAGCTGTCGCCCGCCGCCTACGAACTGCGCGACCGCCTGCTGCGCGCCATGCGCTATGCCTACCGCAACGACGCCGCGCTGCTGAAGCGTGTAGCCGAGATCGCCGCCGGCACAGGCCACGCCGACATGATCCAGGACCTGAACGACATCGCCTATCTGGGCCGCAACCATCCGGCGCCGCTGGAGGCCATCAAGCTGGAACTGGCGGAACTGGATCGGGCAATTAGCGTGGCGCTGGACATGGGTGCCCTGCTGGCCCGGGTGAATGGCGACCGCATGGAAAACAGCGCGTCCAAGAATCTGCGCGACCGCGCCTATACCTGGCTGAGGCTGGCGGTGGAGGATGTGCGGGCCTGTGGCCAGTATGTGTTCTACAACAACGCCGAGCGCCGCCCCGGCTATGGCAGCCAGTATTTCCGGGGCCGTAGGGGCGGCACCGGTAGCGAGGCACAGGCGCCGGAAGTGGAAGCTGTGCTGTAAATACCCCGCACTGAAAACCAAACGGCCCGAGAATCACTTCCCGGGCCGTTTTTTTGTCTCTCTGGGGCGAAAAAAGCACTTTTGAAGATGCGTCGAGAGCCAGTTTTCTCGACATTGACAGGTCTAGAACGCCAGTCGGGTGTCCCGGCTGCTGGCCAGAACTCTCACCAACTCTGCGCCATTTTCGGTGGAGCGGTAGAACAGCACATAACGGTCCACCGGGAAGCATTTCATGCCCTCTCCCAACTCCGGTCTTTCAACGCCCATGCCGATAAATTCCGCCAGCGCCTGTGCCTTTTCGTTAAGTTTGTCCAGAAACCGATCCGCATTCACCGGGCTGTCCTCAGCGATGTATAACCAGATTTCCAGCAGGTCCATTTCTGCTTCAGGCGAAAGGATCAGTGCCGCCATTACTTGCCATTCCCTTTCGTCAGCAGCTGCCGTCCACGAGCCTTGATCTGCTCAATATCCAGCGCCTTGCCCTGCCCCTTTTCCAGGGAGTCCAGGCCCTGCTGGATGTCCGCTTTCAGGGCTTCCAGCTTCATGGCCTGCAAACTGTCCCGCTCCTCCATCAGGCGCAGGGCTTCCCGCACCACTTCACTCACCGAGTTGTACATGCCGGTAGCAACTTTCTGTTTTATATAGTTTTCCAGCTGGGGGGTCAGGGATACATTCATGGCTTTGGTCTCATGCGTACAAGTGGACATACCCCGCAATAATAGCAATCTTTGCTAAAGCTTGTTATTTGCCAGTTCACTTGGGTTCATCCTTCTTTCGAAGGTGACGGCGCTGCGCTGTAAATACCCCGCACTGAAAACAGAACGGCCCGAGAATCACTTCCCGGGCCGTTTTTTTGTCTCTCTGGGGCGAAAAAAGCGCGTCTTTAACCGTCAAAACCGTCTCTGTAGCTCAAAAAACCGCCTTCTGGGCCAAAAATCAGATGCTCTGGGGGTTCCCGAGGCCGTTCTGGGGGCCATTGCCGGCATTTCTGGGCGATTCAGAAGCCTTTCTGGGGCAATTTTTCCTGGTTCTGGGGGAAAATTAGCCGTCAACAACGGAATTTGAACGATTCTGGGCGACATCGACCATCAAACGGGCTTGCAGGTCTGAATCTTGAAGCTGACCAGGTCAAGCACCGGGATACGCATCTTGCCGTCATCGTGCCGTTCCGTGCTGGAGCCGGATGCATAAATCATCCGGCAATTGTATTTCTTCTCCTTGGCGGCAAAGCGCTTTTCCACGTGCTTGTGGCCAAACAGAATTGCATCCACCCGACAATCCTTCTTGTCCTCGTCGGTAATCACTTCCTTGAACAGCTCTTCATCCCGCAAGGCCAGAAAATAGTTGTAGTAAAACGGATGATGGTGCAACGCCACCACGACAGTTTTTTCAGGGGCGTTGGATTCGATATCGTCCAGCAACCGATCCAGCTCCCTGAGCTGGTGCTTGCCCAACTCTCCCTGCGCGCCCCAGATATTGTGCTCCTTCATTTCCTGCAACATGGAATCCAGCAGGATGAAAACAAAATCACCGAGATCGACACGGTGAGGGTAATCCACATCACCACTGATGTATTTGCGAAAACGAAGATAGCATTCATCATCTTCGGCAATTCCATTGGCACCGTAATCATGATTGCCTGGCGTGCAAAGCACGGGAAATCCGGCATCCTGCAAGCGCTTGATCTGCTTTTGCGCTTCACGATATTCCCCCAGCGCACCGTCGTCCACCAGATCGCCGGTGATCAGCACGGCTGAAGCGCCGTGCTCCCCTCGCGCCCCGATGATCCAGTCAACAATGGTGCGAACACGCTTGTCGTTGGATGACTTTCCGATATGCAGATCTGACAAATGAACGAGTTTCATGGAACCTCCCTGGTCCTGCGACCCAGCGTTATACAGTGAATCACTTTCGGTATCCGTTCCCGGCATGCGGTTTCCAACAAATAAAACATTGGCAAAAGGTTCGGACCAAACACGGCTTTCTGTCGAACCGGAAAAATTGTTTGCTCAGCCCCCGCACATCAGCACCGCCGCATCCAGCATCCGACAGGCGTAGCCATGCTCGTTGTCGTACCACACCTGCACCTTGGCGTGGTTGCCGTTCACCACGCGGGTGGACAGGCCGTGCACGATACCCGAGCGCGGGTCGCGCAGGATGTCGGTGGACACCAGCGGCTCGGTGGTGAAGCCCAGGATGCCGTCCATCTCGCCCTCGGCCGCCGCTTTCAGGGCCGCGTTGATTTCGTCCTTGGTAGCGTTGCGTTTCAGCACGGCCACGATGTCGGTAATCGCGCCATCGGGCACCGGCACCCGCAGCGCCAGCGCCGACACCTTGCCTTTCAGTTGCGGCAGCACCAGTTCGGTGGCCTTGTCAGAGCCGGTGCTGGTGGGAATGATGTTGAGCGCGCCGGCGCGGCCGCGAATCATCTTCTTGTTGGGCTCGTCCACCATGCCCTGCGACACGGTGTAGGCATGCACGGTGGTCACCATCACGCTTTCGATGCCGAACACGGCGTCCAGCACTTTCAGCGGCGGCGCCAGCGAGTTGGTGGTGCAGGAGGCGTTCGACACGATGTGATGTTTGGCGGCGTCGTAGGCGGCGTTGTTCACGCCCACCACCAGCGTCAGATCCGCTGTTTCCGCCGGTGCGCTGATCAGCACTTTTTTCGCACCCGCCTGCTGGTGGAACGCGGCCTTGTCGTGATGGGTGAAGACGCCGGTGCAGTCGATCACCAGATCAACCCCCAGCGTATCCCACGGCAGATTGTGCGGATCGGCCTGGTGATAGAAATTGATACGCGCGCCGTCGATGGTGATGTGGTCGTCGCCAAACGTAATGTCATGCTCGAACTTGCCGTGCACGGAATCGTATTTCAGCAGGTAGGCGATGTTTTCCGCCGACACCAGATCATTCACCGCCACCAGTTCCAGATTCGCCGGACGATTGCGGATGTATTCGCGCAGTACCAGCCGGCCAATGCGGCCCAGACCATTGATTGCCACTTTTTTCATGACGTGCTCCCGATGAGGTTTGTCAGAGTGAAAGGATTACAGACGGATTTTGTCGATGCGCCGCGCCAGATAAGCGGCCTCTTCATACAGTTCATCCAGTGTCAGCAGTTTTTCCTTGGCGCCGCGATATTTCAGTACGGATTCGGCGTTGGTCATGGCCAGGTGAATGGCTTTTTCCACCGGCTTGCCCAGCACGCAGGCGGCGGTGAAGGTGGACGCAAACGCATCGCCGGCGCCGGTGGTTTCCACCACGGTCAGATCCGGCGTGGGATAGGCGCGGTAGTAGAATTCGCGATCGTAAACGTGCGTGCCTTCACCGCCATCGGTGATCACAAAAATGCGCGGCGGCAGTTTGGCCATTTCCGCAAACAGCTGCTGCACCGGCGGTGGCGAGCGATGATCCAGTCCGAGAAACTTGCAGGCTTCTTCCAGGTTCATCACCAGGATTTCCACCCGGTCGATCAGCCGCTCCAGTTTTTTGTAGCCCAGTTCCGCCTGATAGTTGCTGGGATTGAATGCCACGCGAAAATCATGCGCACAGATCAGGTCCACCACGGTGTCAAAACTGGTTTCCAGCATGCTGGACAGATAAACCCAGCGCGTGTTGAAGGCTTTGATGTCGGACGGCAGCAGATTGTTGTTGGCGCCCTTGTAGGCGAGGATGGTGCGGTCGTGGGCGAAGCTGTTGAGGATGACGGAAATGCCGGTCTGCCCCTCGCGCGGGCCGATAAAATCGATGCCCTCCGCCGCCAGTGTGCGCACCACGAAATCGCCGTTGCCGTCTTCACCGATCTTGCCCAGATAGGCGGTTTTCAGGCCCAGCCGCGCCAGTGCCACGGCACAGTTGGTGCCGCCACCGCCGGTGGCCAGTTCCAGTTTGCGGATGAGAATTTTGCTGCCCAGGGGGAAGGCAATCAGTTTTTCGTGCACGGTGGGTGTATCGATGCGGATCAATTCGGAATCGGTGTCGGCGAACTGGTCCACGGTGGCACTGCCGATGGCCACGATGTCGTACTGCTCGTCTTGCAGCATTCGATTTCCTGTCCTATCCCGGTGAATGTTGGTGGGAGTGCGTCTGGTACAACACCAGATACTGCTGCGCGCTCTGCTGCCAGTCAAAGCGCTGGCTCATGGCGGTGCGCTGCATCTTTTCCCACGCCTTGAACTTCGTAAAGTAGCTGATCGCGCGGCGCAGACATTGTTCCAGATCATCGGCAGTATCGCCGTCGAAAACAAAGCCGGTTACGCCGTCCACCACGGTATCCGCCAGACCGCCTGTTGCCCTTACCAGCGGCAAGGTGCCATAGCGCAGGCTGTAGATCTGGTTGAGGCCGCAGGGTTCATAGCGGGACGGCATCAGGAACAGGTCTGCCGACGCTTCAATGCGATGCGCCATGCTTTCATCATAGCCGATGGTCACCGCCACCTGTTTCGGCGCCTGCCGTGCCAGGGCCAGCAGTTGCTGTTCGATCTGTTTGTCGCCATTGCCCAGCACCACCCACTGCACCTTTTCCGGCAGCAGCCGCTGCATGACTTCCACGATCCAGTCCACGCCTTTCTGGTGCACCAGCCGGCTCACCAGTCCCACCAGCGGCTGGGACTTGCCCAGCCGCAACCCAAGGCTGCGCTGCAGGTCCAGCTTGTTGTGCAGTTTTTCCGGCAGGCTGTCGGCATCGTAATGAAAACGCACGTGCGGATCGCTGGCGGGATTCCACTGTGCGTAATCCACGCCATTCAGAATACCGTGCAGCTTGTGACGGTGATGTTGCAGCAGGCCACTCATGCCGCAGCCCAGTGGCTCGGACAGGATTTCCCGCGCATAGGTAGGGCTGACGGTGGTGATCGCATCGGCATACACAATGCCGGCTTTCAGAAAGGAAAAGTTGCCGAAGAATTCCAGCCGGTCGTAACGCCACCAGCTTGCCGGCAGTGCCAGTTCATCAAACACCGCGCGGGAAAAGATGCCCTGATAGGCCAGATTATGCACGCTGATGATGGAGCGGGGGCCTTCGC
>CAZBII010000135.1:0-13117 GCA_964491665.1 uncultured Moraxellaceae bacterium
GGTGCCTGTGGGACAACCTCGATTAGTGGTATTGCGAGCACACTGAAGTATAGTAGTGGTTCACACTGTTCACAATTTGACCAAAACCTGACGCAGTAACCCCGATGAAGCAGTGGATTGTTTACATGGTGGAATGCAGCGACCGCACGCTGTACACCGGCATCACCACCGACCTGGCGCGGCGCCTGGCCGAGCACAACGGCAGTGGCAAGGGCGCCCGTTATACCCGCAGCCGCCAGCCGGTTACGCTGGTCTATTCCGAGAGCCAGCCGGATCGTTCCACTGCCTCCGCCCGCGAGTACCAGATCCGCATCCTGCCCCGCGCCGCCAAGCAGGCCCTCATCGCGTCGATGCCGGTCGGGTCGCCGGTTTGCCAGAGCCGTCAAACTGGCTGAAAATGCCGCCCCTTTTCTCCCCATCACACCCATCCAGGACAAACAGAGGCACGATATGACAGACCCAACCCCGCAACCCGGCGACGAATACATGGATCAGGAAAAGATGAAAAAGATCGTGCGTGTGCTGATCATGGCGGTGGCAAAGATCCCGGAAGAGCATGGTCGGGATGCCATCTGGGGCGGCCTGGAAGCCCTGCAGGAAGAGCTGGCGAAACCGGTGGATCATCGCGGCTTCACCCAGCACTGATTGTTGAGGACTGTCATATTGGCGCCTGCATTTTCCCGCTAGTGTAGGCGCTTCTTCTCTGGAGCCATCATTCGCCCATGTCGCCGGAAATCAATCCCTTCGAAATCGCCTCCCGTCACGCTTCACAACAGGTCCCTGTGGTACAGCCGACCGCGACCGTTGCGGAACTGAAAACCCAGCTGAACGGGCAAACCTACGAGTGCGCCAGCCACATTGCCGTCTGTGTCGGCGAGCAGTTCGTCGGCATGCTGAGGATCGAGGACATGCTGGCGGCGCCGGAATCGGTGCGGATCAGTTCCATCATGGACCCGGATGCGCCCACCATCCGCCCCGGCATTGACCAGGAAAAAGCGGCGTGGCACGCCGTCAAGCACAACGAGGCGGCGCTGGCGGTGGTGGACGAGAAAGGCAGTTTTGTCGGCCTGATTCCGCCCTACCAGCTGCTGACGGTGCTGCTGCAGGAACATGACGAAGACATCGCGCGCATGGGTGGTTTTCTCAAGCGTTCATCGATGGCACGCATGGCCAGCGAGGAGCCGGTGCAACGGCGTTTCTGGCACCGTCTGCCCTGGCTGCTGCTGGGTCTGGCCGGTGCACTGGGTGCCGCAGACATCGTGGGCTGGTTTGAAACCCAGCTGGAACAGAAAGTCCTGCTGGCGTTTTTCATTCCCGGCATCGTGTATCTGGCGGACGCGGTGGGCACCCAGACGGAAACGGTCGTGGTGCGGGGTCTGTCGGTGGGGGTCAGCATTCGCCGCATTGTGGGACTGGAAGTGCTCACCGGCCTGGGCATGGGGATCACGCTGTCGGCGGTCGCCGCGCCGATCATCCTGTGGCGCTGGCAGGATGCGGAGGTGGCGACGATTGTGGGACTGGCGATTCTGGCAGCCTGCTCCACCGCCACACTGGTGGCCCTTGTGCTGCCCTGGCTGCTGGACAAATACGACATCGATCCCGCATTCGGCGCCGGACCGCTGGCCACCGTCATTCAGGATCTGCTGTCGATTTTCCTGTATTTCCTGATTGCCAGCTGGGTGCTGCTGTAACCGGCACAATCAGACTTTCTGCAGCGCCTTGCGGTAAACCGCGCCGGAAATGCTCCCCAGCAAACGACGCGGCAGAAAGCGCGAGAAAAACAGCTGCAGCCGGTTCAGCCAGCCCGGCACCGCCAGATAGGCCCGCCGTGCAAAGGCGTTCAATGCCATGCGGGCGCAATCCTGCACGTTCTGCAGAAAAACCGAGTTTTCGAAGCCCTTGTCCAGCCCGCTGCTCGCCATCATCTCCGTGGCTATTCCGCCAGGGGCAAAGACGGTCAGAGAGACGTTCTGGCCCTGCAATTCCTGATACAGACTCTGCCCGAACTGGGTGATGAAACCCTTCGTGCCGGCATAGGCGGCCTGATAGGGCACCGGCAACAGCCCGGCCAGACTCGCCACCAGCAGAATCCCGCCGCCCTGCCGCCGCTCGATCAGGTAGGGCACGAACAGATTCACCAGCCGCACCACACTGGTGACATTGGTGGCCAGCAGGGTTTCAAAGTCTGGCCAGGCCAGATCCTGATGCCGGCCGAAATGGGTGACGCCCGCATTCAGGATTACGCCGTAGATTTCGCCTTGCTGCACGCTTTCCAGAAAGACCCGGTCCACATCCTGCGGCCTGGCCAGATCTGCCTGCACGACGCAGCACTGCACGCCGTGGTCGTACTCCAGCCGGGTTTTCAGCTCCAGCAGAGCGGTGGTGCGCCGTGCCACCAGAATCAGGTTGGCCTTGTGATCGCGGGCCAGCTGACATGCCATTTCCCTGCCGAGTCCGGATGACGCGCCTGTCACCAGCACCCAGCGCCCCTTGAAGTTCATATTGCCCCGCATCGAATATCCCTTTGCCGATCACGATAGTTGCACCATAGCACCACAACATGTTCAGGCGAAGGATGCTCGCGCAAAAAGACCCGCCCTTGCCAACCCGGCTGAAATTTTCCTTCCCGGAATCAGGGGTTTGCTATATGATTTCGCGTCCTTGCAACCAGCAAAGCAGAACCCGGAAGCGTGGCCGAGCGGTTGAAGGCACCGGTCTTGAAAACCGGCGAGGGGCGACCCTCCGTGAGTTCGAATCTCACCGCTTCCGCCAAATCAAACACTAGAGCCCTGACAATTCAGGGCTTTTTTGTTTGCGCGCCACCGCCTGCCCGCCACTTACAAAACGATAAACAACGTCACCAAACACTCAAGGAAGAATCAGGATTGGCTGTCTAGATTTTAATCAAGCCCATCACCTGACTCTTCCAACAATGAAAAAACTGATTCTGCCGATACCTGTGCTGTTTCTTCTGGGTGGCTGTTTTGAATGTGAGATGAACACACCGCTGTTTGGTGATCCTTCCGTCAGCTGCAACCAGACCTGAAGCTTTTTCATCGAACGACTGCCGGGAAGGGAATCCCTTGCTTTCACCTCGCCGCGCCCTATCATTGCCCTGAGTTTCTTCCCCGGGGCCCGCCATGATTTTTTCCGTTCACGTCATCGCATCGCCATACAGCCAGCAGGCCAATGCCACTGCGCTGCAATTCTGCCGTGCCGTGCTGCAGCAGGGCCATCAACTCAAGCGCGTGTTTTTCTCCGGCGACGGTGTGTTCACCGCCTCGACCCTCGCTGTGCCGCCGCAGGATGAGATCCACCTTTACCGCAGCTGGCAGGAACTGGCCGGCGCCGGCGTCGAACTGGTGGTGTGCATATCCGCCTGCCTGCGTCGTGGCATCATCAACGAGAGCGAAGCGGCCCGCTATCAGGTGCCAGGCCACAACCTGCACGGCGGCTTCATTCTGGCGGGACTGGGACAGCTGGTGGATGCCGAGCTGGAATCCGATCGCCTGGTCACTTTCGGAGCCTGACGATGAAATCCTGTCTGTTCATCCATCGCAAGCCGCCGCACTCCTCGCTGGCCACCCGTGAAGCGCTGGACGCTGCTCTCGCCACCGCCGCTTTTGGCGTGGATACCGCCCTGCTGTTTCTGGACGACGGCGTGTTCCAGCTGCGCGCCCGGCAGGAACCGGCCGCAGCCCAACTGAAGCGCACTGCAGCGATGTTCGAAGCCCTGGACCTGTATGGCATCGAGCAGCGCTTCGTCTGCAGCGACTCCCTGCTGGCACGCGGCATGACCACCGACAACCTGATCATTCCGGTGCAGCCAGTAGACAGCACCGCCATCCGCGCGCTGCTGGCCCGCTTCGATCATGTTCTTGCTTTCTGAATTCCTGTTTGCGGTCCCGATGCCATGATCCTGCATATCGTCAGCAAATCCCCTTTCAGTCACGACGCGCTGCAACGCTGTCTGGCAGTGCTTACCCCCGGCGACATGCTGCTGCTCATTGAAGATGGCGTGCTGGCCCATGCCTCGCCCACGCCGCTATTGCCCGCCGACGGCAACGCCGTGTTCACCCTGTCCGCCGACGCCGCAGCCCGTGGCATCAGCCTTCCTGCCAACGCTGTGGATTACGCCGGATTCGTCGATCTGGTCGCCCGCGCCGACAAATCCGTTTCCTGGTTCTGACGATGCATACGCTGCTGGTGGAAGGCAAAACCATTGCGCTGGACAAGGACGGCTTTCTGGAAAATCTGGCGGACTGGAACGAAGCGGTCGCCGCAGCGCTGGCGCTGCAGGACAACATCCAGCTGACGCCGGCGCACTGGGAAGTCGTGCGCGCGCTGCAGGATTTCTATCGCCAGTTCGAACACAGCCCGCCGATGCGGGTTCTGGTAAAGTACGTCAAACAGCAACTGGGCGACGACAAGGGCACCAGCATTTACCTGCTGCAACTGTTCCCCGGCAGTCCGGCCAAAATTGCTGCCCGGATCGCCGGTCTGCCCCGCCCTGCAAACTGCCTGTAACACGCAAGGAGTCGCATGAAAACCAGCATTCCCCCCGCTCACGAACATCCGTTCGCCCAGTTCGTCCGCATTCTGGGCAAGGGCAAGAAAGGTTCCCGCCCGCTCACCGAAAATGAAGCCTTCCAGGCCATGCAGATGATCATGAACGGTGAAGTGCTGGACGTGCAGCTGGGCGCCTTTCTGATGCTGCTGCGAGTGAAGGAAGAAACCGCCGAAGAACTGCTGGGCTTTGTGCGCGCCGTGCGCTCCAGCGTGACGCCGCCACAACCGGTGCGGGTGGATCTGGACTGGTCATCCTATGCGGGCAAGCGTCGCCATCTGCCCTGGTATCTGTTCACCATTTTCCTGCTGGCGCAAAAGGGCCATCGCGTGCTGGTACACGGCGCCAGCGGCCACACCATCGACCGCATCTATACGGAAGACGTGCTGACGGATCTGGGCATTCCGGTGGCGTCCAGCTGGTCTGAGTGTGCCGCGCAACTCGACCAGCGCAACTTCAGTCATTTTCCGCTGCGGAATCTGTGTCCGCGTCTGCACGAGATCATCGAACTGCGCAACATCATGGGGTTGCGTTCGCCCGTGCACACGCTGTCACGCCTGATCAATCCGGCGGGTGCGCCCTGCGTCATTCAAGGCATATTCCACCCCGGCTATCGTCCGGTGCATCAGGTGGCCGCGCAGGCACTGGGTTATCCGCGCGTGGATGTGATCAAGGGGGAAGCCGGCGAGATCGAGCGCAATCCGGACATCGAATGTCTGGTGCAGTCGGTGCGCAACGGCGAGCTGGTGGACGAAACCTGGCCCGCGCTGTTCAGCAAACGGCATGTGAAAGAAGAAAGTCTGGATCTGTCGACGTTCGTGCAGGTCTGGCGCGGTGAAGTGCAACACGAATACGGTGAGGCGTCGGTGATCGGCACGCTGGCGATTGCGCTGAAACTGCTGGGAGATGCGCAGACACAGGCGAAAGCGCACGCGCTGGCCGATTCGCTGTGGCAGGAACGGGATCGCCGGATGCTGTGAGTTCCACTGGAATTCCATCCATAAAAAAAGCCGCGCGGATAAGGCGCGGCTTTTGGTTTTCTGGCGTTGCTATCAGACCCGGAACTGGCGCGCCACGGCTCCCAGTTTCTGGGTAACGCGTTGCAGCTGCTCGGTGGAGCTGGCCACTTTTGCTGAACCGTCCGCTGCGCGTTGCGCCGACGCACTGATCTCGTCGATGGCCTGCTGGATGAAATGCGAAGTCTGCTGCTGCTCTTCGGTGGCCGACGCGATCTGCGTATTCATCACATGGATTTCTTCCACGCGGGTAGTGATCGCCTGCAACGATGAACCGGTGTCGCCCGCCTTGTTCACACTTTCCTCGGCTTTGCGCTGACCGTTGGCCATGACCTCGGAAATGGCGCGCGCAGTGCGCTGCAGCTGTTCGATCACGCGGTGAATTTCCTCGGTGGATTCCTGGGTGCGCGACGCCAGCGTCCGCACTTCATCAGCCACCACCGCAAAACCACGACCGTGCTCGCCGGCACGCGCTGCCTCGATGGCAGCGTTCAATGCCAGCAGGTTGGTCTGCGAGGCAATACCCTGGATTACATCCAGAATCTGGCCCACGTTGGCTGTATCCGCTTCCAGTTGATGAATCGTTTCACCCGCTTTTGCCACTTCCCGCGCCAGATCGTTGATAGTGCGAATGGCTTCACTCACGATGCCGTGACCTTTCTTCGCCTGCTCATTGGCATCCGACGCCGCTTCAGCCGCATTGGCTGTATTCGAAGCGTTTTCATTCAGACTGGAGAACATTTCCTTCATCGAACGATTCACACTGACAGTCGCTTCCAGCTGCTCGGACGAAGCGCTTTCACTGTCAGCCGCCAGTGAACCCAGCTCCTTGCTCACGTCAGTCAAGGGCGAAATACTGGTAACCACGTCGCCGATAATGCCCTGCAAACGCTCGATAAAAGAGTTGAACCAGAATACCAGTTTGCCGATTTCATCTTCGGAATTCTGTTTGATGCGCTTGGTCAGATCGCCTTCGCCGCTGGCAATCTCCTGCAGGGAAGACACCACCTGACCAATGTTGCGGGTGACCAGCATGGTGATGTACATCGATACAAAAATCAGCACAGCCGTAATCAGTACAGCAATGGTGGCACCGACGGACAATGCCTTGTTGGAATCTTCTATTGTGTTGGAAATATTGCCGGAGAAGAGTTCATAGCTTTCATCGCGGAAATCGCGCAGCTGGGATTTGAGACTGTTGAGCTTGGAACCCATGGTTTCAACTTTGGCATTGAGCTGGGCAAAATCGGCCTTGCCGGAAATCATGCCTTCGGAAATTTCACGCGCCAGCTGGTAGTAGTTTTCAAAGGCGGAGGAGATGTCATCCACCTGCTGCTTGCGTTTGGGTTCCAGCGAACGGATCTCGCGCAGCAGGGTCCGCATTTTTTCCGCGTTCTCATCGCCGCCCTTGATCATGTCCATTTCACCGGCACTCACCGCCGAGTTGAGGACTTCAACCGTACGGTCCAGCGTCACGATGACATTGCTGGCGCGCTCCAGAATCGGGTAATAGACGTCGCGCACGCTTTCCAGCTGCAGTCGCGATTCGGTATTCACCGAGAAGTTGTAAATCAGGTTGGTGGCAAACCCCAATACGCCCACCAGCGGAATCAAAAGAAGCTTGTACTTGATCGAAATGCGGTTAAACCAGTTCATCGACGCTAACTCCGGCAAAAAACCCGAACTCTTCGGATTAAGGTTAGCTGATGTCCGTTTTTTGAAAAGAAAATGCCCTTGAAAAGCCAAAGGCAATCAAGGGCAAGCGCTGGAATATGAAGATTCAGAAGGAAGACCGGGCGTTGGCGTCCACCGCCGGATCAAACCATTTCAGCTTGTCGTGCAGTTTTACAACGTCACCGACAATGATCAGGGTTGGCGGTTTAACTTCCTGATTTTTCACGACTTCAGGCATGTTCGCCAGATCGGACACCAGCACCCGCTGATGGCGGGTAGTGCCCTGCTGCACCAGCGCGATCGGCGTGCTGCCCGCCAGACCATGGGCCATCAGCCGCTCGCAGATGGAGGGCAACCCCACCAGCCCCATGTAGAACACCAGGGTCTGCTTTTCCCGCGCCAGGTTTTCCCAGTCCAGATCCAGGGAACCGTCTTTCAGGTGCCCCGTCACGAACCGCACCGACTGGGCATAATCGCGATGGGTCAGCGGAATACCGGCATAACTGGCGCAGCCGGACGCCGCCGTAATGCCCGGCACCACCTGGAACTGGATGCCGGCCTGGGCCAGCCGGTCGATTTCCTCGCCACCGCGACCGAAGATGAACGGGTCACCTCCTTTCAGCCGGCAGACGCGATGGCCTTTCAGCGCCAGTTCCACCAGGTACTCATTGATCTGATCCTGCGGCACCGTATGCGCGCTGCGGGCCTTGCCCACGTCGATACGCGTGGCATCGCGCCGCACCAGATCCAGAATCTCCGGGCTCACCAGCCGGTCGTACAGCACCACATCCGCCTGCTGCATCAGACGCAGGGCGCGGAACGTCAGCAGATCCGGATCGCCGGGACCGGCGCCCACCAGATACACCTCACCCTTGTGCGGCGCCGGCGCATCCGGATTGGCGATCAGCAGTTCCAGCATCTGCTCGGCATCCTTTTCCTTGCCGGCAAACACGTACTCGGCAATCGGTCCGGACAGCACATTTTCCCAGAAACCGCGGCGCTGGTTCACATCGCCATAACGCGCTTTCACCTGATCGCGGAACTGGCCCACCAGCTGCGCCAGACGACCGTAACTGGCGGGAATGGTGGTCTCCAGTTTGGCGCGAATCAGCCGTGCCAATACCGGCGACTGGCCACCACTGGACACTGCCACCACCAGCGGCGAACGGTCCACGATGGACGGCAGAATGAAGGTACACAGTTCCGGATTGTCCACCACGTTCACGGGAATATGGCGCGCCTTCGCCTGTTCCGACACTTGCCGGTTCACTGCATTGTCGTCGGTCGCCGCAATCACCAGCGCGACATCATCCAAATCGCTGGCGGAAAATTCCCGCTGGAACTGCTCCGACTGCGGATTCTGCGCCAGCAACTTTGTCATCGATGCGGCAATGTCGAGCGCCACTACCCGCACGTTTGCACCGGCTCGCTGCAGCAGCGATGCCTTGCGCGTGGCGATGTCACCACCGCCCACCACGAGGCAGCGCTGGTTTTTCAACTGGTAAAAAATCGGCAGATAATCCATCAAACACCTTTGAGTGGTTCGGTTTTCACGCCTGCGCGGCAATCACGTCGACGCCGCCCATGTACGGCTTCAGCGCGTCCGGCACGCGAATGCTGCCATCCGCTTGCTGGTAGTTTTCCATGATCGCCACCAGCGTGCGTCCCACAGCCAGACCCGAGCCGTTCAGTGTATGCAGCAGCTCCGGCTTCTTGCCATCCTTCGGGCGATAGCGCGCCTGCATGCGACGGGCCTGGAAATCCTCGAAGTTCGAGCAGGATGAAATCTCGCGATACTTGTTCTGCCCCGGCAGCCAGACTTCGATATCGTAGGTTTTGGCCGAGGAAAAGCCCATATCACCAGTGCACAGCACGATGACCCGATAGGGTAATTGCAATTTCTGCAGAATGGCTTCCGCGTGACCGGTGAGCGTCTCCAGCGCGGCGTGGGAATCTTCCGGTTTCACCAGCTGCACCATCTCCACTTTCTCGAACTGGTGCTGACGGATCATGCCGCGCACGTCCTTGCCGTGGGAACCGGCTTCGCTGCGAAAACAGGGCGTGTGACAGGCAAATTTGATCGGCAGCTGGTCTTCGCTGTAAATCACGTCGCGCGCGATATTGGTGACGGGCACTTCGGCGGTTGGAATCAGATACAGATCCTTTTCACCGCGCAGCTTGTAAAGTTCTTCCTCGAATTTCGGCAGCTGACCGGTGCCCTGCAGCGATTCCGGATTCACCATGTAGGGCGCATACACTTCGCGATAACCGTGCTGCTGCGTGTGAGTGTCCAGCATCAGCTGGATCAGTGCGCGGTGCATGCGTGCGAGCGGGCCGTACATTACCGAGAAACGCGCACCAGAAATTTTAGCTGCGGTTTCAAAATCCATGCCGCCGGTTTTCACGCCCAGGTCCACATGATCCAGAGGCGTGAAAGCGAACTGCTGCGGCGTGCCCCACTTGCGCACTTCCACATTGTCGTCCTCGCCACCACCGACCGGCACCGAGGCATGCGGAATATTGGGAATTCCCAACTGCAGGTCGAGCAGTTCTTTCTGCAGCGCTTCCAGCTGCTGCTCGCATTCCGCCAGACGCTGGGCGAAGCCGTCCACTTCCTGCATCAGTGCCGACACGTCTTCGCCCTTTCCTTTGGCAATGCCGATTTCCTTCGACTTGCGCTTGCGCTCGGCCTGCAGGTTTTCGGTTTCCACCTGCAGGGACTTGCGCCGTTCTTCCAGCCGCGCAAACGCAGCCATGTCCAGTTTGAAACCACGGGTCTGCAAACGGGTGGCCACTTCTTCCAGTTGGCCGCGCAACAATTTCGGGTCCAGCATAGTCGTTGTTCTCGATCGTGATTGAATGAAAATCCGGTAACGTCTGCCGCGCTGCTACAGCAAAAGCCGCGTGGTGCCCATGCCCAGCCACAGGCCCGCCAGACACAACAGCGTACTGCTCATGACGTTGGTAAACGCCATCCACCATTGGCCACTTTCCAGCAGGCGAATGGTTTCAAATGAAAAGGTGGAAAAGGTGGTGAACGCACCGAGGAAACCAACCAGCACCAGCAGACGCAGCGGTTCCTTCATGGCTTCCAGCGAAAAGATCAGAATGTAGAGCACGCCAAACAGAAACGAACCGACGACATTGACTGCCAGCGTGCCCCAGGGAAACGACGACGCGTAACGCTCGTAAACCCAGGCCGACACCCAGTAACGGCTGCACGCTCCCAGCGCGCCACCCACCGCTACCCAGGCGAACTGCCACCATTGCATCATGTGTCACCCCGCTTCTTGCCAGCGACTTTGGCGGGGTAGCGCTGCCACGGGCTCTTGCGATCCTGTTCGCGCAGGAATTTCAGTTTCTCGCCAATCTTGATTTCCAGACCGCGCGGCGCCGGTTCGTACCAGTGTTCATTCTGCAACGCTTCCGGAAAATAGTTTTCACCAGCGGCATAGGCATCTGGGAAATCGTGGGCATAACGGTATTCGGCGCCGTACCCCTGCTCTTTCATCAGCTTGGTGGGAGCGTTGCGCAGATGGATTGGCACCTCATGACTGGGCTGCTCCGCAACCGCACGCCGTATCGCATTGAACGCCGTGTAAACCGCGTTGCTTTTCGGCGCACACGCCATGTAGGCGACAGCCTGTGCGATGGCAAGTTCACCTTCCGGACTGCCCAGTCGCGTCTGCACGTCCCAAGCATTCAGGGCCAATGTCAGCGCGCGCGGATCGGCATTGCCAATGTCCTCGCTCGCCATCCGTACCACGCGGCGCGCGATGTACAGCGCATCGCAACCACCGTCGAGCATGCGCACAAACCAGTACAGCGCGGCATCCGGCGATGAGCCACGCACAGCTTTATGCAACGCAGAAATCTGATCATAAAAAACATCGCCGCCCTTGTCGAAGCGACGCAACTCCGTGCCGGTGGCCTGCTCCAGCGTGTGCAGGGTCACATCGGCATCGCCGTCCGCCTGCGCCAGACCCACCGCAATTTCCAGCAGGTTCAGCGCGCGCCGGGCATCGCCGTCCGCCAGCTTCGCAATGCGCGGCAGCACATCTTCTGCAATCCGGATATTTTCATTGCCCAGACCGCGCGACTTGTCGCTCACCGCCTGCTGCAGCAACTGCACGATGTCGGTTTCATCCAGCGGCTTCAGCACATACACGCGGGCGCGCGACAGCAGCGCGCTGTTCAGTTCAAAGGAAGGATTTTCGGTGGTGGCGCCGATGAAAATCACCGTGCCGTCTTCAATATAAGGCAGGAACGCATCCTGCTGCGCCTTGTTGAATCGGTGCACCTCGTCCACGAACAGCACCGTCTTGCGACCGAAGCGTTGCTGTTCCTTGGCCTGATCAATGGCCGCGCGGATTTCCTTCACGCCACTGAGCACCGCTGACACACTCAAAAACTGCGCATCAACATAGTTGGCCAGAATCATCGCCAGCGTGGTTTTTCCCACCCCCGGCGGACCCCACAGAATCATCGAGTGAATGTGGCCGGCTTCGATCGAGCGCCGCAGTGGCTGCCCATCGCCGAACAGATGGCGCTGGCCGACATACTGCTCCAGCGTCGCCGGGCGCATGCGCGCCGCGAGCGGTTGCCACTGATTGTCGCTGGAAAAAAGGTCGGCCATAGCGCGAATCAACTCAATCTCGAATCAGCTTAATCTCGAATCAACTTATTCTAGAAACAAGGCAGGAAACAGGAATCAGGATTCCTCGATCACATCCACAGTGTCGGGCAGATTCAGTTCAAACAGCTTGGGGTCGAGTTTCTCGTTCTTTTTGATTTTGGTGAATTCGATGCGAGTGGTCTGACCCAGGTTGTCTTCCAGATACATGTCGCTCAGATGGCCCTGCAGGAAGTGCACGCGCAGCAGGCTGAACATGGCTTCCTTGTCTTTCGGATGCAGGTCGAAACGGATTTCGCCGGTTTCATCGAACTTGTAACCGCTGACGGTGAAATTCATCTGGATCTGCTGCGGATCGCCGCTCAGCAGCAGCGCAGGTGTATTGCCGATCTGGTTGTCGAGTTTTTTCTTGGTGGCCTGTTCCAGGTCGAGATCGTAAATCCACAGAGACTTGCCATCGGACACGATTTTCTGCGGATAGGGTTCATCGGTATCCCAGCGGAACTGGCCGGGGCGCTGGATCCACATGGTGCCGGTCACATGCTGCAGCGTGGTCTGCTTGGCATCGTTCACCCACTGCTCGAAGGTGGCCTGCATGGACTGCATTTCGGTGAGCATCTGGTTGAGCTGCTGGCTGGCCTGATCGCGGCCGATTTCACCGGCCAGAACAGGCTGGGAACAAACCAGGACAAGGAAGGCACTGAGGAGAATTCGGAGCATGACGGTACCCTTGAAAAGCAGACACCGCCGGGGTTGCCGGCGGTGCACTCGAAACTGTTGGCGGATCGGAAAGGAATGGTCAGCGGTGGGGGCCGGGTGCCAGCACTTCCCGCTGGCCATTGGTCTGCATCTCCGACACCACCCCTGCTGCTTCCATCGCTTCGATCATTCTGGCGGCGCGATTATACCCGATTTTCAGTTTGCGCTGGACTGCGGAAATGGACGCCCGCCGGGATTCCAGCACGAATTCGACGGCCTGGTCATACAGCGGATCGGACTCGGAATCACCCCCGCCTTCGCCACCCTCGTCACCGGGCGCGGGGCCGGCTTCGTGGTTGCCTTCCAGAATTTCTTCCAGATAGTTGGGCGCACCGCGACGCCGCCAGTCGTCACACACGCGATGCACTTCGTCATCATCCACAAAGGCGCCATGCACCCGCACCGGCAGACCCGTGCCCGGCGGCAGATACAGCATGTCGCCATGGCCCAGCAGCTGCTCGGCGCCAC
>CAZBII010000136.1:0-12978 GCA_964491665.1 uncultured Moraxellaceae bacterium
GGGCACACCAGCTGGCAGTCGTCGCAGCCGAACACGCGGTTGCCCATGGGTTTGCGCAATTCCACGGGAATCGGCCCGTGCAGTTCGATGGTCAGGTAGGAAATGCATTTGCGCGCGTCCAGCTGATACGGCGCGACGATGGCCTGGGTGGGACAGATGTCGAGGCAGGCGCTGCAATTACCGCAATGCTGGCTCACCGGCGCGTCCACTGGCAGCGGCAGATCGGTGTAGATTTCCCCCAGAAAAAACCAGGAGCCGGCACTGCGGTCCAGCAGCAGTGTGTGCTTGCCGATCCAGCCGAGCCCGGATTTTTCCGCCAGCGCCTTTTCCAGCACCGGCGCGCTGTCGACAAAGGCGCGATAGCCGAACGGGCCGATTTCCGCCGCGATTTTTTCCCCCAGCTGGGTCAGCCGCTTGCGGATCAGCTTGTGGTAGTCGCGGCCCAGGGCATAGCGCGACACAAAGGCTTTGTCCGGATCGTTCAGCACGTCGATGATCTGCGTGTCCGGCGCCAGATAATCCATGCGCGCGGTGATGACCCGCAGCGTGCCCGGCTGCAGTTCGGCCGGGCGCGAGCGCTTGCTGCCGTGGCGGGCCATGTAATCCATTTCGCCGTGAAAGCCCGCGTCCAGCCAGCGCTGCAGGTAGGTTTCATGTTCCGCCAGATCCACATCCGCCACCGCCACTTTCTGGAATCCCAGTGCGGCGCCCCAGTCCTTGATCTGGCGGGAAAGGGCGGCGAAATCGATGTCGGTGGCGGTCAACGGCAAACCTCGGGAAGCGGTGTCTGTGCTATAACAGGCGCATCAGGACTGCGAATGCAGGTGCACAATCCCATGACGGAAAATTCCATGATGCAGGCAGCGCCCCAGTATACCAGCGAACTTCCGGCCGACCTGTACCGTGCCGCCGGCGTGCGCGAACTGGACCGGGTGGCCATCCAGCAATTCGGTATCCCCGGTTTCACGCTGATGAGCCGGGCCGGCGCCGCCGCCTTTGCGTTGCTGCGGCAGCGCTGGCCGCAGGCGAAAAGAATTGCGGTGCTGTGCGGGGTCGGCAACAACGGCGGCGACGGCTATGTGATCGCGGCGCTGGCGCAGCAGGCCGGCTTGCAGCCGCGGGTGATCCAGGTGGGCGATGCAGCCAAAAGCCGGGGCGATGCGCTGACGGCGCTGCAGCAGGCGCAGCAGGGCGGCGTGCCGTTCCAGCCGTTTTCTGCCGTTTCCGCGCTGGAACAGAACGATCTGATCGTGGATGCGCTGCTGGGCACCGGCCTGTCCGGCGACGTGCGTGGCGATTATGCTGCCGCCATCAATGCCATCAACGATTCCGGCGTGCCCGTGCTGGCGGTGGACATTCCCTCCGGCCTCTGCGCCGACAGCGGCAGCGTGCTCGGTTGTGCGGTTAAGGCCGCCGCCACCATTACGTTTATCGGCCTGAAGCAGGGCCTGCTTACCGGGCAGGCGCCGGATTGCACCGGCGACCTGTTCTTCGCCAGCCTCGACGTTCCCGCTGCGGTTTACAACGAAATCACACCGTCCGCCAAGCAGGTCTTGCCACAGCAGATCCGGCAGTGGCTGCCGCCCCGTTCCCGCCTGTCCCACAAGGGTTCCAACGGCCATGTGCTGGTGATCGGCGGCGATCACGGCATGGGCGGCGCGGCGGCGATGGCGGCGGAAGCGGCAGGGCGGGTGGGAGCGGGTCTGGTCAGCGTGATCACGCGGCCGGAACATATCGCACCGGTTCTGGCGCGGCGGCCCGAGTGCATGGTCACGGCCAATCCGGACCTGACGCCTTTCCTGAACAAGGCCACGGTCATTGTCATCGGACCAGGCCTGGGTCAGCGGGAGTGGGGGCAAAGTCTGCTGCGACAGGCACTGGCCAGCGATCTGCCGCTGGTGCTGGACGCCGATGCCCTCAACCTGCTGGCGCAGTGGCAGCAGGACGATCCATCACTGCAGCAGCCGGAAAAACGCCACCGCCGCGTGATCACCCCGCATCCCGGCGAGGCTGCGCGTCTGTTGCGGAAAAATACCGCTGAAATACTGCGCAACCGGTTTGACACTGTCCAAGCCCTTCAACAACAATACGCCGCCGCTGCGGTCCTCAAGGGCGCCGGCAGTCTGATCGCCGGGGAAAGCGGGCAAATCTGGCTGTCGCGCACCGGCAATCCGGGCATGGGCAGTGGTGGCATGGGCGATGTACTCAGTGGCGTGATCGGCGGTCTGATTGCGCAGGGTCTGCCGCTGGAACCGGCCACCGCCGCTGCGGTCTGGATGCATGGCAGGGCTGCTGATCTGGCGGCCCGGCAAAACGGTGAACGCGGCCTGCTGGCCACGGATCTGATGCCCTGGCTGCATCGGCTGGCGAATCCGGGCGAGACCTGATGTAACCGCCTGCATGGTGTGCACCTGACACGAGGGGTGAACTGAAATGAGCGAACTGCACTGGTCACTGCCTTCCGAAGCGGACACGCTTGCATTGGGACAGCGTCTGGCCTCCGTCCTCGCCAAGGGCGGCGTGCTTTATCTGCAGGGCGATCTGGGCGCCGGCAAAACCACCCTCAGTCGCGGCCTGATCCAGTCCCTCGGCCACACCGGCGCGGTCAAAAGCCCCACTTACACCCTGGTGGAACCCTACGAACTCCCGTGCGGCAAGCTCTACCATTTCGACCTGTACCGGGTGGTGGACGCGGAAGAACTCGAACTGATGGGCATCCGCGATTATTTCGATCCATCGGCCATCGTCATCGTCGAATGGCCCGACAAGGGCGGCGACCTGATCCCGGAGCCGGACCTGATTCTGGAACTGGAAAAAGCCGGCAGCGGCCGCAGCGCCACCCTGATTCCCAACACCCAGCTGGGACTGGAAATGGCCAAAAAACTGGCCTGAAATCCGGAAAAAACGCCAGAACCCTGCGTTGAACCCTTCGCCAACCACTAAAATTTGACCAACCGGCAAAAAGCGCCTAAACAGTGCTTGTCGAAATTGCAGAACGCTCATGAAGTTAGAAAACGCTTTGCACAGAATCCTGAATATCCGGCTCCAAGCGCTTCTGCTGCTTGGCAGCCTCCTGTTCGCTCCTGCAGCCTTTGCCCTCGAAAAAATCACCAGCGTCCGTGCCTGGCAGGCGCCCGACAATACCCGGCTGGTGTTTGATCTGAGCGGCCCCGTCGAACACCAGCTTTTTACCCTGCAGAATCCTGACCGCATCGTGATCGATCTGATGCAGGCGGACAAAGCCCCCAGCCTCAACCTGCTGAGCCTGAAAGGTGGCGCCATCACCAATGTGCGCAGCGCGCCGCAGGGCAGCAACGGCTTGCGGGTGGTGCTGGATCTTGGGCACGCCATGCAGCCGAAAAGCTTTCTGCTGAAACCCAATGCCCAGTACGGACATCGTCTGGTGCTCGACCTGTTCGAGCCGGATATCGCCGTGGCCCAGAGCACACCGCCTGCGCCGACGGCCTCTGCTCCGGCTCCCGCAACTGCTCCGGCGCCACGTCCTGCCGGCCAGCCCGCGCCGGCGCTGAAACCCACACCCTATCCCGGTCCGGTGGCGCAACTGCCCGGTACGCCGTCAGCCCAGCCAGCGCCTGCGGCAGCCGCACCGGTCACCACCAGCGCTCCCAAGCCAGCGTCCAGTGCAGGCGGACGCGACATTATCATTGCCATTGATGCTGGCCACGGCGGCGACGACCCCGGCGCCAGCGGCCCGCGCGGCACCCGCGAAAAGGATGTGGTGCTGCAGATCGCCCGCCGCGTCTACAACACCCTCAATGCCGAGAAAGGCATCAAGCCGGTGCTGGTGCGCAACGGCGACTACTTCCTGCCGCTGGCCACCCGTCGCGAAGTGGCGCGCAAGAAACACAAGGCCGACCTGTTCGTGTCCATTCATGCCGATGCGGCGCTGAGTCGCAAGGCACGCGGCGCGTCCGTGTTCGCCCTGTCCCGCAGCGGCGCCACCAGTACGCTGGCGCGGGTACTGGCGGAAAAGGAAAACGAGTCCGACCTGATCGGCGGTGTCAGTCTGGAGGACAAGGACCAGATGCTGGCCTCGGTACTGGCGGATCTGGCGATGGAAGGCAGCATGGAGCACAGCCTGAAGGTGGGCAACATGGTGCTGGGGGAAGTCGGGCGCTTCACCCCGCTGCACAGTCGCCGGGTGGAGCAGGCCGGATTTGCCGTACTCAAGTCTGCGGATATTCCCTCCATCCTGGTGGAAACCGGCTTCATCTCGAATCCCTCCGAGGAAGCCAACCTGCGTTCCGAGGCCCACCAGACCAAGCTGGCCCGTGCCATCAGCAAGGGTCTGATCCGCTATTTCGACCAGCATCCGCCGCCGGGCACCTGGTTTGCCAACCGCAAGGGCGGCGGCTCACCCGTGGCGGCAACCGGCGGCGACAACCGCGAACACCGCATTGAAAAAGGCGAAACGCTCTCGCACATCGCCCAGCGCTATCAGGTCAGTCTGGCCAGCCTGATGCGGTACAATGCCCTCAACGACCCGGCCAGCGTGCGCGTCGGCCAGGTCCTGCGCATTCCCAATTCCTGAAACAAGGGTTTCCGTTTTGGCCAAAATCAATCGCCTCACCCCGCGGCTGGCCAACCAGATCGCGGCCGGTGAAGTCGTCGAACGTCCCGCGTCGGTGGTGAAAGAGCTGCTGGAAAACAGCCTGGACGCCGGCGCCACCCGTCTCGACATCGACGTGGAAGATGGCGGCATCAAGCTGATCCGCATCCGCGACAACGGCGGCGGTGTCGAACAGGACGACCTGCCCCTCACCATCGCCCGCCACGCCACCAGCAAGATCCGCGATCTGGACGATCTGGAAGGCGTCGCCACGCTGGGTTTTCGCGGCGAGGCGCTGGCCAGTATCAGTTCCGTCTCGCGCCTGGCCCTGACCTCCAGCGCGGATCAGAGCGGCGCCGGCTGGAAAGTGCAGGCCGAGGGCCGCGACATGGAAGCGGTCATCGTGCCCGCCGCCCACAGCCAGGGCACCACGGTGGAAGTGCGCGACCTGTTCTTCAACACGCCGGCCCGGCGCAAGTTCCTGCGCACCGACAAGACCGAATTCAGCCATCTGGAAGAAGTGGTGAAACGGCTGGCGCTGAGCCATTTCGGCGTCGGCTTCACCCTGCGTCACAACCAGAAAGTCGTGCACGCGCTGAAGCCGGCGTCGGACGAACTGGAGCAGGACCGCCGCGTCGCCAGCCTGTGCGGGTCCGCCTTCATCGACAGCGCCGTCCGCATCGACACCCAGACCACTGGCCTGCGCCTGTGGGGCTGGCTGGGCCTGCCCACCTTTTCCCGCAGTCAGGCCGACCTGCAGTATTTCTTTGTGAACGGCCGCAGCGTGCGCGACAAGGTGGTGAACCACGCCGTGCGCCAGGCGTATCAGGACGTGATGTACCACGGCCGCCATGCCGCCTACGTTCTCTATCTGGAACTGGACCCGAAAGGCGTGGATGTGAACGTGCATCCCACCAAGCACGAAGTGCGTTTCCGCGAAAGCCGGCAGGTGCACGACTTCCTGTTCCGCACCCTGCATCGCGCGATTGCCGAACTCACGCCGGCCGACGTCCAGCCGGCGGCGACCCTGGTCACCGCGCCGGGACCGCAAGCCACCGGCATCAGCGCCGGCGAATTCCGCGAACAGACCCGTCTGCACCTGCCGCAGCAGGCGGCAACATCGCCCTGGCAAGTGCAGGAAACCATGCAGGCCTACCAGCGCCTGCACCCGGACCGTTCCGAGCCGGACAGCCTTTCCACCCAGATCCATATCCGCACCGAAACCGTCCGCCCGCCTGAAAGCACCGGCGACAGCAGCGCAATTCCCCCGCTGGGTTTTGCCCTGGCCCAGCTGCACGGCATCTACATCCTGGCGGAAAACCAGAGCGGCCTGATCCTGGTGGACATGCACGCCGCCCACGAGCGCATCACCTACGAACGCCTCAAGGCCAGCTGGGACGAGGACAAGATCCGCTCGCAGCCGCTGCTGGTGCCGCACAGCATGGCGGTCAGTTCGCGCGAGGCCGATTTCGCCGACGAGCACGCCGACCTGTTCCGGCGTTTGGGCTTTGCCCTCGAACGCATGGGGCCGGAAACCCTGCTGATCCGCGAACTGCCGATCCTGCTGCGCCACGCCAACGTCGAGCAGCTGGTGCGGGATGTGCTGGCCGACATCGTCACCGACGGCAGCAGCAACCGCATCGAGCATGTGCTCAACGAACTGCTCGCCACCATGGCCTGCCACGGCTCGGTGCGCGCCAACCGCAAACTCACCGTGCCTGAAATGAACGCCCTGCTGCGCGACATGGAAATCACCGAGCGCAGCGGCCAGTGCAACCACGGCCGCCCCACCTGGATTCCCATGACCCTGACCGATCTGGACAAACTGTTCCTGCGGGGGCGCTGACATGGCGGACCTGATTTCCCGGGACGCCACTGAAGTTGCAGCTGTGCCGGACAAGCCCCTCGCCATCTTCCTCATGGGCCCCACCGCCTCCGGCAAAACCGCTCTCGCCGTGGAGCTGGTCCAGCGCTTTCCCATGGAGATCATCAGCGTCGATTCCGCCCTCATCTATAAAGGCATGGATATCGGCACCGCCAAGCCCGACGCCGACCTGCTGGCCAAGGCTCCGCACCGCCTGATCAGTTTCCTCGATCCTGCCGAGAGCTACTCCGCCGCCGACTTCCGCACCGACGCCCTGCGCGAAATGGCCGCCATCACTGCGGCCGGCAAAATTCCCCTGCTGGTGGGCGGAACCATGCTCTATTTCAAGGTTCTGAGGGAAGGCATTGCCGACCTGCCGTCGGCGGACGAAACGGTGCGGACCCAGCTGCTGGCGGAAGCGGCGCAGAAAGGCTGGCCCGCCCTGCACGCGGAACTGCAGCAGATTGATCCCGTGGCCGCAGCCCGCATTCATCCGAATGATCCGCAGCGGCTGCAGCGGGCGCTGGAGGTTTACCGCTCCACCGGGCAAACGCTCACCCACTGGCAGCAGCAACAAAAAGCTGGCAGTAGCGACGACAGCTGGGGCGGCAACGCCGACAGCTTTCCGTACCGGATCATCAATATTGCCGTCTGCCCGCCGGACCGCAAACAGTTGCACGAACGGATCGCGACCCGTTTCCGCACCATGCTGCAGCAGGGTTTTTACGAGGAAGTGAAGGCGCTGTACGAACGCGGTGATCTGCACCCGGACCTGCCTTCCATGCGCGCCGTGGGTTACCGCCAGATGTGGGATTGTCTGGCCGGCAAAACCGGCTACGCTGAAATGGAAGAACGCGGCATCGCCGCCACCCGGCAACTGGCCAAGCGCCAGATCACCTGGTTGCGCAGCTGGAAGGAGTTGCACTGGTTCGATCCGGACGCCCCAAATTTCTTGGAAAACGTCTTGAAAATTTTACCAGTCGACCTCATCCTACCGAAGCCGACGTCTTTTCGTTGTTGATTTTTCAATTGGCCGCTTTCCATTCTTTTCGCCCGAGTTTGGGCACTACAAAGTAAGGAGATCTTTATGTCTAAAGGGCATAGTCTACAAGACCCTTTTCTGAATGCACTTCGCAAGGAACGTATCCCCGTCTCCATTTTCCTCGTTAACGGCATCAAGCTGCAGGGGCAGATCGAATCCTTTGACCAGTATGTTGTGCTGCTGCGCAACACCGTTAACCAGATGGTTTACAAGCACGCCATTTCCACCGTCGTACCCGCCCGCAATCCCCGCGCCCATGGTGGCCCGGAACGCGGTGGCCATGACGCCGGCGGCAACGGCGAGCAGGGCATGTAATACGGGACTCAGCAGCCTGTTCACGCGCAACATCCACTAGATGACCTGCTAGAGGGTCTGCTAACTAGATGGTCTGCTAAATGGAAACCTTATTCGACCGTCCCCAGGGCGGTGAACGGGCTGTTCTCGTACACGTCGATTTCCCGCAGGAATTCACGCGGGAAGACCCCCAGGAATTCGAAATGCTGGTGGACTCCGCTGGCGCGATCAACTGTGGGCTGGTGCGGGGCTCCCGACCGGCACCTGATCCCCGCCTGTTCATCGGCAGCGGCAAGGTGGAAGAACTGGCCCGCTATGTCGAGGAACAGCAGGCAGAGCTGGTAATCTTCAACCACTCCCTCTCCCCCTCGCAGGAACGCAATCTTGAGCGCGAACTGAAATGCCGCGTGCTGGACCGTACCGGCCTGATTCTCGACATCTTCGCCCAGCGCGCCCGTACCCATGAGGGCAAGCTGCAGGTGGAACTGGCACAGCTGGAGCACATGTCCACCCGTCTGGTGCGCGGCTGGACCCACCTGGAGCGGCAGAAGGGCGGTATCGGTCTGCGCGGCCCCGGTGAAACCCAGCTCGAAACCGACCGCCGCCTGCTGCGGGCCCGCATCAAATCCATCAATGCCCGTCTGGAAAAGGTGCGTAAGCAGCGCGACCAGGGGCGTCGTGCCCGCAAGCGCGCTGAAGTGCCCGCCGTGTCCATCGTCGGCTACACCAACGCCGGCAAGTCCACCCTGTTCAACCGTCTCACCCGGTCGGATGTCTATGCCGCCGACCAGCTGTTCGCCACCCTCGATCCCACGGTGCGCCGCCTGGAAGTGCCTGATCTGGGCCCGGTGATCCTGGCCGACACCGTGGGTTTCATCCGCCATCTGCCGCACAAGCTGGTGGAAGCCTTTCGCGCCACGCTGGAAGAAACCCGCGATGCCGATTTCCTGCTGCACGTGGTGGACGCCTGTGCGGTGGATCGTGACGACAATATTTTCCAGGTGCAGGAAGTGCTGGCTGAAATCGGCGCCGACGCAGTGCCCACGCTGATGGTCTACAACAAGATCGACATGATGGGACAGTTCCCGTCGCGCATTGATCGCGATGATGAAGGTATGCCGGTGGCAGTCTGGGTGTCCGCTGTGACGGGTGCCGGGCTGGACCTGCTGCTGCAGGCGCTGAACGAACGGCTGGGCAGGAAAATGGTCGAAGGCGTGCTGCATCTGCGGCCGGAACTGTCCGCCGTGCGCGCCCACTGCTATTCCCTCAAGGCTGTGCAGGAGGAGTCCGCCGATGACACCGGCAACACACTGCTCACCATCCGGATGCCGCTCAAGGCGTGGGAACAGATGCGCAAGCGCTTTGGTCTCAATCCCGAAATTCTGCGGGACTGACGCGCGCAATCAGGGGCGCTAAAAAAAGCGGAATGGTGGCAATTAAGCCTACTATAACGTTCTGAGATGCAATAACATTTCGAAAGCCTCAATACTGACGGAGCTATTTATGGCCTGGAACGAGCCCGGTGGCGGGCGCAACAATCAGGATCCCTGGCGTGGTCGCGATGGTCGCGGCGGATCGTCCGATCTGGACGACGTTCTCAAGAAACTGCAGGACCGCTTTGGCGGCATGTTCGGCAGTTCGGGGGACGACAACAACGGTCTGGGGCTGATTGGCCTGATCCTGGCTGTGCTGGCAGTGGTGTGGGGTATCGCCGGCCTGTACCGGGTCGAGCAGGCCGAAGAGGCGGTCGTGCTGCGCTTCGGCAAGTTCCACCAGGTCACCACCGCAGGTCTGCATTGGTATCCGTGGGGTATCGATACGGTGATGAAGGTCGACACCAACCAGCTCAATTCCATGCCGGTGCGCGCCACCATGCTCACCGAGGACCAGAACATCGTCGACATCGATCTGCAGGTGCAGTATCGCGTGGCTGACGCTCAGGCTTTTTTCCTTGAATCCAGCAATCCCATTGAAGCCCTGCGCAACTCCGTCGAGAGTTCGCTGCGGCATGTGGTGGGTGGCAGCGAGATGGATCGCGTGCTGACTGACGGCCGCGAGGCAATCGCCGTGGAAGTGGACAAGCGTCTGCAGGAATACCTGGACCGTTACAAGACCGGTCTGGTGGTGGAAAAAATCAACGTTGAGGACGCCCATCCGCCCAAGGATGTAAAGGATGCCTTTGACGACGTGATCAAGGCGAAGGAAGACGAGGAGCGGGTGAAGAACGAAGCCCAGGCCTATGCCAACCAGGTGGTGCCGGAAGCTCGCGGTAAAGCCCAGCGCATGATCGAGGAAGCCAATGCCTACAAGGCGGAAGTCGTGGAGCGTGCCGGCGGTGAAGCCGCCCGTTTCGACCAGATGTACGCCCAGTACAAGAAGGCGCCCGAGGTAACGCGTCGCCGCCTGTACATCGAAACCATGGAACAGGTCATGGGCAATTCCACCAAGGTCATGGTGGATACCGAAGGCAGCGGCAACATGCTCTACCTGCCGCTCGACAGGATGCTGCAGGGCGCTGCGCCGGCGCTGGCGCCCGTGCAGGCAGAGTCCACGTCCACCCAGCAATCCCGATCCGACACCGCCAAACCGGCGGAAACCGTGCGCGGTCTGGATCGCATCCGCCAGGCCCGAGACAGCCGTTGGGAGGTCCGCTGATGAATCCCCGTAGCATGACAGTATTGATCGGCCTGGCCCTGCTGGCCCTGCTGATATCCGGCACCGCCTTCACCATCAAGCAGAGTGAACGCGGCGTGTTGCTGCGCTTTGGCGAAATCGTGCGTGCCGATCTGGAGCCTGGCCTGCATTTCAAGGTGCCGGTGATGCATGAGGCCCGTACCTTCGATGGCCGCGTCCGGGTGCTGGAAATGCGCCAGGAAGAATACCTGACCCAGGAAAAGAAACGTCTGATCGTTGATTCCTACGTGGTATGGCGGATTCAGGATGTGGCCAAGTTCTACACCGCGACCGGTGGCGGCCAGGAGGGCAAGGTGCAGCAGCTGCTGGCGCCCCGGGTGAATGAAGGCCTGCGCAACCAGTTTGGCGAGCGCACCGTGTACGAAGTGGTGGCCGGCGAGCGGGAAGAGCTGGTGCTGGGCCTGACCAAGGCCGTGGATTCCAAATCCCGAGAGGGCATGGGTATCGAAGTGGTGGAAATCCGGGTCAAGCGGATTGAGCTGCCTTCCAGTGTCAGCGGCTCCGTGTATGAGCGCATGCGGGCAGAGCGCGAGCGTGAAGCGCGCGGCCATCGCTCCCGCGGCAACGAACAGGCCGAAGGCATTCGTGCCGATGCCGACCGCCAGCGCACCGTGATTCTGGCAACGGCCTATAAACAGGCGGAAGAACTGCGCGGTGAGGGTGACGGCCAGGCGGCGGCCATCTATGCCAGCGTCTACCAGAAGGACCCGGAGTTCTACAATTTCTACCGCAGCCTCGAGGCTTACCGCTCGGTGTTCCGCGACAAGCGTGACGTGCTGGTGGTCAAGCCCGACGGCGAGTTCTTCCAGTACCTGAAAAAGGACTGACCGAATCCTGGACCCGTTGGCAGATTGCCGGGCGGGTTCAGGCCACCAAATTTCCGGATTGGGGTCTGACCTGAACCGGCAAGCGTGGTATCATAAGGAAACCGGGGCGCTCCCCCGGTTTTTTTTCGACCACAGGGTTCATACAGCGATCGAGACATGGCAACCGCAGAACGATGGTTACTTCCTGACGGAATCGAGGAAATCCTGCCTCCCCGGGCTGCCCGGCTGGAGCAGTTGCGCCGTGATCTGCTGGATCTGTACCGCAGCTGGGGCTACGAGCAGGTGTTTCCGCCCCTGGTGGAATATCTGGAATCTCTCCTGACCGGCGCCGGCAATGACCTGGCGCTGCAGACTTTCAAACTCACCGACCAGCTGACCGGCCGCCTGATGGGCATCCGTGCCGACATGACGCCGCAGGTGGCCCGCATTGACGCCCACACCCTGCAGCGGGAAGGCGTTACCCGTTTGTGTTACGCCGGCCATGTTCTGCATGCCAAGCCCGAGAGCCTGACCGCCAGCCGCTGCCTGATCCAGATCGGCGCGGAAATCTATGGTCATGGTGCGGTCGCCAGCGACATCGAAATCATCCGCCTGATGCTGGAAACCCTGTCCGCCAGCGGTTGCGCCAACATCCATCTGGATCTGGGGCATGTCGCCATTTACCGCTCGCTGGCCAGTGCGGCCGGCCTTAGCGAAGATCAGGAATGGCAGCTGTTCGAGATTTTCCAGCGCAAGGCGGTACCGGAGCTGGAGCAGTTTCTGGCAGCCAGTGTTGCCGATGCCGGTCTGCGCGGTATGTTGCGGGATCTGGTGTCCCTGGCGGGCGACCGCGGCGTGATTGGCAAGGCGCGGGAAAAGCTGGCGGCAGCACCGGCGGCAGTGCGGCAGGCACTGGACGATCTGGAACGGATCGCTGACCAGCTGACCCAGTCCCACCCCGGCGTGAACCTGTATTTCGATCTGGGTGAACTGCGCGGCTATCACTATCACACCGGCCCGGTATTCAGCGCCTACGTCCCCGGCATGGGACAGGCGATCGCCAACGGCGGCCGCTATGACCATATCGGTGAAGTGTTTGGCCGGGCCCGTCCGGCCACCGGTTTCAGTACCGATCTGGCGCAGCTGGTGCGGCGCGCGGCCGACCCGGTCCAGCCCGGCCGGATTTTCGCGCCCGCCGTAAACGATGCGGCCCTGCAGCAGGTGATCCATTCCCTGCGCGCGGCCGGTGAAATTGTCATCCAGGCGCTGGATGATTCCCAAACGCCCCAGTCCCTCGACTGCACGCAACAGTTGCAGCCAGGCGCATCCGGCTGGGTCACTTCAGCAGTTTCCAATTCTTGATTCTTTGGTAGAGACGAAAGGCAATGGGCAAGAGTGTCGTAATTCTGGGTACCCAATGGGGCGATGAAGGCAAGGGCAAGATCGTTGACCTGCTGACGGATCGCGTGGCCTGTGTGGTGCGGTTTCAGGGCGGTCACAACGCGGGTCACACGCTGGTGATCGACGGCGTGAAAACCGCGCTGCACCTGATTCCGTCCGGCATCCTGCGCAACAACGTCAAATGCCTGATCGGCAATGGCGTGGTGCTGGCGCCGGACGCGCTGCTGAAGGAAATTGCCATGCTGGAAGAGCGCGGCGTGCCGGTGCGCGATCGCCTGCGCATCAGCCCGGCCTGCCCGCTGATCCT
>CAZBII010000137.1:0-12797 GCA_964491665.1 uncultured Moraxellaceae bacterium
GAATGGCAAGGGCGCTAGACATCGTATCGTCACGCTGGCATCAGAACTGGTTCCAGCATTGCGCAGCCAGATTGAACAAGTGAGATTGTTGCTCGAACAGGATCTCAATAAGCAGGATTATGCCGGTGTGTGGATGCCTGACGCCATGACGCGAAAATTCCCTTCTGCATCGAAGTCATTGGGTTGGCAGTATGTTTTCCCTGCCACAAAATTGAGCTATGAACCGGGTACCGATTTTCTGCGCAGGCACCACTACGATGAGTCGGCCTTGAACAAACTGATTCGAACAGCAGCACGTCAGTCAAAACTTACACCGCAAGTAACCTGTCACACGCTGCGACATTCCTTTGCAACGCATTTACTGCAATCCGGTGCGGATATCCGCACGGTACAGCAACAGCTCGGTCACAATGACGTAAAAACTACTGAAATCTATACTCACGTATTAAAGCAGGGTGCTCATGGCGTTCGCAGCCCATTCAGTAGCTTATCTCTAGGTTAGCAAGCACACAGGAACGACCTTTCGAGTGTCCGCTTTTGGGTAATTATATTGAAAGGTAAAGCTGTAATCGTACTTCTCCTTACAGCTTTGAGTGCTCATCGACCTATCTATCGCGAATGTCTCAAATGGGTCGAAAGCAGCCAGCCAAGCAAACCGCTTCGAATATCTAGCCAGTGTCCCAATCTGTCATCGCCAGACCATTTAGCCTACCCATCACCCCGGTCCCCGCACAAAATATTCGCTGGCTCAGCAATCCTACCCCACCCCGTCAAGCATACATACAATCCAATGCCCCTCCACACCCCCCCAATCCCGGTAATTTTACCAATTCACCACATCCACTCCTCCTCCCCATTGCCACAAAACTGAATCTGTAGTTTCATGCGCGCCGCCTTGTGTTGGAAAGGGTCTGACGCAAGAGGACAGTGGTCAGCAATCGCGGCTCTGTCCGGCTTCTTTTTATTTTTTCGAAGGAATGAAATATGCCGATCAATCTGGTCTCGGGCGAAATCACTGCCCAGCAAATGCAACGTTTTGATGAACTCGCAACGGAAATGGAAGCGCTCGTTGCTGATGTGCTGATCGGGCTGTCTGTGGAGGAGCGTCGCAGTTATGGCGTGATGGGTGATCGCACGCGGGTGTTCGCCGGTCACGGGCAGGCTCTGGTGCACAGTCATGGTTCACTGTTTCCGGCGTCGGTGAATGTGGCGGAGTTCGATCGCGATCTGGCGCTGCACGATGCGGCCCAGCGCATGCAGCGCCGGATAACTCCGCTCTACGAAAAACTCGGCGACACGGCCACGGCGGCCGGTTATGACGCCTACCAGCACGCGCTGGAGGTGTATGCGTTTGCCAAGGTGGCTACGCCCAACGCCGGGGTTGAGATGCTGGTGCGCGAGATGAAGCAGCTGTTCAAACGCACCCGTCGCACCGCCGCCACGGAAGAAACCACGGCCTGACGGATCACCGGACGGCTGGCCGGAATGCTCACAAAGGTGTTCCGGCCCACTTCCCCGCTCAATCCCTTCCCTGTTCCACCCCTCGATTTCACTTCCACACTCATCCGGATCAGTTCCGGACTCATCCATTTCACTTCCAGACTCATCCAGATCACTTCCCGACTCATCCGAATCACTCCGGAACTGATCCGTTTGACTGTTTTAGTCATCCGTTTGATCAAATCAGTCAATCCGATGAGTCCGGGACTGATCCGATTGACCAAATTACTCATCTGATTGACTAAATGACTGATCCGTTTGCGTCGGGAACTGAAATCGGGCACCGGAACTGTGCAGTGTCCGGCACCGATGGCGGGCAGCGGCTACCACTTCACGCAGCGCTTCACCTTGTCGGCCTTCTTGCCCGACTGGGCAATCACCGATTTCAGCAGGCAGCGGTTGGTGTGGTTCTGTTTGATGTTGTCCGGCATGTCGTCAAACATGGTGTTGTCCTGCATGCTGGCGCTGCAGTCGGCGTGGGCCTTGTCGAACATGGCATCGCACTGATCCGATGTCACGTCCAGGCAGCGGATGAAGCTGTTGCTGGAGCACTGGTCATGGCGTGCATCGAGCGAGGCACAGGCGGCGAGCAGAACAGCGGCCAGAGCCGCTGCTGCACTTTTTGCCAGAACACTTCCTTTTACCAGAACGGGAAAGCGCATCACTTGCCCATCAGCCCTTTCACGGTGTTGAGCATGTCCGCCGGCAATACCAGGGTTTTCGCGTTGGAGGATTTCGCCAGCTCGGAAATGGCGGTGACATATTTTTCGCCCAGCAGATAGGTCACGGGCAGGGAATCGCCCTTGATGGATTCCGTCACCAGGGTGATGGCGTCGCGGCTGGCGTTGGCCAGTACCACCTGCGATTCGGCGTCCTTGCGGCTGGCTTCCAGGCGCCCTTCGGCCTGCAGGATGGCGGCCTGCTTTTCACCTTCGGCCTTGGTCACGGCGGCGCGGCGCTGACGTTCGGCGGCGGCCTGTTCTTCCATCGCGCGCTGCATGGTTTCCGAGGGTTTGATGTCCTGGATTTCCACGGTCTTCAGCACGATGCCCCAGTCGGCAATGTCGTCGGAGATAGCGGTTTTCAGTTTGGCCTTGATCTGGTCGCGGGATGACAGTGCGGAGTCCAGTGTCATTTCGCCCACGATGGCACGCAGCGAGGTCTGCACCAGATTGCGGATGGCGTTGAAATAATCTTCCACGCCGTACACGGCTTTTTCCGGGGTGATGATGTTGATGTAGGCCACGGCGTTGGCCACCAGTACGGCGTTGTCGGCAGTGATCACTTCCTGCGAGGGAATGTCCAGCACGATGTCCTTGGTGGTGACGCGGTAAGCCACGGTGTCGACATAGGGAATGATGATGTTGAGGCCGGGGTTGAGAGTGGCGTAGTACTTGCCCAGCCGCTGCACGATGAATTTGGAACCCTGCGGCACGATGCGGATGCCTTTCACCAGGGTGGTGATGGCAAGTGCCGCGAATACGATGACAATAACCAGTGCGTCCATTTGTTAACTCCTTGTAGATGTGATTGCAGAACCGTGAAGAAAAAATCAGGATTTGGGTTTGACGATCAGGGAATTACCCGAGACTTCGATGACGGTGACGCGGTCGCCGCTGGCGAGTTTGCCTTCGCAGATGAAGTCCCAGTCTTCGCTGCCCAGGATGGGTGCCGGGAAGCGCAGCTGGCCACGGCCGGTGTCGGTATTGTGCCGCACCACGATGCCGGTCTGGCCGATGATGGCCTCGCGCGACAGGCCGGCCAGGGTGCGGTCGCGCATGCGCGGTGCCACGAACTTCATCCACAGCACCAGGAAGGCCAGCGACAGCGCGATCCACAATACCAGCTGGGCGGTGAGGCCCAGGGGCACCAGCCACAGCAGCAGGCCCACGCAGATGGCCGCCGCGCCAAACCAGATGATCACAAAACTGGGCAGGAAGATCTCCAGCCCCGACAGCAGCAGGCCCAGCACTATCCAGTGCCAGTAGGCAATCTGGCCATTCAACCATTCGATCATGACGCGCTTTCGCTCCATGCAGGAAAAAACACTAAAGGGATCAACAGTATATACAGTGGTTTTCAGGATATGCCATGCAGGCTATGCTTAACAAACTGCTGTATCCAAATAACAAGACCTGCATGCGCCCCATTCATTCACTGATTATTGTCTGCTGCCTTGCCCTGCTGGCCGCTTCCGGCGCCCAGGCGGCCGTGGTGTACAAGTTCCGCGACGGCAAGGGTATTGTCACCTTTACCGACCAGCCCACCCGTGGCGCGCAGGTGCTGGTGTACGGCGACCGCTTTGTGGAAAAGCTCGATACCCGGGTGCGCATCGAGACCCAGAAACACCCTTCCGGCGATGTGCTGACCCTGGTGAACGAGCTGTATGCCCCGGTCGAGATCGAACTCACCATCAAAAACGCCCGCAACGTTTCCCCCCTGGCCACCAGCAAGATCCACCGGGTGCTGCCGGAACGTTCCAAAACCCCCATTCTGCAATTGAAGCCCTTGCATGCCGGCAAGATGGATTATCGCCACAGCCTGCGCTTTGCTCTGTCCGACCCGAAGATGGAGCCGCTGAACTTTGCCTATCCGGTGCCCTGGACCAGCGGCCAGTACAAGGTGACCCAGGGTCCCGGCGGCAAGCACAGCCATCAGGATGAAAAAGGCCGTTATGCCATCGACTTCGCCATGCCGGTGGGTACGCGCATCGCGGCGGCACGGGGCGGCAAGGTGGTGTCCACCGATCAGAGCCAGCGTGAAGGCAACGGCAGCAAGGCCGGCAACTATGTGCGCATCCTGCACGACGACGGCACCATGAGTGTGTATCTGCACCTGAAGCAGAACGGTGTGCTGGTGAAGGAAGGACAGCGGGTGAAGGCTGGCGATGTGATCGCCTATTCCGGCAATACCGGCAGCAGCACCGGCGCGCACCTGCATTTTGTGGTGCAGCAGAACGTGGGCATGAAGGTGATTTCAGTGCCGTTCAAGTTCGCCGATCCCAATGGCGGCGTGGCCTTTGTACCCAAGCCCGGCGAGTGGCTGGGTACTACGGAAGTGGCGAAGAACTGACGTTTCTTCGCCACCGGTTTCCTCCATCCTTTCTCAGACTCTTTCCAGCCGGATCGGCAGATCATCCTTGGGCTTGGCAATCGGCACCAGCTGATACGGAATTTCATAATCCTTCGGCACGCTCCAGCGGAAACGCTGCACCAGCTGGTGCATGATCGCCTTCACCTGCAGCTCGGCAAAATGCTGGCCGATGCACATGTGCGCGCCACCACCGAACGGCACCCAGGCAAACGGATGTTTTTTCTGTTCCTCGCGCGGCGGTGCAAAACGCAGCGGATCGAACGTATCGGGATTGCTCCAGATTTCACTCATGTAATGGGTGTGCACCGGCGACACCGACACCATGGTGCCCGCCGGGATAAGGTAGCCGTCGAATTCCACCGCGCGGGTGGTCAGGCGCGGCATGCTCGGCAGCGGCGGATACATGCGCAGCGCTTCCTTCATGCACAGCTCGGTGATGTTCGCTTCCGCCAGATCGTCGAATGCCAGCGCCGGCTTGTTGAATGCCAGCGCTTCCTGCCGCACCTTCTCCTGCCATTCGGGATTTTTCGCCAGCGCATAGATCAGCGTGGACAGCGTGCTGGTGGTGGTGTCATGTGCCGCCATCATCAGGAATGCCATGTGGTCGATGATTTCCGTGTCACTGAAACGCTCGCCGGATTCCGACACGGAATGGCAGAACTGGCTGAAGAAATCCGGTGTGTCCTGCTGGCGTTTTTGTGGCAGTAGAGAGCTGAACAGTTCCACCAGCGTTTTGCGTCCGCGCACGCCACGCCAGTAAGCGGTAAACGGAATGGCCATGCGGATCGGCGCGATGGAGCCTTCCACCGCATCCATGAAGGCGCGATTTATTTTGTCCCGGTTGCGACCGAGCTCTGCACCCATGAATACCGAGCAGCCGAGGTCCAGCGTCAGTTGCTTGATGTGCGGATAAAACAGGAAATGTGCGTCCGGTTTCCACTGATCCAGTCCGGTCGCGATGAATGGATTCATGTGATCCAGATAGCGCACCAGATTCGGTTTCTTGAACGCGAGATTCATGATGCGGCGCTGGAAGCGATGCTCGTCGCCATCCATCGCCATCACCGAACCGGGGAACACATGATCGATGATCCATGACCAGCCCAGGCGGCTGGAAAAAACCTGATCCTTGTTCTGGAACACCAGCTGATTGGCGTCAGGCCCCAGCAGATGCACCATCTGGATCGGCGGCACACCGATCTTCACCACCGGGCCGTTGCGCTCGTAGAGTTTTTTCATGGTGGCTTTCACATCGCGGTAAAAGCCGATGGGATATTCGAACGGATAGCGGCCGCGATCAAACGGAATGGGTTTGTTGAGCGGTGCAGCAAGCGGACTGGATGACATGGCCGGACTCCGTTTCGGTGTGAAAGGGAAAAGGTTCCGTCAGTCTAGTAGACAGTGCGTTTAATTGAAACTCGGCAGAATTGCCTGTGCGTGCGAATTTTTCCAGCGCACTCAATTCGTTAGAAATGGCTGTCGCAACCACACAGAAATATGTCGTGAAGAAAATCTGACGCCATCGGCCAGCATGATACAGACGGCGTCAGATCTGTTTCCTGATTTACGCAGATTTTCTTCCGGCGCTACGCCAGCGGCGCGCACCTGCATGAAACGTTGCAGCACGGAAAACCAGAACGGCGCGCCCAGCGAAATGGCAACGATGCTGATGATCAGGCCCGCCAGTTTCGACAGGATGTCGCCGGCGGTTTGCGGCAGGAATTTCCAGCCCAGTTGCAGACCGGCGGACTCCATCTGATTGGCAGCCTGCTGCAATTGCAGCTGCGCAGCGGTGGTTTTTTCCAGCGCAATCTGCACCGCCGCTGCATCCTGTTCTGACTTCGCCGCCACTTCATCCGCGCGACCCTGCTGCACCTGCTGTTGCGCCACTTCCACCAGTTTCAGACGCGCTGCCGGATCGGAGGCCAGTGCGCTGGCAATGGCAACCGTGTCCACATTGGCTCCCAGCACCAGCACCGCTGCCACCGCCAGCGCCACATTCTGCGTGTAGCGCTTGAACCAGCCGGAGGCGCGATCCATCGTCGCGTTGAAGTGGGATTCCACGGCCTTGCGAAAGCGTGTAGCGTCGTCTTCCGCCTGCGTCACCAGTGAATCGAGCAGCCCCTTGATGCGATTGCTCTGGCGATCGCCCGGCAGTGCATCCACTGCACCACGCAGGGTTTTCCCCAGGCTATCGGCATGCAGCAGTGCTTCCACCACCTGCCCCACCACCGGCGCGGGAATGTAGGACGGCCGCCCGTCCTCACCCTTGCTCAGCGCCTGCACCAGCGGATGGGCATAGAACGCCTGCACGAAACTTTCACCACCGCGATGATCGCCCGCCAGAAATTCCTGCAGCGCCGTTTCCAGATTGCGACTGCGCACCGACAGCCACGACACCACCGCTTCCACAATCGCAGTACAGGCAATTCCGAACACCATGTAGATGGTGGCCAGGCCAATCAGTACATCCAGCATTTCCAGTCCGAACATCCGTTATTCCTCCTGTTGAAACCAGTCCTGTCAGAACCAGTCATCCTCCATGGACAGACAGGTGTCGTCCAGCTTCATCAACAACTCTGCCTGCTGCACGGTGCGCGGCAGTTCCCAGCGCGCAAAATAACGTGCGGCCTGCAGCTTGCCGCGATAGAAGGCGGTGTCTTCCTGCGACAGCGCAGTGCCGGTGGCCAGCGCTGCGGCGGCGACGTTGGCCTGCCAGGTCCAGATCCAGGCAATCACGATGCGCCCCATCAGGTCGAGAAACACTGCGGAGTTGGCGGTGAGCAGATTCGGCGGCACGGATTTCTGCGTGGCAAAGAACTGCGCCACCGTGCCCAGCCGCTGCACGGCCTGCTGCAGTGCGGTGCCCAGCTCCTGCGTGGCTTCATTGCTGGCCGCCGTTTTGGCCACGGCCTGCATCTGGCCGAGCAGCTGCATGAAGGTTTTACCGCCGTTCAGCCCCAGCTTGCGCCCCAGCAGATCCAGCGACTGAATGCCGTTGGTGCCTTCGTGAATCGGATTCAGACGATTGTCGCGGTAGTGCTGCTCCACAATATATTCGCGCGTGTAGCCGGCGCCGCCGTGAATCTGGATGGCCAGATCGTTGGCACGCGGACCGTATTCGCTGGGCCAGGATTTGATGATGGGTGTCAGCAGATCCAGCATCGCGGCGGCATCGGCGCGTGCATTTTCGTCGGGATGCGTGTGCATGTCGTCCACCAGTCGGGCGGAATACAGGCACAGCGCCAGACAGCCTTCCGCCAGCGCCTTCTGCTCCAGCAGCATGCGTTTCACATCGGCGTGTTCACTGATGGGAATCATCGGCGAGCGCGGATCACGGTTGTCCGGCGCCCGGCCCTGCGGCCGCTGCCGCGCATAATCCAGCGATTCCAGATAACCCGCCACCGCCAGCACCGCCGCACCGGTGCCCACCGCAATGCGCGCCTCGTTCATCATGTTGAACATGTAGGTGAGCCCCTTGCCCGCCTCGCCCAGCAGGTAGCCGGTGGCGCCGTCCTTCTCGCCAAAATTCATGGCGGTGGAAATGGAGCTGCGATAGCCCATCTTGTGGAACAGCCCTGCCAGCTGCACGTCGTTGCGCGCGCCGAGCGAGCCATCATCATTCACCAGAAACTTGGGCACGATAAATAGCGAGATGCCTTTCACGCCCGGCTCAACACCGTTCGGCCCGCGCACTTTCGCCAGCACCAGATGCACGATGTTTTCCGACAGATCATGTTCGCCGGCGGAAATGAAAATCTTGTTGGCACGCACACGGTAGGTGCCGTCCGCCTGCAGATCGGCGGTGGCGCGCATGTCGCCCAGCGAAGAACCGGCATGCGGCTCGGTCAGACACATGGTGCCGAAGAAGCGGCCGTCCAGCATGGGCTGGAAAAAGCGCTGGCGCTGGTCGTCGGAACCGAATTTTTCAATCACGGTGGCGGCGGACTGCGCCAGAAAGGCATACACGGAACTGGAGACGTTGGCGGCCTGAATCCAGGCAAAGCAGGCCTGACCCAGCAGATGCGGTAACTGCATGCCGCCCTGTTCGTAGTCGCGGCCGGCGCGGGTGAGGCCGGTTTCGATCACCGCGTCGCAGGCGGCCTTGATTTCGGGAATGAGGGTGACGGTCTTGCCGTCGAACGCGGGCTCCTGTTCGTCGCCCTTGCGGTTGTGATTGGCGAAATATTTTTCCGCCACCTGCCGCGCGGTGGTCAGCGCGGCGTCGAAGGTTTCGCGGTTGTGTTCGGCGTAACGGGGACGCTGCGTGAGCTGGCAAGCATCCAGCCATTCATACAGGATGAAATCCATGTCACGGGCGTTGAGGGTTTTGGCGCTCATGTAATCCGGTCTCCGGTTTCGTGTTTGCCGGGAATGTTAACGGATTTTACGGTTGCGAATGTACCCCGCCGACAGCGACCACCGGAATTCTGTCGTATATCGCCAAGGCTGCGCCGCCACTCAGATCATCGGCTCGAACAGATCGCCACGGTCTTTGGGAACATAGCCGCAGAACAGGCAGCGATGCAGCTCCATGCACACCTTGGCGCCGCACTCGGGACAATCCGGCGCCGCCTTCACCACCTTCTGGTTGCGCACACCATCCCGCAGATCGATTTCATCCATTCTGGCTGCCAGCTCCTCTTTCGTGACTCCCAGCCGGCTCTCCAGAATTTCCCACATGGCCTGATTCATCAGCATCAGGCGATTGTACTTGCGGCGTATTTCCTGGGTGAGGCGCTGTGTTTCCTGATGCGCCACGTATGAGGCGGTGCCCTGCGCGATCCGCTCTTCCGTCTCGCGGTGCTGCTGTTTTCCTTCGGGTGTGTGATCCAAGAATTTGTCGAACAAGCCTGTCATGCCATTTTCCTGCTGATGGATGGTTATTGTTATGGGTGCCGCACAGACGCCACAGTGACAGCGCAGGCGACGAACGGCAATCTGTTTCAGGGCCGGCCCCCTTGCTTCTCCGTTACGGCTGCTACACTCAAAATTAGTAAAGAGCTTTAATAATCAGGCATTTACAAACACCATAATGGTGCACAAAAACGCAACCGGCTCCACGCTGGTGCATTTTTCAACAGCCATGCTGTTAATACGTGAGGGCAATATGGACGGAGAAGTACTGAAGAAACTGGCGAAGCTCAAGCTCCTGGTCAAACGCAGTGGCGGACAGTCCATCGAGGTATCCACCATCATTTCCGACCGCCAATATGCCCGCAACGTCCTGACGGCGGCGGAAGAATCCGACAACGAGGAACTGATCCTGCTGGCACTGGAGCTGAAGGACGCGCTGGGTCTTCTGGCCACTGTCCCTGAACCCGCTCCGGCAGAAGCCAGGAAACCGGAGCCGGAGCCGCCTTCGTCCAGCGACAAGATTGCGGGGCGCTACATGTTCGGCGCCCGCGGCTGACAACACCCGACATCGCCGGCACCGCCATCAGCCGAAGAAATACTGGTTCAGCAACCGCCCGGGCGCGAGTGCAAACAGCCCCGCGCCCACGGCACCGCAGAACGCTCCGATCGCAAATCCCTTGTGACGCTTGATGTTGCCGGTGCGCGCGCCGTGCACCGAATACACCACACAGAAAATCACCCAGATCGACAGCAGATGGATTGGCCCGTAACCCCACAGCCAGTCGACGATGCCCTTGATCCAGAACGACGACACCGCCACCACCAGCATCGCCAGCATCCACGACCACCCCACCGCCCGGTGCAGCGGCGTGCCTTTCTGCAGCGCCAGCTGCAAGGTGCCACCGATCAATACCCAGAACGCCGCTACCAGATGAACTGAAATATGCATATTGTTTCCCGGTCCAGAATGAACTGCCACTCCACATCCACCCGACCGCGCCCTGCACAGGCCGGGTACCCCTTAAGGGAGTGACTATATCAACCTCCCTGACGACCCGGTAATGCCTCAGATCAAGACCCGCGTATCATTGCCGGCCAGCCCCCGCCCCTCACAGAATCCCGCCCGCCCCGGTTGAAATTCCGCACAACACCCCGATATAAAAGACAAATATTCATCCTGAACCCAGGCCCCATTCCAGCGGACCCCCATTCATGCCCGACACACTGAACGACGAAGCGGAAATCATTGAACAGGTAGAAGAGGTACAACAGAATTCGCTGGCCCTGCCCGACAGCGCCCTGCCCGACCGCCTGTACATCATTCCCATATCCAACAAGCCGTATTTTCCGGCCCAGGTGCAGCCCATCATCGTGGACGAAGATCCCTGGCTCTCCACCCTGGAACGGGTCGCCAAGACGCCGCACAAGTGCATTGCCCTGTGCTGGGCGCCGGAGCCCGCCGACAACCTGCTGCTGCCGGACCGCTTTGCCCGCATGGGCTGCGTGGTGCGGGTGCACAACGTGGTGCGCGGCGAAGGCAAGATCCAGTTCATCGCCCAGGGCATCCGCCGCGTCTGGATTCACCACTGGCTGCATCGCCAGCCGCCGCTGCTGGCCAGCGTGACCTATCCCACGCCGCGCCAGGAAGACGCGCAGGAAGTGAAGGCCTACGCGATTGCCATCATCGACTCCATCAAGGAACTGGTGTCGATCAATCCGCTGTATTCGGAAGAGCTGCGCAGCTATCTGGATCGCTTCAGCCCGAACGAACCTTCGCCGCTGACGGATTTTGCCGCCGGCCTCACCACCGCCGATGCTTCCGACCTGCAGGATGTGCTGGATGCCGTGCCGCTGCTCAAGCGCATGGAAAAGGTGTTGCTGCTGCTGAAAAAGGAACTGGAAGTCGCGCGCCTGCACATGCAGATCAACCGCCAGGTGAATGCCAAGCTGGAAGAACACCAGCGCAACTTCTTTTTGCGCGAACAGCTGAAAGTCATCCAGAAGGAACTGGGCATTTCCAAGGATGACAAGGAAAGCGACGCCGACGAATTCCGCAAGCGGCTGGAGCGCTGCAAGGTGCCGGTCGCCGCGCAGAAAAAAATCGACGATGAGCTGCACAAGCTGTCGATGCTGGAAACCGGTTCGCCTGAATATGCCGTGACACGCAACTATCTGGACTGGGCCACGTCGGTGCCCTGGGGCGTGTATTCCGAGGACAAGCTGAATATTACGGCCGCGCGCAAGGTGCTGGATGAAGGTCACGACGGCCTCGACGACGTGAAGGATCGCATCATCGAATTTCTCGCGGTGGGCGCGTACAAGGGCGAAATCAGCGGCTCGATCCTGCTATTGGTCGGTCCGCCCGGCGTGGGCAAAACGTCCATCGGCAAATCCATTGCGCAGGCGCTGGGGCGTCCGTTCTACCGCTTCAGTCTGGGCGGCATGCGCGACGAGGCCGAAATCAAGGGGCACCGCCGCACCTACATTGGCGCCATGCCCGGCAAGCTGGTGCAGGCGCTGAAGGATGTGGAGGTGTCGAACCCGGTGATCATGCTGGACGAGATCGACAAGATCGGCGCGTCCTACCAGGGCGATCCGGCGTCGGCGCTGCTGGAAGTGCTGGACCCGGAGCAGAACCGCGAGTTCCTCGATCACTATCTGGATCTGCGGCTGGACCTGTCGAAGGTGCTGTTCGTGTGCACCGCCAACCAGCTGGACTCGATTCCCGGCCCGCTGCTGGACCGCATGGACATGATCCGGCTGTCCGGCTACATCACCGAGGAAAAACTGGCGATTGCGCGCAATCATCTGTGGCCAAAATCGCTGGAGCGGGCCGGCGTGAAAAAATCCCTGCTGAAGATTTCCACGCCGGCGCTGCGTTCCATCATCGAAGGCTATGCGCGTGAATCCGGCGTGCGCAATCTGGAGAAGAATCTCAACAAGATCGTGCGCAAGGCGGTGGTGCAGCTGCTGGAAAAGCCCAAGACACCCATCAGCGTCACGCCGGACAATCTGGAGAAATTTCTCGGCGCGCCGATTTTCCGCGAGGAAAAACCGATTCGCGGCGTGGGCGTGGTGACCGGTCTGGCGTGGACGTCCCTCGGTGGCGCCACCCTGCCCATCGAAGCCACCGCCGTGCATCACCGCCAGGCCGGCTTCAAGATGACCGGGCAGCTGGGGGATGTGATGAAGGAGTCCGCCGAGATCGCCTACAGCTATGCCGCGTCGCACATGCTGCAGTACGGCGGCGATCCAGGCTTCTTCGAGAAGGCGTTTATCCACGTGCATGTGCCGGAAGGCGCCACACCCAAGGATGGCCCCAGCGCCGGCATCACCATGACCACGGC
>CAZBII010000138.1:0-12788 GCA_964491665.1 uncultured Moraxellaceae bacterium
CGACATGTACACCCTGGGCTACAACTTCAAGCCCTGGACCAATCCCAAAGCCATTGCCGACGGCCCGTCGATCCGCGATTACATTCGTGAGACGGCGCGGGAAAACGGTGTCGACCGCAAGATCCGTTATGGCCTGAAAATGGTGAGCGCAAACTGGGACAGCACGGATGCCTGCTGGACGGTTGATGTGAAAAAAACGGCCACTGGTGAGATCGTGCAGTTGCGCTGCAATTTTCTGCTCGGATGCACGGGCTACTATAACTATGAGGCGGGATTTACGCCGGAATTCGCCGGGCGCGACGACTTCAAGGGCACCATTGTGCATCCGCAGCACTGGCCCGAGAATCTGGATTATCGCGGCAAGAAAGTGGTGGTGATTGGCAGCGGCGCGACCGCAGTAACACTGATTCCGGCCATGGCGGACGAGACGGCACACATTACCATGCTGCAGCGTTCGCCCACGTACGTGGCGTCGGTGCCACTGGAAGATACGCTGTCCAACAAGCTGCGCCGGTATCTGCCGGCGAAACTGGTTTATCGCATGGCGCGCACGCGCAACGTGGGTTTCCAGATGGCATTTTACAATCTGGCGCGCAAGAAACCGCAGGCCATCCGGCGTTTGCTGCTGTCGCAGGTGAAGCGGCAGGTGGGGCCGGATTTCGACATGAAACACTTCTCGCCGAAATACAATCCGTGGGATGAGCGTTTGTGCGCGGTGCCGGATGGCGATCTGTTCAAGGTGATCCGCAAGGGCAAGGCGTCGGTGGTGACGGATCACATCGAGCGTTTTACGGAAAAAGGTATTCTGCTGAAATCCGGTACCGAACTCGAAGCGGACATCATCATCACCGCCACCGGTCTGGACATGCAGCTGCTGGGCGGTGCTAGCCTGGCGCTGGACGGCAAGCCCTTCGATGTTTCCAGAACCATGAATTACAAAGGTGTGATGTTCGCCGACCTGCCGAATTTTGCGATGGTGTTTGGCTACACCAATGCGTCCTGGACATTGAAAGCCGATATTACCTGCGAATATGTCTGCCGCCTGTTGCAGCAGATGGAGAAGAAGGGCATGCGCCAGTGCACGCCGCGCATCCAAGATCCGTCCGTGCATGAAGTGCCGTTCCTGGATTTCCAGTCCGGTTACGTGCAGCGTGCACTGGCGAAATTGCCACGGCAGGGTTCGAAGGCGCCGTGGAGGCTGTACCAGAATTACGCGCTGGATCTGGCGATGCTGCGTTTTGGCAGGGTGGATGACGGCGTGATGGAGTTTTCCGCGCCGGCACGTAATGCGGTCGGGCGTGTGGCGCGTGCCTGAACCGTTTTTGAATTGAACATGCCCGCTGAAAATGTTTCATTGTGGTGCAATCGTATTCGTGCAAGTTCTTGATTTGCTGCGATTGCACCTTGTTGGTGCCCATTCCTTTTTGGCGCCTGAATTTACTGAAAAAAACTTCCCCCGCTTTTCGATATTCCTTCCGGTGCTGGCTATCCTGAAAAAAATCCATATGTCTTTTTGTCAGTTCGATATTGCTGGATCGCTGGGATATGCCGCTGAAAAGTACGGGCATGCGACGCATGCCGCAGGAATTGCATTGGCTTAAATGGTGGGGACAAACCGGTAAATTCAGGATGCGCTGGGCGTGGCTGCTCAATCAGCACCGCGTCGCCGATGTGGAAAAAACCTTTGAAGGCATCGTGCAGACCCGGCGGCAACTGCTGGTGCAGTGGGCGGAGCAGCAGTGGGCCTATCTGGGCAGTCTGGCGCGCGATGTGGAAAAGAACTGGCCGGCGGTGTCGGGCAGTTTTCTGGCGTCGGCCTGTGCGCTGCAGAAAGAAATGTCGGAAATTTTCATTGTGGACACCGCGCAGGTTGTGCGGCACTCCAGCCATTCCGCCCATGAAGGCAAGCGCGATCTGGATGCGCAGGCCTGCGCGCGCGGACTGCAGCAATCGTTCCTGCATGGTCCCTATGCCGATCCGTTGACGCGTACGCTGGGGGCGACCACTTCCAGTTTTCACGATGACATGACCCTGATGTTCTACCAGCCGCTGCAGGTCAACGGCGCGGTGGTGGGCAGTCTGTGCGCGCGTATTCCCAACGACGTGATGAGTGATCTCATCCAGCGCGAGGCAGGGCATGTGTACCGCGATTCCGGTGATAACTATCTGTTCATGGTGGATGCGAAATTCGATACAGCGATTCTGCCCGGCACGGCGTTGTCCCGTTCGCGTTTTGAGGATAATGCATTCACCCACGGGGACAATCTGAAACAGGGTGTGCGGACGGATTTTGGCGTGGTGAGCGTGAAGGAGCGCACCGAGCTGGAGCTGCGTTTTACCGATCCGGCCACGCGCGAGCTGCATCCCGGTGTGCGCGAGACGATTCGCAATCGCCAGCATGTGTTCGTGTGTTATCCGGGGTATCCGGATTATCGTCATGTGCCAGTGATTGGTGCGGGCCTGACGCTGCAGATGCCGGGATCGCCGGATACCTGGGGTTTGCTGTGTGAAGGCGATCTGGAGGAAGTCTATCGGGAGCGCAGTGTCGACTGGCGCCTGCTGAAAACATTATTGCTGACGGGTGCTGCCGGTATGACGGCGGGCGAATTCCTGCAATATCTGTTGCAGACCGATGGTGTTGTCTCGCTGGTGCTGAATGCGGCTGTTGGTCTGGTGACGGTGCTGCTGTTCTGGCTGACCGGATTGCGTCCGCACCGGCGGCGCCTGCAGCATCTGGAGAATTTTTTTCTGGATATTGCGGAAAGCGGCGGTTCACTGCAGACCCGCATTGACGTGAATGATTTTCCCCGGGACGAAACGGGCCAGCTGGCGCTGTGGATCAACAGTGTGGTGGACAAGCTGGACGAAACGGTGCAGCAGGTGCTGGCGACGGCGTCGGCGCTGATGCAGGCATCGGGAACCTTGCAGGCCAGTTCCGATATTGTCAGCCGCTCGGCGGTGGAGCAGAGCGATATTGCGCACAGCGCGGCGGAGGTCATGCAGGAAATCACGTCCACCATTCTCAATGTGGCCAATCATTCTGCGGCAACGGAACAGGCATCGCGGGATGCGCATGAATTTTCGGAACAGGGCGGCGCCGTGGTATCCCATGCCGCGCGGGAGATGGCCAGCGTGGCGCAGTCAGTGCGTGAATCATCCGGCATCATTCAGGTGTTGAGTCAGTGTGCCGACGAGATCGACAGCATTTCCAATACCATCAAGCAGATCGCCGAGCAGACCAATTTGCTGGCACTGAATGCCGCAATTGAAGCAGCGCGGGCCGGGGAGCAGGGGCGTGGATTCGCGGTGGTGGCAGATGAAGTGCGCAATCTGTCCCGGCGCACTGCGCAGGCCACGCATGAAATTGGGCGCACCATTTCCACCATCCAGATGGAAACCGGCAAGGCGGTGAATGCGATGACCTTGTGTGACACGCTGGCGCAGCAGGGTGTGTTGCGGGCGGAAGAGGCCAGTGCGGCCTTGCAGCATATTCACACTGGCGCGCGTTCAACGCTGGAGCGTGTGCAGACCGTGACGCATGCTGCACTCGCGCAGAAAAGTCTGGCGGGGCAGGTGAATGATCAGGTACAGGCGATGTCGGAAAACGCGGCCAGCAGTTTGTCTGCGGTGCAGGAGACACTGAAAGCGATTCACACCCTGGGGCAGCTGGTGCTGTCGCTGCAATCGGCGGCGAACAGATTCCGTTCCTGAACTTTGTGATTGTCTGAAATGAAAAGCGCCCCATTCAAGGGGCGCTTTTTTTTACCTTGCTTCCGGTTGCCGGTTACTCGTCTGGCCAGCAGACAGGTCCGACGCCAGTGTAGCCTTCATTGCAGGTCTTGTAGCAGAGACCAGCGTCTTCCACCTTGTCCGCCGGACAGGTGTGAATCGGCACGCCTACGCCACGACCGTACGACAGCTCTTCGTTGGTCCAGCACACCGGGCCAACGCCGTGGTAGCCGCTGTCACACACCGGATAGCAGAGGCCTGCATCCAGTTCCTGACCGGAACCGCACGCCAGCGACGGCACAGTGCCGACACCACGGCCATAGGACGGTTCGTCCAGCCAGCACACAGGTCCGACGCCGTGATAACCCGCTTCACAGTAGACGTAGCAGAGACCTGCATCCATTTCCTTGCCGGACGGACAGCCGTACGGAATCAGGTTGGGAATGGTGCCAACGCCACGGCCGTAAGAAGCAGGCTTGTCGTTGTAGCAGACCGGTCCAACGCCGTGGAATCCGGTTTTGCACTTGGTGTAACACAGACCTGCATCCATTTCCTGGCCGGCACCGCAGACCAGCGATGCTGCGCTGCCCACGCCACGGCCGTAGGACGCATTGTCCTTCCAGCACACAGGGCCCACGCCGGTGTAACCGCTGCGGCATTTCGGATAGCACAGGCCGGCATCGTAGTCTTCGTCGGCCGAGCAGATGAGAGGTGTGCCGACGCCACGGCTGTAGGCGACTTTCGGCGGTTCCCCGACGGCGTTGTCGCACTCATCCGACACTTTCGACAGGGTGCCGCTCAGACCCAGATGGTGACCTTCGTCGCCAATGGCCTGCACGTCCTGCGAAATGAACGCCATGCAGTTGAACGACGGCAGCTTGATGGCGCTCAGCGGTTTGGCCAGCGCTTCCATCACCTGGCCCATCGCGTAGGTAGCGAACGTTTCCACGGCGGAATCGTACACTTTCGACGACAGTTCGTTATTGCCGATGGCAATGCCGGTGATGTCGATGACCGGTGTGGACACCATGGTGATGTTGAGCGTGTTGTCCGGGTTGGTGGCAATCGCGATTTCCGCTTTGGCGTTCAGTTGCACGCGGAAGTCATTCTTGAAGCCGGTGTCATTGCGGGTCTGAACCGCCATGGTCAGGCCATGAATGCCCAGCGTGGTTTTGGCTGCACCATCCACCCGGTCGACGCGCACCTGCGGCGGTGCCAGCGTATCCACCAGCACGCGCTGGGTGCCGACTTCGTTCAGGTCGTCATTGCGTGGCAGACCGAACTGCAGGGTTTCACCCACGATATTCAGCTGGGTCAGGCCCACCTGGAATGCCGACACCAAGGTCTGGTTGATGACGTTGGTATTGATCGACACGGCAAAGTCACCGGCATCTTCCGGCGGCACAGTGACGTTGTCGCCTGTGTACAGCGGCCCCAGCTGCTGCGGGATCAGCGGATTAACCGTGACCGGGGTGACGCCACCGGACATGGTGACCAGCATGCTGCTGTTGTTGACGGCAATGTCTTCCAGCTGCAGCTGCATCGCCATGTCGAGATCGTTCACGCGCAGGGTGTAGTTGTCCTGCACGATCTGCGAAATCACATCCGACAGCTTGTCGGTCAGCAGGTCTTCCAGGATGTCGGAAATCAGGCCCTGGAACAGGTTGACGATGCCGGAGATGATCGGCGACAGCATGGAGGCGAATGCGCTCGGTACGTCGTCGAGCACCACGGCGCCCACGTTGAAGCTGAAGTTGCTCAGGGTGACGACCGGCTTGTGATTGGTGACGCCGACCGCCATGTTGCCCGACAGGTCCAGCGGGCCAACGGTGGCGCCGATGGTGATTTCGGTGGGCGGCAGCAGGCCGTTGTGGATGCGCAGGCGCAGCACCATGTGAGCGGTGCTGATGTCGCCCTCGATGTAGTTCTGGCCGCCGTCTGCGAGATCCAGCGTGAAGGAGTTGGCGGACAGGGAGAGGCTGTCGATGAACGCGTCGGAGCCGTAGGTTTCGCCGAATGCGCCTTTCCAGGTGCTGTCGAACAGCGGTTCGCTGCCCATGACGCCGCTGAGATCGGTGCCGTTGATGGCGTTGATCACCTGGCCGATGGCGAAGTCGATGCCGCTCTGGTTGACGCGGAATTGCAGGGACGGATTGTACTGCTGCGCCAGATCGGCGAACTCGGTGGTGCTGGTGTGGTTCAGCGTGTCGGTGGCCTGGAAGCTGTACAGGTTGGTGGCGGGCACACTGGCGCTGAACTTGCCGTCGGTGGCGACCGTGGCGGTGACACCATTGACTACCACGGACTGTACACCCACTGCGTCGGAGGCGATGCCCTGGATAGCGACCGGGTCAGTGCCGTCGGCCTGCAGGATCACCACTTCAGGGCCGGCGGTGTCATAAATGAAATACACCATCGGGCCCAGCGGCGGGTTGACGTGGAATCGGTTGCGTCCTTCCTTGAGGAAGGGGGCCAGGTCGGCGCCATTGGCAACGGCGTCGGTGGCGCCCTTGACGAAGAACTGCTCCACGCTGGCGCCGTTCAGGGTCATTTTGGGCAGTTTGGTGGGGGCCTTGTCGAAACCGACCCGGTATTCCGCAGGCGGCGTGGTGTGCACGCTGTCGGCGACGGGAGCGGTGATCTGGTAGCTGGTTTTACAGGCAGCCAGACCCAGAACGAGCCAGATCATAAAGAGCTGGCGCAGAAGGTTTTTAGCCATGTTAGTCCCTGTTTTGTAGTTGTATTGATAAGTGTTTTTCTTGTTTTTGACTCAGACAGCAAGGCTTAAGTCGTTGGATTTAATGGTGGAACGAGGTTTTACCGGACAAACGTACCATGTTGCTGGGGAATTGATCAACGAGATATACATGCAATTTGCAATATGTATGCATAATTGCGACGAACGGGTTATCAGGCGCGGCGGACCCTGCTTTAGCCGTTCCGTTGCCAGAGGGTTTCCGCCCGCAGCTTGAGGGCGTCGGCAGCCGCATTGAAGCCGGCCTCGATGTCGGCGCCGAACAGGGCCAGGACCAGCGGTGTCAGCAGGCCGGAAAAGGCGTCCCAGGTCTGGTAGGTGCAACGCTGCTCGTCCAGGGCAATCAGCACCTGATCGCGCTGTGCCCGTAGCAGGAAATCAGCCCCCATCTTCATGCCCCAGGCCAGCCGGTCCGGTTCCTGCACGATGCGCACTTCTTCCTTTTGCAGCACCTCGCCACGGCGGGCAAAACGCACATACAGGTCCACCGGCGTGCCGGGCACCAGCGTGCTTTCCACCCGATAGGTGAACGGGTTCCATTCCGGATAGCGCGGCAGGTCCAGCAGGATTTCCCATACCAGCGCGCGCGGGGCGTGAATCGTGACGACGCGGGAGTAAATGGTGCGGCGGAACCAGGTCGGATTTGACGGCGGCTGCTCAGACATGGGCGGACGACGCTCGTGCGGGTTGCTCGCGGGCAATGGACTGGCTGAAGTCGCCGGCAATGCGGGGCAGCGAGTCCACCCAGGCGGCGGTGCTGTCCCACAGGCGGGCGGCTGTGGCTGTGTCGTCCAGTTCCGGGCTGGGCTCGGCTGGCGCGCAGCGTTCAAAATACTGGCCGCCGCGCAGACCGGGCTGGGACGCGCACAGAATGCTGGTCTGCGCTCCCTGTTGCGGCGACAGCAGAATCATTTTCTCCAGCGGTGCGAACAGATTGCGCAGCGTCAGCAACAGCGGTTTGTTGGCCAGCCCCTTGCCGGCGATGTTGGTGTAGATGGAGCCGGGATGCAGCGCGAAACCCTGCAGGTGATCGCTGGCAAAACGGCGCTGGATTTCGAACGCGCAATGATTCAGTGCCAGCTTGGATTGTCCGTAGGCCTGCCAGGAATCGTAGGGTTGCGGCGCCTGGCCGAGACTGGCATTGCTGGCGCGGGTGTGCACATGGGATGACACGAACACCACGCGCGCTTCTCCCATGCTTTTGCCGGTCTGGCGCAACAGAGGCAGCAGTCGATGCGTCAGATGCAGCGGCCCCAGAAAATTGGTGCGCCAGTGAATTTCGAAACCATCCGGCGTGAGCGGCGCCTGTTTCCACTGGCCGGTCAGATCCAGATGCACCCCGGCATTGTTGACCAGCACATCCAGTCGTTGGCCATGCTGTTGCTGATACCAGCGGACGAATGTTTCCACCGATTCCGCAGATGTAAGGTCCAGCGCGTGGGCGTCGATGTCGCCATGTTTTCCGGACTGTTTCAGTCGTGCGCGCAACTGGCTGGCGGCAGCGTCGGGTTGCGCGCGAGTGGTGATGATGACGCTGGCGCCCCAGCGGGCCAGGGTCAGCGCCGCTTCAAAACCGATCGAGCCAGGTGATGCGCCGGTGACGATGATTTTTTTGCGGCTCAGATCCACTGCGGGTGCGACCGGATGCTGGCCCGAGATGATTCTGCCCAGGTGCCGCCACATTTTGGGAAGATCCTTGAGTGCCATGATGTGTCCCTTTGTGTGTGGGTCAGGCCGGTGCAGTGACGGCTGCGGGTGCGCGCGTGGCGGACAAATAGGGCGCCAGCAGTTTCGCGCTCTTTTCCCACAGCTGCCGGCCATTGGCTGGATCACACGCGCCGGGCGACATCGACTTCTCGCGCATCATGTGCAGATACGCGTTGCTGCGTTGTCCCATGTCCGGTGAGCAGGCCAGATAAATCACCGGCTCCGCCGCTTTCTCCGGCGAGCGGAACAGGAGTTTCATGATCGGCCACAGAAGTGGTTTGATGAACGCAGGTGATTCCCGCGCAATGTTCGACGCAATCGGACCGGGGCAGAGTGCATGCACCGCCAGTGCCGTGTGCGTGCCGCTGTTCACCCGGCGTGACAGCTCGCAGGCAAAAGTGCACAGGTGCAGCTTGCTGAGGCCGTAATATTTCATGCCGTCTTTCATGCCGTAATCGGTAAAGGCACCAAAGTGATTGAAGTCGATGGATTCGGACGACTGGTGCGCCTCCGACGCCACGAAAATAACCCGCGCCGGATTTTCTCCCGGCTGTGCCGTGCGGATCACGCCGTCATTCAGCCAGCGTTCCAGCAGCAGACGGTTTGCGAGAAAGTGCACGCAGAACATCAGCTCGAATCCCTGCGGAGATTTGCGCGCATTCAGTGGCATCAGACCGGCATTCATTACCGCGATGTCGATGCGCGTACCGCGATCACGCAGCCTGTCGCAGAAACGATTGATGGAATTCAGGTCGGCCAGATCCACTTCCGCCAGTTCGACGGCGGGATTGCCTGACGCCTGATGAATCTCATCCACCAGATCACCATGGCCAGCGCGACAGGCCAGGATGATGCGGCCGCCGCGTTTTGCCAGATCAATTGCCACGGCTTTGCCGAGTCCGCTGCTGGCGCCTGTCACCAGACAGGTTTTGCCGTCGATGCGGGTGCCGGGTTGCAGGGGGGGCAGCGTGCCCTTGTTGCTGAACAGATCCACCAGCGCGGTGGTGACAGCGGCCACAATACTTTTATGTCCAACGGCGTTGGCGCCGGATTCCTGTTGTTTTTTCATGTTGCGATCCTGCGTGCGGAATGGGTGCATTTACTCAAATGGAATCCGGTACTGCTGCCGGTAGAATCCATACTGCTGTTCGATGTCGTCGCGAGTCAGATCAAAATCAGACAAAGCGTAACGGTGCTTGCCGTAGCGATGTTGCACGTTGCGCGCACTGGTTTCCTGGGCGGCGCGGGCAACGGTGGCATCGAATGGAAGACCGGCAAATTCATAGATGCGCTGCACCTGCTCGATGGGGTCTTCCAGCAGATCGTAATAGGACACATCGATGAACCGTCCGGCGTCAGACTGCTGCCGCACGGTGATGGAGCGTTGCATGAGCCGGTTGACCTTGCGTACCCAGTGCCGGGCCACGCTTTTGGCATCGACACTGTCACTGAACACACCGCGTCCGTGCGCGACCATGCTGCAGAACGAACCGGTGGTTTTCTGCGGATCGCGATGGGTCTGAACGATGATGGCTTCGGGAAACACTTTCAGAATCGTGTCCAGATATTCCATGTGGTGCGGCGTTTTCAAAACCCAGTTTTTGGCAGGTCGCTGCCACATCAATACTTTCAATAACAGCCGCAGATATTCATAGGCGCGCGTGTGATCCTGCTGCTCCAGCCAGCTGGCATAGGTGGGAACATTCAGCGTGGCTTCGGGCGACTGACTCATGAAACACAGATCGAGCAGCAGCACATCTTCTTCCGGCGCATCGTGTTCCACCGGATGAATCGCAAAAAACTCCGGCGCCAGATAGGCCAGGCCCTTTTCCGCCATTTTGGCCTGCGCGATGCGTGGTGCGGGGTTGCCGGGTTTTTCTTTTGGCAGGGGCAGGGGATTCAGCGCTTCCCAGGCCAGCAGTGAACGCATGTCAGGATCTGCTGCCAGCAGGCGATGCAGCGTGGTCGTGCCCGTGCGTTGCAGTCCGGCGATAATTACGATCTTGCCCAGGCTGATATCGTGAATCTCCGGATGCCGGCGGCACAGTTCCTCGATGCGCAGACGAGTGATCAATGCGCTTTCCAGCCGGCCTTTCTGGATCAGTTTGCCCAGCGGTGTCAGGTTGGCTTCCTGGTTGATGGAGTTCACCAGCACATGCAGCGGCTCGAAAAACCATTCGTCACCAAAATCATGTAATCCGGATTTGCGGCGCGCAGCAGCAACGAGGCTGTCGACATTCAGATCGGGCAGCATGCCCAGTTTCTCCGCCATGCGGCCTGCCCGGTTGAACAGCGCAATGGGCAGCGGGCGATAAGGTTTGTCATAGTGATTCGATGTTTCCAGCGCTTTCTTTTTCATGGTTTTTGTCAGCGAGTGGTTTTGGGTTGTGGGTGGTTTTTGCCTGCGGTGCAGCCATTGACTGAAGATCGGCAAACTTCACCACGCGGGTGCGCGGCTGCGGATGTTGCTGTGCCTTGATCCAGCGAAAACACATGGTGCCGCTTTCATGCCCGGCGGTGCTGAGCCAGTTGGGCAGGCCGGGATCACGATGGGCAATGATGATGCGCACTGATCCATCAGTCTCGTAGTGCGCCAGATGCTTGTTGGTGTGAATCTGAAAGCGGGTGTAATCCAGCGATTCCATCCAGTAATTGTTCAGCTGGAAATTCCAGTGTTCACATTGGGGTGGAGTGGCTTCTATCACCAGTGCTTCGTCGGGCGCCAGTGCCCAGTGGCTGTGGTAGTACATGATGTTGGGATCGCCACCGGCCGCATTGGAAACGGCAGGATCGAAAAGCGGCAACTCGTTGGAGTGGCGCTGAAAATCCCGAGCCCATTTGGCAAACAGCAGCGCGGCGCCGGCTACCAGGGTGCTGGCCGATTTCAGGCCGTCATCCACCTGTTTCGGTGTCAGGCGCAGCGCCTCGGGCGTTTCGGCGACAGCTGCTTTTGTCACGCACTCGATGACCAGTTGCGCAGGCGTTTCCTGTGTCCGGTCCAGAAAGGTCTGGCGCACAATCAGACATCCGGTTTCCGGTTGCATCGGCAGCCAGTTCTTTTTCTGTGGCGTGCAACTTACGTGAATCAGAAAACTGCCGTCCGGTTCTATTTCCAGCGCAGAACTTTCGAGATAGCCGGAAGGCGGCAGACCACCACCCTGGCCGTAATGACCAATCTGGGTGCCGAAGCCGAGATATTTCACCGTGTTGCGCTGGCCGCGAATCACATAGTCGAAGGCTCCACTTATACAGGCGGTCTGGTAGAAATTGTCGGGATTGTCCGCGCCCATCTTCACGGTTTCATCCACCACCCGGTGCAGAACCGGATGGCGGGGATCGGCGTGTTCGAGAAAGGCCATCAGGCCGGCGCGGGTGAGCCGGGTCAGATAGCGATAGCCCTCCGCCTGGTTGAAAGCATCGCGCGGTGCGCCGGGAAAATTCAGCGCGGCGCCTGCGGCTTTAAGTGTGTCGCAGAATTCATCCCACGACTTCCCGCTGACGATGCGTTCGGCCGCCACATCCTGCTCGGTTTTGCCCCGCAACCGTAATAGCAGAAGCGACAGCCGGCGAAAGCCCGCCAGCAGTGCCACCAGAACTTTTCTCATTGCGCAAATACCGGTGCTGACAGGATGCCGCGCTCGTTGAGTATCTCGAGGATCAGGCGGACTTCCTCTTCCAGACTCTGCTGGTGGGAACGCAGATGCAGATCCGGATTCTGCGGCGCTTCATACGGATCGTCGATGCCGGTGAACTGTTTGATTTCGCCGGCGCGCGCTTTCTTGTACAGGCCTTTCGGGTCGCGGCGCTCGGCTTCTTCCAGCGTGCAGTCCACATGGATTTCGATAAAATCCATCCCGCTTTCCTCGTGCAGCTTGCGCACAAGATCGCGATCGGCATGGTAGGGACTGATGAAACTTGAAAGTACGATAACGCCGGCATCCACAAACAGTTTGGAGACCTCGCCCACGCGACGGATATTCTCGGTGCGATCCGCAGCGCTGAAACCCAGATTGCGGTTGATGCCAAGGCGGATGTTGTCGCCATCGAGCCGATAGCTCAGCTTGCCGGCGCGGGCGAGGGCGGATTCCAGGGCGACGGCGATCGTGCTTTTGCCGCTGCCGGAAAGTCCGGTGAACCAGAGGGTGGCACCGCGCTGCCCCAGGAGTTGCGCCCGGTCCTGCCGGGTGATGCTGCCTTCATGCCAGTGGAGGTGCGGATTGTTATTGTTGTTCTGCAGTGTGGACATGGCGGGATTCCTCTTGCCGGAAAGCGGTTGGGGGTCCGTTTTGCCTATCATTTGTTAGGGTGTTTTTGCAATTTATCCAGCCTCATTGTGTTTTGCAAGCATTTTGCAAAAATAATTTGGAAATAAAAGCTATCAATAGATAGGTTTTTGATACTAGTATCCTGCAAGGTAAATAGAAGGAGTAATTCATGGCAGCCAGCAGTACTTCGGTGCGGACGGGCACGCGGAAATCACCCGATTCCACCCGCCAGCGCATCCTCGATGCAGCAGAAGAGTTGTTTGCAAGCCGCAGTTTCGAAGCTACGACGTTGCGGGAAATCGCTCACAAGGTGGGGATTCGCGAGCCCAGCC
>CAZBII010000139.1:0-12501 GCA_964491665.1 uncultured Moraxellaceae bacterium
GCAGCGAACTGGCCGCCTTCGCCGACATCACCGCCGGCCGCGCCTGCAATTCATCCTTGCGATTGGCCGCATCCGCCAGCGGTGCCAGCAGCGTGGACGCCAGCAGGAAAGCCGCGAGGAAAGGACGACGGTTCCGGACGGGATTTGAACTGAATCTGTACCGCATAAATGTGCCAACCACCTTGAAAGCAAAATTCCAGTCAGAAATACACCGGTCATTGCGACCGGTCTGCGCTTGTTGTTATACGCCTGCCAGAACAGGCGCTTTATTCTATACCCAAATCCGGCGGTACCCGCAGTGTTGACGGCAGGCTGTCCGGTTTCACACAAAATTTGACCTGAACAGCCCGATCACCGCTTGCCTCAACGCCGGCCCCGACGCCGCAGCGACTGGGGCGAGAAATAGCTTTCGCCCGGCGAGACATCATTGAACTCCAGCGTATTGGGTTCCTCATTGTCCAGGAAGCTGGTGTAGTAACGACGGGCGTTCAGGTCGTGATACACATCCAGCGCGGTCCACAAGGCCGGCACTTCATAATAGTTCATCAGGTACGACACGCTCACCCGCCACAGATCGCCACGGGCGTCATACTGATCGGCGATGGCAATGTTCCAGCTGTCCTCATCCACGTAGAACGTGCGCTTCGCATAAATGTGACGCTGGCCTTTCTTCAGGGTTCCCTCGACCACCCACACGCGGTGGAGTTCGAAGCGCTGCGCATCGGATTCGATATGCCCCTTCTGCAGCAGCTGCTTGTAGGTGTAATCGCGGGAATTCATGCGGTAATTGTTGTAGGGAATCAGCATTTCCTTCTTGCCGATGAATTTCCAGTCGTGGCGGTCGGACGCGCCGTTGAAGATATCCACATCATCCGCCGTGATCAGACCGTCCGCCGACGCCACCGGCGTGTCATATGCCAGATTCGGTGCGCGCCGCACGCGTCGCTGACCCGCGTTATAACCCCAGGCGCTGCGCGGTTCGGCCACACTGTCCAGCGTGTCATGCAGCAGCACCGCACTACCCGCCAGACGGGCCGGGGTGGTAATCGCACCGGTGTAGTACAGCAGTTTGTTGTTCAGCGCCTTGAAATTGCTGTCCTTGTGATAGAACAGAAAATCCACTTCCTGCTGGCTGGTGACCAGGCTGAAAGAACCGTTGGCCTGCACCGACGCTTCCGCCGAATGCCGTACCACATAAACACCGCGCCAGCGGGTAATGTGATTCCACAGAATCATTTTCGGCTCGACCTGACCGGCATCGTTGTGCGGAATCGGAAACGGCACGCCGCCAAATCCATTGGTGAAACCATTGCCCTGGTTGGTCAGTTCTGCGGTAAGGGCATTCTTCGCGATGTTGTCGTACACCCATTGCGGCGCCGAGGCGGAACGGTGCGACGGATACACCGGCACCGAGTAGGAATCCGGATAGGCTTTCAATAGCGCCTTGATACCTTCGGGCAGCTGGGCCGCATACTGATCCATGTTGGCGGCGGTGATTTTGTACAGCATCTTGTCAGATGCAAACGGATCGGGATGCGCCTTGCCGCGCTGGTAACTGGACGGCGTGTTTTTCAGATTGAGCCCACCTTCCCATGCCGGAATGGTCCCTTCCTTGTTGCCCGCCTTCTCCGCGCCATAGGGCGTCAATTCATTACCCAGTTTGCGGGCCTCATCGGGCGAAACCCGGGCCCAGCTGCTGACAGACGCGCTGGCCAGACAGCACAGCGCGACAATCGCAAGACTGCGTTTCAACATGAAAGGTGTCCTCATCGGTAAAAGAATTCCCCACTTCAGTGCGCAATGCGCAAAAAAATTCGTGTCTGATAAACAAGTTAAGCGCAGAAAACGCAATCTGCCAGAACGGCGCCTGTTTCTTGACGGCCGCGCAGGCAAAAAGACGCCATAAAATAGCCAAACGGCAACGCGGCCACAAATACCGATTACTGATAAGAATGCGGGAATTTATGCGGCGAGTGGACAGCCGAAGGAAAGCACCCGCCACGCGACGCAAACCGGTAGCGGGTGCGGCAGAGCGGAGCGTTATTGTGCCAGCGCCTTGGTAATCACCTCATACACGTCCGGCGACAGCGGCTCGGCCTTGATGCGTTGCAACTGCAGGCGGATTTTTGCCGCACGGGCTTCATCATAATTGGCCCAGCGTGTCATCAGGATCGACATGCGCGACGCAATCTGCGGATTGATGCTGTTGAGTTCGATGATGCGATCCGCCAGGAAACGATAACCTTCGCCATCGGCGCGGTGGAAATTCACCGGATTGGCATTGCAGAACGAACCGATCAGCGCACGCACCTTGTTGGGATTGGTGAGCTCGAACGCCGGATGCTGCAACAGCTTTTCCACCTGCTCCAGCGTGTCGGTCTGCGGTGCCACCGCCTGCGCGGTGAACCACTGATCCACCACCAGCGCCTCGCGCTGCCAGCGCTGGTAGAAATCGTCGATCACGCCAATTTTTTCTGCACGGCCAGAATGCACCAGCCCACGGAAAGCCGCCAGTTGCTCCGTCATGTTGCTGGCCTGTTCATACTGGCGCAGACACAGCGCGGTGACTTCGTCGTCTTCCAGCATCATCAGATAACCGAGGCAGATGTTGTGCAGACTGCGGCGCGCGACAGCGGCGTCGGAATATTCATAGGCACTGCGCGACGCCGTGCGCTGGAACGTTTCCAGCAACTGCGGACGCAACGCCTGCGCCAATGCCTTGCGCAACCCCTGCCGCGCGTGATGAATGCCATCCACATCGATCGGACGCGGCAGCAGTTCCGCCAGATACAGTTCCGACGGCAGATCAAACATGCGCGCCACCATGGCCTGATCCAGCGCCGTGTCCTGCAGCAGACGCGCAAAGGCATTGAACAGCTGCGGGTCCAGTTCCGGCTGCTGCTTTTTGTTGTATGCGGCAATGCGATCGCACAACACCTGCACCGACAGCTGCTGGCTGGCATCCCAGCGGTTGAAGCCGTCACTGTCGTGCGACATCAGAAACGCCAGCTCATCGCGACTCAGTTCGCATTGCAGTTTCACCGGCGCGGAGAAACCACGCAGCACGGAAGGCACCGGTTTTTCCTGCACGTTGATGAAAGTAAAGATCTGCTGCGCCTGCTTCAGTTCCAGCACGCTATTGCCGGCCGGTTGCGCGGCACTATCCGCCAGCTGCACTGCCATGTCCTGGCCGCGCCCATCCAGCAGTCCCACCACCACCGGAATATGCAGCGGCAGTTTTTCCGGCTGACCCGGCGTGGGATCAGTGGTCTGAGTCAGTGTCAGGGAATAGCGCTGGTTGGCGCTGTCGTAGTGGCCTTTGGCATGCAGATGCGGCGTTCCAGCCTGCGAATACCAGCGCTTGAACTGGGACAAGTCGATGCCATTGGCGTCTTCCATCGCTTTCACAAAATCATCGCACGTCACTGCCTGGCCATCATGGCGGGAGAAATACAGATCGGTGCCCTTGCGAAAACCCTGCGGCCCCACCAGCCGGTGAATCATGCGCACCACTTCCGCCCCTTTCTCGTAAACGGTGGTGGTGTAGAAATTGTTGATCTCGATATAACTGTCGGGTCGCACCGGATGCGCCATCGGGCCTGAGTCCTCGGCGAACTGTACCGTTTTCAGCATCGCCACATCATCGATGCGATTCACCGTGCGCGACCCCATGTCGGCAGAAAATTCCTGGTCGCGGAACACGGTGAAACCTTCCTTCAGACTCAGCTGGAACCAGTCGCGACAGGTGACACGGTTGCCGCTCCAGTTGTGAAAATATTCGTGCGCGATCACGCTTTCCACCCGCTGAAAACCGGCGTCGGTCGTCGTCGCCGCATTGGCCAGCACGCAGGACGTGTTGAAAATATTCAGCCCCTTGTTTTCCATTGCGCCCATGTTGAAGTGCGACACCGCCACGATCATGTAAATATCCAGATCGTATTCGCGGCCATAGACTTCCTCGTCCCAGCGCATGGATTTTTTCAGCGATGCCATGGCGTGATCGCATTTGTCCAGATCGTGCGGCTCGACAAAAATCTGCAGCAGCACATCGCGACCGGAACAGGTGGTGAAGCGGTCTTCCACCACCGCCAGATCACCCGCCACCAGCGCAAACAGGTAACAGGGTTTCTTGAACGGATCTTCCCACACCGCGAAATGACGGCCGTTACCCAGATCACCGCGCTGCACCGGATTGCCGTTCGACAGCAGCACCGGACACGACTTTTTATCGGCCTCAATGCGGGTGCGGAACCTGGCCATCACATCCGGACGATCCAGGTAGTAGGTGATCTTGCGGAAACCTTCGGCCTCGCATTGCGTGCAGTACATGCCTTTCGACAGGTACAGCCCTTCCAGCGACGTGTTGGCTTTCGGATTGATGCGGGTTTCGATGATCAGCGTGAACTGCGCCGGCACACCGGGAATCACCAGCTGTTCGTCCTGCACACTGTAGTCGGACGTGGCCAGCGCACGGCCATCCAGTTGCAGGCCACGCAGCTCCAGCGCGGCGCCCACCAGTTCCAGCGGCTTGCCCGGTGCATCGGCCACCGCCGGGTTGCAGTAAAAGCGAATGGTGGCGGTGACATCGGTGTGATCGTCATGGATGCGCACATCCAGATCAGTGGTGTCGATGAGGTAATTCGGCGGACGGTAGTCGGCAAGGCGGATGGTGCGGGGCGCGTTGTTTTCTCTCATGAACGGGATTCCTGCAGAACGGTTTTCACCAACGAGGGATTTCACGGATAATGGCGGAAAGTATGTCCCACCCCTTTTGTTTTCTCAATGCGAGCGCCCGATGAAATTTCCCCTGCCGGTTCAGGCCGTTATCGATCAGGAACAGTTGCAGCATATTCTCTGGGTGAAAGCTGCCGACGCTGAATCCGTGCTGCAGGACAGCTTCCAGCAACGCTTCGATCTGGTGTTCATCGACAGCAGCTGTTTTGCTTTGCCCCGGCCGCGCCTGCGCGCACTGATTGCCAAAGCGCGGGATCTGCTGGCCAGTCGGGTGCTGCTGGAATGGCTGCCGGAACAGCATGCGGACTGGCAGGATGCGGATTTTCTCGCGGTGGCCATGCGGCGCCGGGCGGTGATGGAAGACAACGGGGTGACGCGGGTGTTCTACGGCTACGATCTGAAAACCTACAAGCAGGTGCCGGACTGGCTCAATCCAAAGTTCTGGGCCAATCCGCACATGTGGGACAAGGCGCGCTGGTGATCGCGCCTTTTGTGACGGCAATGCTCAGTTGAGGAAACGCACCGGCTGCTCTTCGTGTTCGTGGGCATGATCGTCACCACACACCTCGCCTTCTTCCTTGGTGCCCCGGTCGATAAACCCCACCCGCTCTTCTTCCGCCAGATTGCGCTCACCATAGGCAATCACGGCCTGCATGCAGTTGGCACGCTGCTCCGGCGTCAGGCGGGTGCCGTCTGCCCACTTGCCCAGCTCCACGGCACGTTTGAGGTTTTCATAGGTTTCAGGGGTGATGGAGGCGATGAGTTCGTCGAGCGTCATGGAAGGCTCCTGCGGCAAAGGCCGGCATTATATCACCAACGTCCGCGCATTCAGCCCCGTACCACCACTTCCATCGGGACCGGGCCGCCCAGGGCAAGGCCCTGATATTCCACGGGAAGATCCGGACGCAGGCTCAGCAGCTGCTGCTCGTTCTCCAGATTTTTCACGATCACCCGCACCCCCAGGCCACCGGCAAACCGCGCCACACCCTCGATGAAGGCCACTTCCCGCGGCTCCCAGGAGATGCGCTCGCTGAACACCCGCGCCAGCTTGATGGCCGTGACCGGCAGCTTCTGCAGATACATCAGGGAATAGCGGCTGAGGCCGTAATCGTCGATGCACACCCCGATTTCCAGTTCGCGCAATCTTGCCACCAGCGCTGCCGCCAGATCGAAATCCCGCGTCAGGGTGGACTCCTTCACTTCCATTTCAAGACGGGGAAACAGCTTGCGTTCCTCCTCGTCACAGCTCGCCAGAAAGTTCATCAGCCCCGGCGCGAACAGCTGCGCGGCAGTCAGGTTCAGCGAGACCGTCAACGGCTGCGAGGTTTGCGGCAGCCGGCGCAACAGCTGGAAGGTCTTGTGCAGCATGAGCTCGGTCAGCGGCTCGGTCAGCCCCGCTTTTTCCGCCACTGCCAGATATTCCATCGGCAACACCATGCCCAACTCGGAATCCATCCAGCGGCTCAGCGCTTCATAACCGGTCACCGTGGTGCGATCACGGGCGAACACCGGTTGCAGATACAGTTCAATGCTGTTGTTCTGCAGCGCCTCATTCAGGCGCGACGCCATGTCGAGGCTCTGTTTCAGTGTCTGCTCATCGCCGCGCTCCTGCGGCAACGGCTGCTGCACATCCACCTTCGACAGCAGTTCCGTCGTCACCAGATTGGTTTTTGCCATCAGGTTGTAACTGTATTCCAGCGAACTGAGCAGGCTGTTGAACTGCACCGCCAGATCGGCAATCTCATCCTTGCCGGACACCGGCACGCGCTCGCGAAAGGAACTGGCCTGCATGATGGCACGCAACTGCTGCACCATTTCCCGCAGACGCCACCACACCGGACGATAATGGAAAAACCAGACGATGAGCGCACTCACCAAGGCCGCCACCGGTGCTGCCAGCCACCAGCGGAACGGAATCGCTTCGTTCAGCAGCAAGGGTTTGCCTTCCACATACACAGGTTTGCCCAGCATGGCCGGCAACTCCAGCACTGCGTGTCCGCTTTGAAGCAGTGCCTGCACTGCCTCGCCGGTCACCAGTTTCAGATGAATGCCGGTGGCCGTCACCAGTTTCTGCAGCCAGGCATTGAGAAAAACGCCCGCCAGATTCCTGCGATCGCCATCCCGGTGCACCGCCACCAGCAACACCTGATCACGCCAGTAGGTAACGCCCAGTGTCTGGTCCAGCGGCTGTTCCAGAAAATTCACCAGATTCACCAGCAGGGCCTGCCGCTCCTGCTCCCATTCCGGCCCCACATGAAACAGCAGTACGTCACTGCTGTTGACGATCAGGCGAATATCGGCCGGACTGGCAATCGATTCCAGCTGGCTGGACGGCAGGGTTGCCACCCACCGCAGCATGTCCTGCAGCTGCTGCACCTCGTACTGCAGGGTGAGATTGATCTGGTGAGCATCCTGGCGCGACGGCGTGCGATTCGCCAGCTGGTGCATCCAGCCGCTCATCAGCACCAGCACCGCTGTCAGCACGGCCCACAATAACAATGATGTGGAAGTTCCCTTCAGACGCATGGATCAGTCAGTCCGTTCATTCTGTCAGTCCGTTCATGTAGTCCCGATATCCTGTTCAGTTTAGGCAGAATTGCTTGCGCCTGTCAGCTGCCGGTCCGCACCCAGACAAACTGCTCGTTGCAGAGCCGGGATTCGTCACCCATCCGGTACGCCACCAGCCGTCCGCTGATGACGGCGCCGTAATCCAGACAGGCGATATTGTCGCGAATCAGCCGCGGCGTGCCCTTGCGCCAGTAGTGGCCAACGAACAGCGGCTTTTCCTGCTGGCTGTAATGCAGCAGACGTTGCCTGTCCTGCTCGGTCAGCGTGCGCTGCATCCATTCTTCCGGCAGCTTGTCGGGCTGGAACAGCACATCGCCGTAAGTGGCCGGCGTTTTCTTCCAGAATTTGGTGCGGATGCGATTACGCTCGATACCGTCGGCGCAAAGGATGCTCACGCCCGGCGGCAGGCGGATGTCGGTGCCTTTCAGCAGACGCTCGACAGCGCGATAGGCTTCCGTGCCGCGCTGCATGCTGTCACCGAGAAACACATCATCCTGCAGCGGACAGCCTTCATGCAATGCACGCACCTGCCCGATCCGCAACGGATCCCAGCAGGCATGCACCACGCGAAAATGGGTGAACTCCAGACACAGCGGCTGCCGGCGCAACCAGGCAATCGTGTCGCGCCATTCTTCCGGGTGGAACTGGTATTCCTGCAGCGTTTCGCGCAGATGCCGCTCCAGTCTTTGCTGGAACTGGCGCTGCGGACTGTCCGGCGCAAACTCCAGCGGCGCGGCAAACGCCACGGCGTTGTATTCATGATTGCCCAGCACCAGCCAGGCACTGCCCGCATCCACCATGCGTCGCACCAGCTGCATGGATTCGCGAATCTGCCCACCCCGGTCGATGATGTCACCCACAAACACAGCCTTGCGCTGCGAATGTCGCCACACACCCTGCTGTTCCTGATAACCCAGTTCCTGCAGCAGCAAACGCAACGCCTGCGCGCAGCCATGCACATCACCAATGATGTCGTAGCCGCTCACCGGTTCGTTGCCGATAATCAAAGAACTTCGCTCCAGCCCAGCTTGGAACGGCAGGCTTCATAAAAACTGTGGCTGCTGGGATGCAACAGTTTCAGCGGATGGGAACGTTTGCGGATATAGATCCAGTCGCCGGGATCGAGCGACGCGCCGCGCTGGCCATCGCAGTTCAGCAGCGGATGTACTTCGTTGGTCGGTGACACGTAAATCTTGATCTCACTGTTGCCGTCGATCACGATGGGACGGCTGCTCAGTGTGTGCGGGAACATCGGCACCATCACGATCGCATCCAGACGCGGATGCATGATAGGACCACCGCCGGACAGCGCATATGCGGTGGAGCCGGTGGGCGTCGACACGATCAATCCATCCGAGCGCTGGCGATAAACGAAATCGCCGTCCACGAACAATTCAAACTCCAGCATCTTCACCGTGTTGCCCGAGTGGAACACCACATCATTCAGCGCCGAGTTCTCCGCCATGATCTTGCCATCGCGCTTGATCTGCGCTTCCAGCAAAAAGCGGTATTCGGAGACATACTCGCCATCCAGCACCTCGCTGATGCGCTCCTCCACTTCGCTGGGCAGAATATCGGTGAGAAATCCCAGCCGCCCCCGGTTCACACCCAGCAGCGGCACCTTGTAACGGGCCAGATCACGGGCCGCCCCCAGCAGACAGCCGTCACCACCCACCACAATCACCAGATCGCAGGTCTCGCCGATCATCTTGCGATTGCCGCGCTGGTGGCCGTCGTGCGGCATCATGTCCTTGATGTCCTCATCCAGCACCAGCTTGATGTTGCGCGCATCCAGAAACGCAATAATGGTCTGCAACGTCTCCACCACCTGCGGACTGCCGGGGCGGGCAATCAAACCCACGTTGCGGAAGGAATCTTTTGTTGCCATCGGAGTTGGTCCTGTAGTGAGCCGCTACCCTGCGACATTCTGAAAACCGCGCACACCCTGCAGGCCGCCGGTGTGAATGAACAACACACGGCTGCCAGCGGGAATTTTTTTCTGCCGCACCTGATCGCACAGCGCGAACAGGGCCTTGCCGGTATAGACCGGGTCCAGCTGCAAGCCGGTATTGTCGCCAAATTCCGCGATGAAACTCAACAAGGGCGCCGACACCCGGCCGTAACCACCCTGATGATAGTCCGTCAGCAGATGCCAGGGTGATCCGGCAGGCAACCGCCACTGCCGCAACCGCTGCTCCATCTGCTGACGCGGCCACTCGCCTGCCAGCACCGACACACCCTGCACCCGCACCGACGGCGGCAGTGCCAGTCGCACACCGGCAAAGGTGCAACCGGTGCCCACCGGCAGCCAGACCTGATCGAACAGCTCACCCGTATCGGCTGGCAGCAGGCTCATGCAGCCCAGCACGCCCAAGGCATTGTCGCCGCCCTCGGGAATCACGCACACGCCCGGATCATCCGCCACAAACTCTCCGCGAGTCATGTCGCGATAACGGCTGCGCGTCACAAATTCCAGCTGCATGCCCCAGCGCTGCGCATCCTGCAGCATGGGATTGGCATTCGCATCCAGCTCTTCACCGCGCACCAAGCCCCGACACTTCAATCCCGTCAGCTGCGCCGCAAATGCCAGCGCATGCAGATGATTGGACCAGGCGCCACCGAACGACAGCAACGTATGCTGCCCATTTCGCAGCGCATGCACCAGATTGTATTTGAGCTTGAACCACTTGTTGCCGGAAATGACGGGATGCAGGCGATCAAGACGCAGCACATCCACTTGCACGTCATGGGCGACAAACAGTGGATACGAAAGAGATTCGACAATGGGTGACTGCAGCAAACCGCTGTCCACCAGCACAGGCATTTGCTGCAGGAAGTGCTCAAGATCGGAATGTGGCGGGAAAAACACAGGGGAATCACCTGGATTGCGATTCCCCATTATAGCGGTCAGGACTCAGCCGCGTAAGTTGACAACGTTATCGCCGAACGACCGCGGCTTGTGCTTGTCGCAGCGATCGGATTCACCCACCAGAAACTGGCTGGGCACATCCACCCGGCGAATGCGGCAGGCGCAGACCTTGTCATTGGTGAGTGGCGCCTGACACTCCGGCTTCTGGTAATGCGCCAGCCAGCGCCGGTAATGCTCTTCCGACACCAGACATTTGTCGGCGGCATAGGCAATCGGGTTTTCCATGTAGGCCGCCATGTCCGACAGCAGAATCGACACATGACCCGCACCCGGATGGAATGCAATGAAACTGATGCCCAGCGATTCCAGTCGCTCCAGAAACTTGTCGCCGCCTTCGTTGACCAGCCGGATCTTGTCCTTGCGCAGCTGGCACAATTCCTCGCGCAGCTGCTTGGCCACCTCGTGGCGGTGCATCAGCTCCATGTTGCGCAGCTCGATGTCTTCTTTCAGCTTGGCAGTCGCTTCCTGAATCTTCTGCTCCATCAGCTGTTCGTACTGGGTGCGCAACGCATCGATTTCGGCCTGCTCGTTGCGCTGCGCGTTCTGCACTTCCAGCTCACGGGATTTTTTCACCATCTCCAGCTGCTTGCGCTGCGCCTCATTCTGTTCGCGCAGGGCGATGTTCTGACTGTGCAGGGATTCATGCTCGCTGCGCAGACGCGCAATCTCGATCTTCGCCAGCTGCAGTTCTTTTTCGTAGTGCAGCTTGGTGGAGGCAATATTCTGCTGGTTCTCGGTAGTCAGCGTCTGGATATGCAAACGCTGCTGCTTGATCAGTGCCGCGATCTTGTTGCGGTGTTCGGATTCCAGCGCCGTCAGCTGCGCTTCGCTCAGACCGGTATCATTGCCCGCATCCCAGGGCGACCCCAGCGTGGGCGGCATCATGCCCGACATGCCCGGCGTACCCCAGGCGGAAGCAGCCGGCGCCACTGGTGCCACTCCCCAGTTACCCACCGGACGCTGCTGCGGCGCCATGACGGGAACCGGCTCGTCACTGGAAACCGGCAAATGCAGTTTGTTCTCGGCAATGGCATCGCGAATACGAACAAAGGTATTGGTACGCGGCGACAGATCGGGGTCCCACAGCATGCCGGCATGCCACGCCACCGAACACTGGCTCTTGCACGCCAGCTTGATCGGACCGGCGCCCAGATCCGGGCCACTGCCCCCGGTATCCACCAGATGCCGCAGCGGCAGATTCCAGCTGCGATCGGCAAAACCCTGTTTGTCGAAACCAATGCTGAACAGCACCACGCCGTTCACTTTCAGCCGGCCATTCACCACCACAAACGCGGCCTGCACCTTCTCGCCGGCATAGTCATTGATACCGACCACACCGTCGAGAATGGCTTCGAATTCGGACCAGGTCATCTCCTTGGAGATCTGATCCTTTTCGAAAAACAGGACTGCCTCGTTTGAATATGCTGAATCGAGCATGGCATCTACCAGTGAAAATCCCTTGCCAAAACAGCGGTGCTGTCACTGCAACCGCCCATATGCCAGGAAAAAATAAAGTTACTATTAGTGTAGCCAGCCTTTTGAGGGGTGCTCACATTCTAGGGTACGGTATCGCCGCCGAAAGTGACCCGGGAAACAGGCCGACTGTGATCCCCCGCGCAAAAAACAACCAACTTCTGCCGCAGTCCCAATTCTGGCGCTTGCATATATAATGTGGCCAATTTCCCGTCCATCACAGGCAGTAGCGGATTGATGAAAATCGGAGACACCACCGCCAGTTACATTTCCTACCTGCTGGACTGCGCTGCCACCCTCGGCGCCTCGGTGGACCGTCTGCTGGCAGACGCCGACCTCAACCCCCGCGAACTGCAAGATGGGGACAACCGCATCGATCTGGTTTACCTGATGCGTCTTGGCTATGGCGCCATCCGCCAGACCGGCCACCCCGACATCGGCCTGATCCTCGGCCGGCAGAGCAGCATCACCCGCTTCGGTTATGCAGGCCTCGCCGCCATGACTGCCACCACACTGGGCGAAGCCCTCAATATCATCACCCACTACGAGGCCCTGCACGGACGCTGCTACCGTGGCTCTTCCCAGCTGGCGGTCAAGGGCCAGCAGGCCCAGCTGGAGTTCTACTCCATCGCGCCCTACAACGATTACACCTATTTTGTCGTGGATGCGGTTCTGAGTGGCTGGTATCAATGCATTTACTGGATGACGGGGCGGCCGGATCTGGTCACCCAGGCCCTCATCGAATTTCCCACCCCCGCCAATTACGAAGCCTATTCCCAGGCATTTACCAGCGGTGT
>CAZBII010000140.1:0-12445 GCA_964491665.1 uncultured Moraxellaceae bacterium
ACTGCTGATCGGTCTCCGGCATGATCACCACGAATTCCTCGCCGCCGTAGCGCGCCACGAAATCCTCGCTGCGCACGCGCCGCGACACTTCCCGCGCTACCAGCTTCAGCACCTTGTCGCCGCGCAGATGACCCATGGTGTCGTTGATGGACTTGAAATGGTCGATATCCACCACGCAAATGGACAGCGGCCGTCCGTGCCGGCGCCAGCGGGAATATTCGCGCTCGATCTGTTCGTCATAGGCGGCGCGGTTGGGCAGTTCCGTCAGCGCATCGCGCAATGCTTCCATGCGCTGTGCCTCCAGACTGCTCTTGAGTTCCGAAGCTTCCGCTTCCATCGACTCCATGCGCTTGGCCAGCGTTTCAATGCGCCCGAACACCTCATCGCGCCGGACTTTTTCCTCACTCTGGAACGAATCCACTGCCGCCACGATGCGATTCACCATGCCTTCGATTTCAACGCGCAGGCGCCCGAGATCGTCGATCCCCGCGACATTGACGCGCATTTCCTTCAGTTCATTGCGCACGTCCGCGTCGAGCCGTTCCTGGTTGCGCTGCGAACGCTCCTCTCCCTGACGTGCGGTGACCAGAAATTCCTGCACATCCAGCAGACGCTGGTGCAGCGCCACCAGAAAACTTTCAAATTCCTTCTGCGCACTGAGACGGGTCGACGCCACCAGCTGGGTGGTTTCATCGAGAAATTCCGGCAGATGCTCCAGCGTGAACGGCGCCATGATGCGCCCCACCAGCTGCTCCTTGCGGGTGGAATATTCCACCGGCACTTCCAGATGGCTCAGCAGGTTGCACAGCAGCTGGCTCAACCGGTCGAGCAGCTGTGGATCTGGCGCACCGGCCGTCGCTGACGCCACCGCGACACCAACATTGTTGCGCGCGATATGCAATTCAAATTCGGCAGGATTGTGCTGTACGCCCGCCGGCGCGGCGGGAGGAGCCGGCTGCGGCACGACATCGGGTTCCGCATCGGCAGGCGCAGAGCCGGGCGCGTTCTTCGGCGCGGCGCCGGCAAACAGGCGCGACAGGAAACTGCCGCGACTGGCGCTCAGCTCCCCGATTTTCTGCTGCAGGCTGGCGCGCACCTTCGCCTGCACCGCCTGCACCCGCTTCCAGATTTCCAGCTGCGCGCCCTTGTCCCCCAGCAGACCCGGAAGATCCTTGCGCAGTTTCTTCAGTTCGGACTTGTCCTGGCGCGGCAGATCCAGCGCCAGACATTCCTCCAGCTGGGAGTCCAGCAACCGCTCCAGTGCGCCGTGATCATCCTTGCGGCGATCGTCGAGTGCCACAATGGTCCGTTCAAGCTGCGCCACCAGCGGCTCGAGAGTATTGATGTCGCGACTGCTGCGCAGACCGGTGCGCAATTCATCCAGCTGCTGGTCCAGCGTCTTGTCGAGACCGTCCGCCGCCAGACTGACCCGCACCAGACCCCGCCGCAGCAGGTCCAGACGCTGCTGGTCCTTCTTGTGGCTGGATTCGAATTCCTCCAGCGCGGTCAGGTATTTTTCCTTCCAGTTGTGGGCAGCGGGTTCCGCCATGGGGCGCGCCTTGCATGAGTCGTGGGCCGATAACTGCAAGTATAGAAAAGCCCACGGATTGCGCAGGCAAAGAATGGGGGAATTACGCGGAGGGGATCACGCCTTGCGGGTGACGACCGGCGCCGTGCCGCCCGGCTCGCCCAGTGCCAGCGCCAGCTGTGGCGGCAGCTGCACTTCCATTGCGATGGGGCGATGGTCGGAATAGTCGTAATCCAGCACTTTCACATGGTTGATGCGCAGACTGGGGCTGACCAGGATGTGGTCGATGTTGCGGGTGGGGTTCCAGCTGGGATAGGTGTGGTGGTTGCCGTTGACCTGCAGCAGATGGGTGTCGCGCAACGGCGTGTCGATGATCTGGTCGCTGCGACAGTTCATGTCGCCCATCACGATCACATGCTCGTGGTGCTGGATCAGTTCGCGCACATAATCCAGCTGGCGGAAACGGGCGCGCTCGCTCAGGGCCAGATGCAGGTTCACCAGCACCAGCGTGTTGTCGGCATCGCCGTACCGCGCCACGATGGCGCCGCGCCCTTTCAGGCCCGGCAGCTTGTGGTCCTCGATTTCATAGGGTACGAAACGCGACAGCACGCCGTTGCTGTACTGCCCCAGCTTGCCCAGATTGCGGTTGAGCTGCTGGTACCAGTATTCGAAGCGGGCCAGGTCCGCCAGATAGGCCACCTGATTCACAAAGCCGCTGCGCAGGCTGCCGCCATCCACTTCCTGCAGCGACACCAGGTCATAGTGGGCCAGCACCTCGGCAATGCGGTCCAGGCGCTGCAAGCCGCGCCAGTCCGGCAGCACATGGCGCCAGCTGCGGGTGACATAGTGATGAAAGGAACTGGTACCGATCGCCGCCTGGATGTTGTAGCTGAGCAGCCGCAACACCGTGGGCGGCGTTGCGGTGGCGGAGCGAGCGGTAGGGTTGATGCTGAATGTCACGGTGTTCCGACCTGCAAGAGAACCGTCATGCCAGGCTTTCAGTGTAGGTGCTGACGATGAAAGTTTCTGGTACGGGACGACAACTTCACGGCGCCGCCGGGGTGAACTTGCCCGCCAGCCGCTCCCGGTCTGCCAGGAAATCAATCACCTTCAGCATGTCGGCGGGAGCCGATCCCTGCCTGCCCTTCACCAGATACTTGCCGTTGACCACAAAGGCCGGCACGCCGCGCAGCCGGTACTGCTGGCTCAGGGTTTTCGCCTGCCGCACCTTGGTGCGCACGGTAAAGGAGTTGTAGCGCTTGTTGAAGTCCTTCTCGTCCACACCGAAGCCCTTGAAGAAGGCCGCCAGCTGCTCCTGGGTGAACACTTCCTGCTTCTTCACATGCAGGGCATTGAACAGGGCGGGTCCAATCGTGTCCAGCTTGCCCAGCGAGTCTGCCACATAGTACGCATGGGCATGGGCAACCCAGTTGTCATTCATCGGCGCCGGCGTGCGCACAAAATGCACATCTGCCGGCAACTGTTTGGCCCAGGGTTCCAGGCTGGATTCCAGCTGGAAGCAGTGCGGACAGCCGTACCAGAAAAACTCCCGCACCTCGATCTTGCCGGGAACCTCGATCTTGCCGGGCTGCTCCAGCACTTCGTAATCCACACCTTCCTGAAAGGTCGCCGCCAGGGCAGCAGATTGCCCGCCCAGCATCACGACCAGCGCCAGCACAAACGCAGACAGCTTGTTCATTATCATTCTTCCTTCTGGTTGAAACGGACGGTCCGCCATAGACAGCCCCGCCTGGACAAGGGTTCCTGCCGCCGATCCGCCCTGTGCCATAAAAAAAGGCAGCCTGGGCTGCCTTTTCCGGTATGACCGACAGTATCAGTGCAAACCGTTGATATAGCTGGACAGCGCCTTGATGTCGCCATCGCTCAGACGGCCAGCGGTGGACTGCATCATCTTGGTTTCGCCATCGTTGGTACGACGCACGCCTTCAGCATCCTCACGACCTGCGGCGCGGAACGCCTTCAGCTGGGCTTCGACGTAGGCTGCATGCTGGCCAGACAGTGCAGGGAAACCGGCTTCCGGCATGCCCAGACCATTGGCACCGTGGCAGGCGGAACAGGCAGTCACACCGGCTTCCTTCTTGCCAGAGCGGAACAGCTTCTCACCCAGCGCCACCAGTGCCGGATCAGCCGCTCCCACCTGTGCTTTCTGGGCCGCGAAATAGGCTGCCAGATCCGCCATGTCCTGATCGCTCAGGCCCGGTACAATGCCGGCCATCTGCGGTACGGCGCGGGCACCGCTCTTGATGTCCTGCAGCTGCTTGATCAGGTAAGCCTCGTTCTGACCCGCCAGCTTGGGAAAGCTGGGCACCATGCTGTTGCCGTCAGCGCCGTGACAGGCCCCGCAGACCGCCGACTTGGCCTTGCCCGCCTCGGCATCCCCAGCGGCATGGGCCAGGCTCACAACACCCCCAAACAACGCGGCCAACACCAGCGTCTTTGCTACCAATTTCATAGTGTGATTCCTGTGTGCGAAAAAAGGCCATCCCTGGGGATGGCCTGGTCTGACGGGTTACTTGGTCATGAACTCAATGACTTGCTTGAGATCGGCGTCGGTGCAGTCGTTGCACAGACCCATGGGAGGCATGGCATTCTTGCCGGCCTTGGCGCTGGCCACCAGGCCATCCACACCGACAGCCAGACGGGGTTCCCAGGCAGCCTTGTCGCCGGCCTTGGGTGCACCGGCAGCGCCAGTGCCGTGGCAGGCGATGCAGTACATATTGTATTTCGCAGGCGGCTCAGCAGCCTGAGCGGAAACCGCAAAACCCATGGCCAGAACAGCAGAAGCAATCATCAGTCGTTTCATAGTCGAACCCTTGTCAAGATACCAGTCGAAATCTGATAACGGTGGTTGGCGCGGTTCCCGTCGTCGGAACCCTCTCTCGATCCAAACGCGCTTGCAAAAAGCCGGGCGATTATATCCCAATCCCTCAGCAAGCGGTAATGTCCTTTACGGGATAAGGCATATTGGGGACAATGCCGCCTCCCCCACGCCCGCCGGTCATTATCCGCATGAACCTCAAGACCTTTACCGCCGTACTGCGTCAGGCCCGCTTCGATCTGAGCGCGCCGGACCTGCGCCGCTGTCCACCGGAACAGGGGATCGAGATCGCCTTCGCCGGCCGTTCCAACTCCGGCAAGTCCAGCGCACTCAACACCCTCGCCGACCAGACCAAGCTCGCCCGCACCAGCAAAACACCGGGGCGCACCCAGCTGATCAACTTCTTCCGCATCAACGACGAGTGGAAACTGGTGGACCTGCCCGGCTACGGCTATGCCCAGGTGCCTGAACACCTCAAGGTCGAGTGGCAGAAAAACATGGGTGAATATCTGGAAAAGCGCGAGTGTCTGGCCGGTCTGTTTCTGGTAATGGATGTGCGCCATCCGCTCAAGGAATTCGACCTGATGATGCTGGACTGGGCCAAACACTATCAAATGCCGGTACATATCCTGCTGAGCAAGTGTGACAAGCTCAACCGCGGACCCGCCGCCAGCGCCCTGCAGGCTGTCCGCAAAGCCATAAAGCCCCTGGGGGATCAGGTAACGGCCCAACTGTTTTCCTCCCTCGACAAAACCGGTGTCGATGAAGCGCGCGCCGTGCTGGCGGACTGGTTCGGCTACGAACCGCCGATTGCGCACGGAATGTGAGAAAATCGTCACTATCTGTAGCCAGAACTGGGGAAATGGTTAAACGATATTCCTTGCGCAGGTTCACTGCTCTAGAATAGCGCTCGCTCGCATTACCGGTATCCCTGCCAACGCTCGAGGAGAACTTCTCGCAGCAGGAACCGACTTGCACCTTCCGCCGAAGGGCCCTCGCTGTCTCGGCAAGCTCCGCATGAGGACTCAGAATGAAGTTTGGATCTCAGTTGTTTTTTACAACTGCGGGAAAGGCTGTTCAGCAGATCGGCATTTTTGCACTCAGCGTTGTATTTGCCCGCTACTTCACCAAGGAAGAGTACGGCAACTATCTGCATGTGCAGCTGATCGTGAACATTGCGACCTGGGCATTCGTGCTGGGCATTCCGCACAGCGTGTATTATTTCCTGCCCAACACGCGCGAAAAACGCAAATACGTCCTTGAAACGTTCTGCGTGATTCTGGGCATCGCCCTGATTACCTCGCTGGGACTGGCGGTGAGCAATGACCTGCTGGCAAGCCTGCTCAGCAATCCCAATCTGCCCAAATATATTCTGTTCATATCCCTCATCGCGTTTTTCCAGATTCCCGCCACCATCTTTGAGCCCATGATGATTTCCGCCAACCGCGTGGGCACCTTTGTCAAAGTGGATTTCTTTTTCAATCTCGGATTCTTTTTCGTTGTTTTCATACCCATCCATTTCGACAAGGATCTGATCTACATCTTTGAATGCCTGGTGGCATTCTATGCGGTGCAGTTCACCTTCATGGCGCTGACCCTGTTCCGTCTGGCCATGCAGCTGAAAAACTCGCACGACCCCAAGGATGGTTCCAGCTTTACGCTGGCACAGCAATTCAGATATGCGCTGCCCATCGGCGCATCGCAGGGCATGTTCGAACTGGGTGGCTACAACGACAAGATCATCATCAGTAATTATTTCACGCCCGCGCAGTATGCCGAATATACCCGTGGCACCATGCCGATTCCCTTTGTGAACGTGGTGCAGAACGCGCTGGACAATCTGCTGATGCGCCAGTTCATCGCGCTGTTCAACGCCAACAATGTCAAGGGCATGCTGGATCTGTGGCACAACGCCATCAAGATGATGGCGCTGTTCCTGTATCCGGTGATGGTGTTTTTCGTGTTGGTAGGGCCGCTGCTGATTCCTGCGCTGTTTTCCGCCGAGTATCAGGAAAGCGCCATCATTTTCCAGATCTACACCTGCGTGCTGGTGTTCCGCGTGTCCACCTATAACGTGATCGTGCGTGTCATCGGCAAAACCGGCATCCTGATCTGGATTACGCTGTTCACCGTCGTCAGCAATATCGTGGTTACCATTTCGCTGGTGGAACTGTTTGGCATGGAGGGCGCGCCCATGTCATCCGTGATCACGGCGGGTCTGCTGGCCGGCGCCTACATCGTGGCGATTCGCTACTATCTCAACCTGACGGCGGCCACCGTTTTCCCGTGGGGAGCGCTGGCACGCATTCTGTTTCATGCCTCCATCAGCGCGGTGCCCAGCTGGTTCCTGATGCAACTGCACATCGATACATCCAAATCCTGGGAAACCTGGGCGCTCATGGGCGGCATGGGAATGGTGTATCTGATCACGTACTGGCTGCAGGTCAAACTGCTGCCGGTCATCCCGGGCGATGATCGCATCAAGATCCGGGATGTGCTGCCGCAACGGCTGAAGTGGGTTATCTGATCCGGCGCGGCGCCGCCAGCCTCTGCAGACCAGCGCATCGCCGCACCGCCATCTCGCTCTGAAACAGGCCGGCTTTCAGGCAATATCCAGCGCCAGCTGCTCCATAACCAGCAGCAACGGCAGCAGCAGCAACTTGCGAACACGGGCTTCGACAACATGGTGGCGCCCGCGCTTTTCAGTCTTCACATCAAAGCCGTTCTTCTCCAGCACGCGACAGAAATGGCCCAGATCCTGCCAGCTCTCGTAGATCCTGCCCTTGAATGGCAGCAGCACGCCCAGATACTTGAACAGGTAGCCGTTGAGCAGCACATACAGCTGACGCAACACATTTTTGTAGTGCCGCTGCCGCCAGGCATCGCGCAGCCATTTCAGCACCATTTCGCGACTGTGCAGGGTGGCCCAGAAGCGGCCGTCCGGTCGCAGCAGGCGACGTACCTCGCGCACGGTTTTGGGGATATGGGTATAGGGCAGCGCGACCCGGCTCACCACCAGATCGGCCACCTCATCCGGCAGAGGAATGCGACTGGCATCGCCCAGCACAAAATGAATCTGTTCGCCGTAATGCCGGATGCCGTACCGGACAGCCACCGGGTCCACATCGACACCGATGGCCACCCTTCCCTGCATGTCGGAAGCCAGAAAGAACTGCCCGATGCCGCAGCCAATGTCGATGACGACACGCTCGTCCGGATACAGTTCAGCATTGCAGTGGGCCGGATCTGACTGATCCCGGGCCGTCCTAAGCTCATTCAAATGGTACTGGATTACTTCATCCATCGAAAAAACCCTTACCGTTCAAGTGACACTCACGGCAGCATGGCACCCGCCAAATCGCAGACAAAAAAAAGCCGGTAGTCTTGGGGCGAACTACCGGCCAGGGTCCGGCTCTTGGGGGAAAGCCGGTTTGCTGTAGCCGAAGAATCGGCTGATTGGGGATTGCTGCCTTAGCTTCATGAATTAAGACGGGCCGTTCCGGAAAAAGTTCACCTGAAGAGGAAAATTTCTTCCCTGATGCGCCGCCAAAGTTCCGGCAGATGATCCTTCATCTTTTTTTCTGGTTATGTAAGCCCACCCGGTTGACGGCAACATTGGGGGATTGCCTAACCTAATGAGCTTGCTCCCAATTATCCCCCACACCAACTTCCACAAGCAAGGGCACCGTTAACACTGCTGCATTCTGCATCAGTTGCGGCAGCCTTTCGGTCACCAGGGACAACTCCTGCTCCGGCACTTCCAGCACCAGTTCGTCGTGCACCTGCATGATCATGCGGGATTTCAGCTGGTCTTTTTGTATCCAGCCATCCACCGCGATCATGGCGCGCTTGATGATGTCGGCGGCGCTGCCCTGCATGGGTGCGTTGATTGCGGTGCGCTCGGCGGCCTGCCGGCGCGGGACATTTCTGGAATTGATTTCCGGCAGATACAGTCGGCGGCCGAACAGGGTTTCCACATAGCCCTGACGCGCGGCGGTGGCACGGATGTTTTCCATGTACTGGTGCACGCCGGGATAACGCTCGAAGTAACGGTCGATGTAGTCCTGCGCTTCCTTGCGACCAATGCCCAGCTGCTTCGCCAGGCCGAACGCCGACATGCCGTAGATCAGACCGAAATTCACTGCCTTGGCATTGCGGCGCATGTCGTGGGTGACGTCGTCGATGGACACACCCATCACTTCCGCTGCGGTGGCCTTGTGGATGTCGAGCCCCTTCTTGAAGGCGCTGAGCAGGCTGTCATCGCCGGACAGGTGCGCCATGATGCGCAGTTCTATCTGCGAATAATCCGCCGCCACCAGCTTGCAGTTCTGCGGCGCAATGAAAGCCTGACGAATGCGCCGGCCTTCCTCCGTGCGCACAGGAATGTTCTGCAGGTTGGGATCGGTGGATGACAGGCGTCCGGTGGCGGCCACTGCCTGCTGATAGGACGTGTGCACGCGGCCGCTGCGATGATTGATCAGCTCCGGCAATTTATCGGTGTAGGTGGATTTGAGTTTGCTGAGGCCGCGATATTCCATCAGCACTTTCGGCAGCGGGTAATCCAGCGCCAGTTCCGCCAGCACGGGTTCCGCCGTGGACGGTTGTCCGGTGGGTGTTTTCTGCAGCACGGGAATGCCGAGCTTTTCAAACAGGATTTCGCCGAGCTGCTTGGGCGAGCCGAGATTGAACGGCTGGCCCGCGATTTCGTAAGCCTGCTGTTCCAGTTCCAGCATGCGTTTGGCCAGCTGCTGGCTTTGCAGGCGCAGCATCTGCGTGTCGATCAGCACACCGGTGCGCTCGATGCGCGACAGCACCGGCAGCAGCGGCATTTCAATTTCTTCAAATACTGTGCGCAGCGACGTCTCGTGTTCCAGTTGCGGCCACAGCGTTTGATGCAGGCGCAGCGTGACATCGGCATCTTCGGCCGCATATTCGCTGGCCTGTTCGATAGCAATCTGGTTGAAGGTGAGCTGCTTGGCGCCCTTGCCGGCGATGTCTTCGAACGCAATGGTTTTGTGGCCGAGATATTTCAGCGCCAGGCTGTCCATGTCGTGCCGGGTAGCGGTGGAATCGATGACGTAGGATTCCAGCATGGTGTCCCAGCCGATGCCGTGGATGTGAATGTCGTAGCGGGCCAGCACGCTCTTGTCATATTTCAGGTTCTGGCCGATTTTTTTTGGTGTTTCGGCTTCCAGCAAGGGTTTGAGCTGTTGCAGTACCCAGTCGCGATCCAGCTGATCCGGTGCGCCGGGATAATCGTGTGCCAGTGGCACATACGCAGCCTTGCCCGCCTCGATGCAAAACGACAGGCCCACCAGTTCGGCATCCATGTAATTGAGGCTGGTGGTTTCGGTGTCGAAGGAAAATACCGCGCAGGTTTGCAGCTGTTGCAGCCAAAGATTGAAATCGTGTTCGGTGAGGATGCAGTGGTATTCATGAATGACGGACGCGGGCGGGACGCTCGCAGTGGCGTCGCCGGCAAACAGGTCGCCGGTTGCTGGGCCGGGTTGCGCCGGATCAGCTTTTACCTGATCCGACAGCTCTGCAATCCAGCCCTTGAATTCCAGTTCCTTGTACAGCTCGAACAGTTTTTCCTTGTCAGGCGGATTGAGCGTGAGATCCTGCGGCTGCTGTTCCAGGGCAACATCCAGCTTGATGGTGGCAAGCTGTTTCGACAGCGGCAGATAACTCAAGCTTTCTTTCAGATTCTCACCGACCTTGCCCTTGATCTGATCGGCGTTGGCGATGACACCGTCCAGCGAGCCGTATTCCTGCAGCCATTTCACCGCGGTTTTCGGCCCGCATTTCGGCACGCCGGGAATGTTATCAACGCTGTCGCCGACCAGCGTCAGGTAATCGATGATCTGCTCCGGTGCCACACCGAATTTTTCAATCACGCCTTCGCGATTCATGATCGAGTCGGTCATGGTGTTGATCAGCGTCACGTGATTATTCACCAGCTGCGCCATGTCCTTGTCGCCGGTGGACACCAATGTGTCCATGCCCTGCGCACTGGCCTGCGCGCACAGCGTGCCGATCACGTCGTCGGCCTCCACACCCTCCACAATCAGCAGCGGCAGCCCCATCCAGCGGATCGCATTCTGCAGTGGCTCCACCTGCGAGCGCAGGTCATCCGGCATCGGCGGGCGGTGGGATTTGTACTCCGGATACAGATCGTCGCGAAAGGTTTTACCCTTGGCGTCGAACACCACCGCCATATGCTGCGGCTGATAGTCCTTGATCAGTTTCTGCAGCATGTTGAGCACGCCCTTGATCGCGCCGGTGGGCTGGCCTTTCGAGGTGGTCAGTGGCGGCAACGCGTGAAAGGCGCGATACAGATAGGAAGAGCCGTCAACAAGAATCAGCGGTGGCTTGGCAGACATGACAGTTCAGGCGCCCAGTTCCAGCACGCAGTCCATTTCCACCTGCGCGCCGCGTGGCAGCGATGCCACCCCGATGGCCGCGCGGGCCGGATAGGGTTGCTGGAAATAGCGCGCCATCACTTCATTCACCAGGGCAAAGTTCGCCAGATCAATCAGGAACACGTTCAGCTTGACCACATCCTGCAGTGAACCGCCCGCCGCTTCCGCCACCGCTTTCAGATTTTCAAACACGCGCACGATGCTGGCTTCCATATTCGCATCCACCATGGTCATGCTGACCGGGTCCAGCGGAATCTGGCCCGACAGATACACGGTGCTGCCCACTTTTACCGCCTGCGAATAGGTGCCAATGGCCTTGGGTGCCTTGTCGGTGGAAATGATGTCGCGCTTGCTCATGGAGGGCTCCTTGAAAGTCTGATGACTACGATTTTCGGAAAGACAGATAACGAAACAGAAAGGACGGCAGCAACGACAAAACGGCATGCACGCGTTGCAGAATCAGTTGCGCATCCGGGTAATCTTGGTAACGGCTTTCAGCGTGCGGATGCGACGGATGGCGCGCGCCAGATGCTTGCGGTTGCGCACCGTGATGCGCAGGCTCACCACGGACAGATGGGCATCCTTTTCCTTCAGGTTGATAGTTTCGATGTTGGCATCGGTCTGCGATATGAGCGACGCCAGTACCGCCAGCGCACCGCGCTCGTTTTCCATCTGCACCCGCAGATCCACCGAATATTCGCCCTCGGCATCCGCCGCCCATTCCACCGACAGGCATTTCTCCGGATTTTCCTTCATCTCGGTGGCGATGTTCTTGCAGTTGTCGCGATGGATCACCATGCCGCGACCGGAACTGAGATGTCCCACCACCGAATCGCCGGGAATCGGCCGGCAGCACTTGGCAAGATTGATGATCATGCCCTCGGCGCCCCGGATCACCAGCGGCGGCGACTTGGATTTGTCATCGGTGGCGGTGTCCTGCTGCGTCAGCGGCAGCAGGCGGCGCGCGGCAATCTGCGCCATCTGGTTGCCCAGGCCAATGTCTTCCAGCAGATCGTCCAGCGTCTTGAAGCCGGACAGATCCAGGGCCTGCTGGATGCGCTCGGGCGGAATGGCATCCAGATTGAGTTCAAACGAGCCCAGCGCCTTGTCCAGCAGACGCCGCCCCAGCGACACCGATTCGGAACGGCGCTGGTTTTTCAGATAATGGCGGATGTTGGCGCGGGCTTTCGCGGTAGTCACGAAACTGAGCCAGGCCGGATTGGGGCAGGCGCCCGGCGCGGTGATGATACGGATGGTCTGGCCGCTCTGGATGGTGGTACTCAGCGGCACCAGACGATGATCCAGCCGCGCCGCGACACAGCTGTTGCCGACATCGGTGTGCACGGCATAGGCAAAATCCACCGGCGTGGCCCCGGACGGCAGTTCGAGAATGTCACCCTTGGGTGTGAACACATAGACTTCATCGGGGAACAGGTCGATCTTCACCGTCTCGATGAATTCCAGCGAGTTGCCGGCACGCTGCTGCATTTCCAGCAGACCTTTCAGCCATTCCTTCGCCCGGTTCTGTGCACCACCGGCCGGATCGGGATCGGATTTGTAGAGCCAGTGCGCCGCGATGCCGTTGTTGGCCATCGCCTCCATGTCCTCGGTGCGGATCTGGATTTCGATCGGCACACCGTTCATGCCGATCAGCGT
>CAZBII010000141.1:0-12318 GCA_964491665.1 uncultured Moraxellaceae bacterium
AACGGCCAGTACAGAGCAGCGCAAGGAGCTGTTCAAATTGGGGGAGAAAAATGCCCCATTTCTGAACAAGAGCGTGGAATATGCCAACCAGCACGCGGATCTGGTGCCGGTTTTCCTAAGTCTGGCGCTGTTAAACCGGAGTGTCAGCAGCAATGCGCGGCTGGCCGGTTACCAGCGTCGTCTGCGTCCCTTGATGACGGCGCTGGATGACTCGGTGATGCTGACCGGTTCCGATGCATTGCAGGGTGCCATGATGTTCTACCACAACGTGAAGCTGCTCGCGGCGAACGGTGTGGCGAAGGCCAAGGCAATCTACGATGATCTGGCTGTGCGGTTCCCCGGCGGTCGTCGCAAGAAGGCGGCGCCGGCACCTGAGTCGGTTTGAATGATCAATGAGGGCAGGGCGCAAGTCCTGTCCTCATTTCCTGTTAGTCCAATGGCAGGTCGGCATGATGTTCCGGGGAGGTTGCATGTATCCAATGGCATGTCGCCGACACTCCAACACCATGTCAGCTGTATGAAATTGATTCGTTGCAGATACGTCGCTGGATGCCTCCAGCCCCCAACACCCCATCCCCGATCTGGTAAAGTATTCCCCCGTTACCCATTCACCGTCTGAACCGCTATCAAGGAGCATTCCATGCGTCTTCTCCACACCATGATCCGCGTCGGCAATCTCGACCGTTCCATTGCGTTTTACACCGATGTACTGGGCATGACCCTGCTGCGCAGGAAGGATTATCCCGATGGCCGTTTTACGCTGGCTTTTGTGAGCTATGGTCCTGAATCAGAACAGGCGGCCATTGAACTGACCCACAACTGGGATACTGAAAGCTACGATCTGGGCACGGGCTACGGCCATGTCGCGCTGGAGGTGGAAGATGTGTATGCCGCCTGTGACCGTATCCGGGCGAAGGGTGGGGTGATTACCCGTGAGCCGGGTCCGATGAAGCATGGTTCCACTATTCTGGCCTTCGTGCAGGACCCGGATGGCTACAAGATCGAGCTGCTGGGTACCAAACGGGGAGACTAAGGTGCTTTCTTTCGGCGGGCTGGCCGGCTGGGGTAGAATGCGCGCCGGCCTGGTGGCGCGTCCGCCGGTTGCCTGAGCCATTTTCCCTAACCGCTCTGGACTTACGCTCCAGCCCGCGAGGACAGCATGATTGTTGAGAACACCAGCCACCCGTATGTGGTGTGCGCCCTGTACAAGTTTGTTTCCCTGCCTGATTACGAATCCCTGCGGCAGCCGTTGCTGGATTTCATGCTGGCGCATGATGTGAAAGGCACCCTGCTGCTGGCACAGGAGGGCATCAATGGCACGGTGGCGGGCAGCCGCGCCGGCATCGATGCCCTGCTGGAGTATCTGCGGCGCGATCCGCGTCTGTCCGATCTGAGTTACAAGGAATCCTTCGACACCATCGAACCCTTCTACCGCACCAAGGTGAAGCTGAAAAAGGAAATCGTCACCATGGGCGTGGAGGGCATCGATCCGCGCCGGGTGGTGGGCACCTATGTGAAGCCGAAGGACTGGAATGCGCTGATTTCCGATCCGGAGGTGGTGCTGGTGGATACGCGCAACGATTACGAGGTGGAGATCGGCACGTTCAAGGGCGCGATCAATCCCAACACCACCACCTTCCGCGAGTTTCCGCAGTATGTGAAGGAAAACCTCGATCCGGCGAAGCATAAAAAGGTGGCGATGTTCTGCACCGGCGGCATTCGCTGCGAGAAGTCCACGGCCTATCTGAAAGAGCAGGGCTTTGACGAGGTGTATCACCTGGAGGGTGGCATTCTGCAGTATCTGCACGATGTGCCGCCGGAGCAGTCACTGTGGGAAGGCGAGTGTTTTGTTTTCGACAATCGCGTCACAGTGAATCACCTGTTGCAGAAAGGGCATTTCGATCAGTGTCATGCCTGTCGCCGTCCGATTTCCGAAGACGACAAGCAGTCGCCGCATTATGTACCGGGCGTGAGCTGTCATCATTGCTACAACGAGCATGATCCGGAGCAGATTGCCCGTTACCAGCAGCGGGAAAAGCAGATGCAGCTGGCGAAGAAGCGTGGCGAGCGGCATATTGGCAGCAACCAGCTGCGGGTGCGGCAGGAACGTCGGGCCGAAAAACTCGCGAAGAAAAATGCGCAGAAGCGCACGGATGGCGTGGACTGATTCAGTCCTGTTCCATTACCCCGGCCTGTCCCGATTGCCTTGGAACGGGCCTGCGGCTAAGCTCAGAGCACGATCCTTTGCATGTCTTGATGCCCCGCAGTGTAGCGCTGCGGGTTTGCCTGTGCCTGCAAGGGAATCCTTCCCCCATGACAAGGAGTTTCCATGCGTACCAGTAATCCCCTATTGAATGACAAGGCCTTTTCCCAGACGGAGCGCAGCGCCCAGCCGATGACGCTGGCTGGCACGGTCAACAAGACTGCCATGCTGCTGGCGCTGACCCTGATTACCTCGCTGGTGACCTGGGGGATGGCCTGGGAGTCGATGCAGGCGGCGGCAGACGGTGTGAAGCAGATGAATCCGCTGCTGATGCCCCTGATGATCGGCGGTGCGGTGGGTGGCTTTATCCTGGCCCTGATCTGCATGTTCAAGAAGACTGCCGCGCCGATCATTGCGCCGCTGTATGCGCTGGCCGAGGGGTTGTTCATTGGTGCGGTGTCGGCGTTTTTTGAAATCCGTTATCCGGGTATTGTGCTGCAGGCGGTGGGCCTGACCTTTGGCACGCTGGCGGCGCTGCTGATGGCGTATCGCACTGGCCTGATCAAGGCGACCGAGAATTTCAAGCTGGGCATTGCAGCGGCTACCGGCGCGATCTGCCTGCTGTATCTGGTGAATATCGGCATGCGTCTGTTCGGACTGGAAGGCATGGGTTTCATCCATGAAGCCAGCCCGATTGGCATCGGTTTCAGTCTGGTGGTGGTGGCGATTGCGGCGCTGAATCTGGTGCTGGATTTCGACTTCATCGAAAACGGTGTGGCGTATGGCGCACCGAAATACATGGAGTGGTTTGCGGCGATGGGTCTGCTGGCCACGCTGGTGTGGCTGTATCTGGAAATGCTGCGTCTGCTGTCGAAGCTGCGCCGCTGATCTGACCTGATCAGTCTTTTGCGATCTCTCTGCTGTGTGCGTCGGGTGAAGTCATCACCCGGCGCCCAACATCCCCTTCAACCATTCCCCGATCTGCCGGATTTCACTGATGCAGATCTCATGCGCCATCGGATAGCGCTTCCACTCCACGTCATATCCCTGCTGCTGTAACCAGTCGAACGCCAGACGCGAGGCCCGTTCTGTCACCATGTCGTCGAAATCACCGTGGGCAATGCGCACGGGAGTGGACTGGTTGGCGCTGCGGTCGGCCTGTTCCAGCGTGTCCGGACTGGGCAGATAGGTGGACAGTGCGATCAGCCCCGCCAGTTTCTGCGGAAAGGCCAGCACGGTGTGATAAGCCACGGCGCCACCCTGGGAAAAGCCGATCAGCACGATGCGGTCCGGCGCAATGCCCTGCGCAATCTGCTGTTGCATGATCGCGGCAATGCGCGTGCAGCTGGTATGCAGATCGTTCACGTTGATGTTGCGGATTTCCGACAGTTCCAGAATGTCGTACCAGGCCGGCATGATGTAGCCGCCGTTACAGGTGACCGGCATGTCAGGCGCATGGGGAAAAATGAAACGCACCGACAGGCTGTCGGGCAGTTTCAGGTGCGGCGGCACGGGTACGAAATCATCGCCGCTGGCACCGAGTCCATGCAGCCAGATCACGCAGGCGGTGGCCGGCTGCTGCGGCTCCAGCACTTCGGCATGCAATGTGCCGTTGCCACAGTCAAATCGCTGATGGGTCTGTGTGTGCATGGCGCTGGATCAGCCCGGTGGCCAGCTGAAACCGCGGCCACCCAGAATGTGCACGTGCAGGTGAAACACGGTCTGGCCCGCTTTGGCGCCGTTGTTCACCACCAGCCGGAATGCGTCGCCGTAACCTTCCTGCTGTGCGATCTCGCCGGCTTTCAGCAGCAGGTGGCCCAGCACGGCCTGGTCGGCGGCGTCGGCATTCACCAGCATGGGAATCGGTTTCTTCGGAATGATCAGGATGTGCATCGGCGCTTGCGGGTTGATGTCGCGGAAGGCCAGACACTGCTCGTCTTCATAGACGATGTTGGCGGGGATCTCGCGATTGATGATTTTGGTGAACAGGGTTTCGCTCATGGGACGTGTCTCCGGTTGTGCGGATTACTGGCCGCTGGCGCGGAATTTTTTCTTGTACATTTCCTTTTCGTCCAGCGAGATCTGGCGCGCTTCGTCTTCCAGCATGACGGGAATGCCGTCGCGGATCGGGTAGGCGAGGTTGCTGGCCAGACAGATCAGTTCCTGGCGCTCGGCGTCGTAGTCGAGTTTGGCCTTGCTGGCGGGGCAGACGAGGATTTCGAGCAGTTTGGTGTCGAACATGGGAGTGGTTCCACAGAGTCAGGTTGGATCAGAGTGAGGTTGCCCCTTTATAGAGAAATGGCAGGCGGCGGGCAACTGTTCGCCGGGGTTATTCTTCGGTCTTGCCCTTGAATTCGCACAGGTCTTCAATCACGCAGGCGCCGCAGCGGGGTTTGCGGGCGGTGCATACGTAGCGGCCGTGCAGGATCAGCCAGTGATGGGCGTCCTGCAGGAATTCCGCCGGCACATGCTTGAGCAGTTTTTTCTCCACTTCCAGCACGTTTTTGCCGGGGGCGATGCCGGTGCGGTTGGCGACGCGGAAGATGTGGGTGTCCACCGCCATGGTGGGCTGGCCGAAAGCGGTGTTCAGCACCACGTTGGCGGTCTTGCGGCCGACGCCGGGCAGGGCTTCCAGGGCCTTGCGGTCGGCGGGCACTTCGCCGCCGTGCTGGTCCAGCAGGATCTGGCAGGTCTTGATCACGTTCTCGGCCTTGGTGTTGAACAGGCCGATGGTCTGGATGTAGGGCTTGAGTCCTGCCACGCCCAGCTTGAGGATTTGCGCCGGGGTGTTGGCCACCGGGTACAGCTTCGCGGTGGCCTTGTTGACGCTGACGTCGGTGGCCTGCGCCGACAGGATCACGGCAATCAGCAGTTCAAAGGTGGAGCTGTAGGCCAGCTCCGTGGTGGGATTGGGATTGTGTTCGCGCAGGCGGCGGAAAATCTCGGCGCGTTTTTCTTTGTTCATGCCGATTCAGGAGATCGTGCCGGTGGTGCGCACGCGACGGCTGGCGACCGGTTCTGCCCTGGCTTTTTCCGCAGCGGCCCGGGCGGCCATGTTGGCGTCGATGATGTTCTTGCCCGCCATCAGCAGGCCCAGCACCAGGAACGCGCCGGGCGGCAGGATCGCCACCAGAAAGCCCTTGTAGTCGGTGATCAGCTGCACGTGCCAGTTCAGCGCCATGTCGCCGAACAGCAGGTGCATATTGGCGAACACGCCGCCGGTGCCGACCAGTTCGCGGATGAAGCCCAGCAGGGTCAGCACGGCGGTGAAACCGGCGCCCATCATGAAGCCGTCCAATGCCGAGGCCACTACGCCGTTCTTGCTGGCGAACGCTTCGGCGCGGCCCAGCACGATGCAGTTGGTGGTGATCAGCGGAATGAAGATGCCCAGGATCAGATAGAGTTCGTAGGTGAACGCGTTCATCAGGAATTCAACGCAGGTGGTGAATGACGCGATGATCATCACGAACGCCGGCAGACGCACTGCCTCGGTGGTGCCATTGCGCAGCAGCGACACGGCAATGTTGGAACACATCAGCACGCCGATGGTGGCCAGGCCCAGCGCCAGCGCGTTCACCACCGATCCCGACACCGCCAGCAGCGGACACATGCCCAGTACCTGCACCAGTGCGGGGTTGTTCTTCCACAGACCTTCAATGGTGATTTTGCGGTACAGATCAGCTGCCATGGCTGCTTTCCTCAACAGGGCTGGTTGTCTCAACCGGGGCCGCCAGCAGGCTGGCCTTGTTCTTGTCGACATACAGTAACGCCTTGTGCACGGCGTCCACAACCGCGCGCGGCGTGATGGTGGCGCCGGTGAAGGCGTCGAATTCACCGCCATCCTTCTTCACATGCCAGTTCTTTTCCGCAGTGTTGGCCAGGGATTTGCCGTTAAACGACAGAATCCATTTGGATTTTTGCAGCTCGATGGCGTCGCCCAGGCCGGGGGTTTCGAAGTGCGGTGGAATCACCCGCACGCCGGTGACTTCGCCGGCACTGCTCACGCCCACTAGCAGGTTGATGGAGCCGCCGTAGCCTTCCGGCGCCACTGCCTGCAGGATCACGCCGGACGGCACGCCATCCTGGCGGGCCACGTAGGCGGGAAAGGGGGTTGTGGTGCCCAGCAGCGGATCGCCTGGCACGCTGATCTTGTCGTCCAGCAGGTTGTTGTTGAGCAGTTGGGCCGGCATCACTTCCAGCAGGCTGCGACGCAGGGCGTTTTCCTTTTCCTCGGCGATCTTGTCGCGGGTGAGGTTGGCCGTCAGCACAATCATGCCGGTGGTGGCGATGGCGAACAGGCCCAGTACGATGCTGTTGCGGGATACGGCTTGGCCGATCATGGCGTCTGGTTCCTCAATCCGGCTTGGCCAAGCCCTTGTTGGGCTTTTTGTGGCCGTAGGCGCGGGGCTGGGTGTAATAGTCGATGGTGGGCGCCGCCAGGTTCATCAGCAGCACGCTGAAGGCCACGGCGTCCGGGTAGCCGCCCCAGGTGCGGATCACGTACACCAGCACGCCGATCAGCAGACCGTAGATCACCTTGCCCTTGTTGCTGGTAGCCGCAGTGACCGGGTCGGTGGCGATGAAGAACGCGCCCAGCATGGTGCCGCCGCTGAACAGGTGGAACAGGATGCTGGCATAGTTGTCGGCGTCTACCGCCGTGTTGAAAAAGCCGGACAGGAAGAAGATGCCCGCCAGCATGCCCACCGGAATGTGCCAGGTAATGATCCGGCGCGCGATCAGGTAGATTCCGCCGAGCAGGAAGGCCACGTTCACCCATTCCCAGCCGTAACCGGCGAACATGCCGTTCAGCACCGGATTGGAATCCAGCACGGTGTGCTGGCCGGCATAGGTGCGGAAGGTGTCGAGCGGAGTGGCGCCGCTGAAGCTGTCAACGCCGCTGATCTGGCCGGTGAAGACCAGCTGCAGCGCCTGCCACGGGTCCAGTGCCGACACGGTTTCCTGCACGCCGGCAGCGGGCAGCCAGGTGGTCATGTACTTGGGAAAGGAAATCAGCAGCAGGACATAGCCGATCATGGCGGGGTTGAAGGGGTTCATGCCCAGTCCGCCATACAGGTGTTTTGCCACCACGATGGCGAAGGCGGTGCCCACCAGCGTCATCCACCAGGGCGCAGTGGGCGGAATGGCAATGGCGAGCAGCAGGGCGGTGACGACGGCGCTGTAATCCTGCAGGTAGAAGGCTACCGGCTTGTTGCGCAGCTTCAGCACGGCCGCTTCGCAGACAACGGCGACCAGACAGGCCAGCGCGATGTTGATCAGGGTTCCCCAGCCGAAGAAATAGGTCATGATCGCGACGCCGGGAACGGTGGCGTAGATCACCTGACGCATGACGCCGCCGGTGTTCACCGGCTTGTGGACGTGGGGCGAGGTTACGTTCAGCAGGGCCATCTTTTACTCCACCCCTTCCAGTTTTTTCACGGCCGCTTCGGCGCTGGTGTTGGCGGCCTCGGCGTCCTGCAGCGATTGTGTGAGCGCGGCGATATCACCTTCACCGCTGGCCTGCGCCGCTTCCAGTGCCTTGCGGGCCTTTTTCAGCAGCACGCCGGTTTTGGCGGCTTCCAGTTTGGCGGCTTTCAGCGGATCGGCACCGGCATTCTTGGCCTGAATGTCTTCCTTCTGTTTGGCGCGCGCTTCCTTCATGGCGGCTTTCGAGGCGTCGGAACGGGCTTTCAGTTCCAGCACCCGGGCGCGCAGCATCTCCACGTCGGCGCTGCCGGCGGCTTCTGCTTCTGCCAGCGCGGTTTCGGCGGCCTTGAAGGCCTCGAAGTCGGCGGCGGAGGTGCGTTTCAGCACTTCCATCGGGTCAGTGGAAAGGGAATCGCCGGAAACGGCTGCAGCGGCGTTTTCTGCCGGCTGCTCTGCTGGCTTTTCTGTTGCCTTGGCAGCGACGAACGCGTCCTTCGCCGCGTCGGCCTTGGCTTTCAGTTGCTCCACCTTGGCACGCAGCGCGTCGATATGTTCCGAGCCGCTTCTTTCTGCGGTTTCCAGCGCTTTCTGTGCATCCTTGTAACGCTTCATGGTGGACGCGGCGGCGGTCTGCAGTTTGGTCAGTTCGTCGGCTTCCGGTGCGGCGGCGGCCGGAGCAGTGGCGGCCGATACGGGCGCAGCGGCCGGCGCGGCACTGGCCACCGGCGCTTCCTTCTTCACGGCCTGTTTCGCGGCGGCGGCCTTGGCGCGTTCCTGCCGTTTCAGTTCCTTCTCCTGCTCCTCGCGTTCCAGACGGGCCTGGCGTGCTTCAAACCGCATGCGGGAATGATCGGCCTTGCGCGCTTCCTGCTCCTGCACGCGGATCGAGCCCTTGGCGAAGCGGAAATACTGCACCAGCGGAATGCTGCTGGGGCAGACGTAGGAACAGGCGCCGCATTCGATGCAGTCGAACAGGTTGAAGTGGGCGGCCTTTTCGAATTCCTTGGCCTTGGAAAACCAGTACAGCTGCTGCGGCAGCAGGTTCACCGGACAGGCCTGGGCGCACGACGCACAGCGGATGCAGGGCTGTTCCGGTGCCGGATCGGGAAATTCGCGTTCGCTGGCGGCCAGGATGCAGTTGGTGGTTTTCACTACCGGCACGGCCGGATCGTGAATGGAGAAGCCCATCATGGGGCCACCCATCACCAGCCGGTGCAGTTTGTCCTTCTGGATGCCGGCGTTGATCAGCAGTTCCGCCACCGGTGTACCCAGCAGCACTTCGTAATTGCCTTTCTGCGCGATGGCGTCGCCGGTCAGGGTGGTGATGCGGGAAATCAGCGGCTCGCCATCGATAATGGCACGCTTTACGGCATAGGCGGTGCCGGTGTTCTGGCACACCACGCCCACATCGGCCGGCAGGCCGCCGCTGCGCACTTCCTTGCCGGTGAGAATCTGGATCAGCTGCTTCTCGCCGCCGGACGGATACTTGGTCGGCACCACCACCACGTCGATGGCGCGACCGCCGCTGTTTTTGGCGTCGGCGCAGGCACGGCGCAGGGCTTCAATCGCCTGCGGCTTGTTGTCCTCGATGCCGATCAGGATTTCCTTCGGCTCGATCAGCCAGGCCATGATCTGCAGGCCGGCCACCACGTCAGCCGCGCGCTCCTGGATCAGGCTGTCATCGGCAGTAATGTAGGGCTCGCATTCCACCGCGTTCAGGATCAGCTGGTCGATCTTGGTGTCCGGTTTCAGGCCCAGCTTCACCACCGTGGGGAAACCGGCGCCGCCCATGCCGGCGATGCCCGCGTCACGGATGCGGTCGAGCACTTCCTTTTTGGAACGGCTCTGGTAATCGGCGAGTGGCTGGCGCTCGATCCAGCGGTCATCACCGTCGGTTTTGATGGTGATGCAGAGGGAATCGATCTGCGACGGATGCTGCACGGCGTGCAGGCCAATGGCTTCCACCACGCCGGAACTGGGTGCGTGCACCGGCAGGCTGACAAAGCCGGTGGCCTCGCCGATCTTCTGGCCTTTCAGAACGGTGTCGCCCACCTGCACCAGCGGCTTGGCGGGCGCGCCGATGTGCTGCTGCACGGGCACGATCAGGCGAGTGGGAACCGCGGCCTTGCGAATGGTGCTGCCGGAGGACTGCTGCTTGTTTTCGGGCGGATGGATGCCGCCGGGGATGTCCCAGATGCGACGGCTCATGCATTTACCTTCATGCAATGTTCCTTACGGGAATCAGGTCACCGGGGCGGGCGCCGATGCCGGCGGGGGGTTGCCAGATCCAGGTCTGCTGGGTGGGCTGGACTGGAATCATGTCGATGCAGTCGACGGGGCAGGGCTCCACGCACAGGTCGCAGCCGGTGCACTCGTCGGCGACCACGGTATGCATCTGCTTGGCGGCGCCGACGATGGCGCCCATCGGGCAGGCCTGCAGGCATTTGGTGCAGCCGATGCATTCTTCCTCGCGGATGAACGCCACCACCTTGTGTTCGCGCACGTCGCCGGCAGCGGCATCCAGTGGCACGAACTCGCGGCCCAGCAGATCCGCGAGGGCCCGGATGGTGTCTTCGCCGCCGGGCACGCACTTGTTGATTTCCTCGCCGGCCGCCATGCCTTCCGCATAGGGGCGGCAGCCGGGATGCCCGCACTGGCCGCACTGGGTCTGCGGCAGCAGGTCGTCGATCTGGTCGACGATGGGGTTGCCTTCCACATGGAATTTGACGGCGGCGAAACCGAGAATGCCGCCGAACAGCAGTGCCATGGCCACCAGAGCCACCACTGCTTCGAGGTTGTTGATCAGAAGATCCATACTGCGTGCCTTAAATCTTGATCAGACCGGAAAAGCCCATGAACGCCAGCGACATCAGTCCGGCGGTGATCATGCCGATGGACGCGCCCTTGAACGGCGTGGGCACGTCGGACACCAGAATCCGCTCCCGCAGTGCGGCAAACAGGATCAGCACCAGTGAAAAGCCGATGGCGCCGCCAAAGCCATAGAGGAATGCGTACAGGAAGCTGTCGACGCCTTTCTTCACGGTGAGCAGCGCCACGCCCAGCACGGCACAGTTCACGGTGATCAGCGGCAGGAAAATGCCCAGCACGCGGTAGAGCAGGGGGCTGGTCTTGCGCATCACGGTTTCGGTGAACTGCACGGTAACGGCGATCACCAGAATGAATGACATGGTTTTCAGATAGCCCACATCCAGCGGCACCAGCACGTAGGTGTAGGTCAGATAGGTCAGCACCGACGACAGTGTCAGCACGAAGGTGGTGGCCATTGCCATGCCCATCGCGGTTTCCAGCTTGTTGGAAACACCCATGAACGGGCACAGGCCGAGGAACTGCACCAGCACGAAGTTGTTGACCAGAATGGTGCTGATCAGGACCAGCAGAAATTCAGGCATGCAAGGAGCCCTCTCGTGTGCTTGTCTCGTGTGGTTGTCACTTCACCCGCATGCCGGGGGTGGCGCCGGCATCGGGTTGCAGAATGAAGATGTCTTTCCCGCCGGGACCGGCCGCCAGCACCATGCCTTCCGACATGCCGAATTTCATCTTGCGCGGCGCCAGGTTGGCGACCATGACGGTGAGTTTGCCCACCAGATCTTCCGGCTGATAGGCGGATTTGATGCCCGCAAAAACGTTGCGGGTTTCACCGCCGATATCGAGCGTCAACTGTAGCAGCTTGTCCGCACCGGCCACATGACCGGCGGCGACAATCTTCGCCACACGCAGGTCAATTTTGGCGAAGTCGTCGTAATTGATGACGGGGGAAACCGGGTCTTCGTCCAGCGCGGTTTTCGGCTTGGCGGGGGCCTCGGCGGCGGCTTCGGCCTTGCCTTCTTCCAGCACGGCGTCGATCTGTTTCATGTCCACCCGCTGCATCAAGGGCTTGAATGGATTGATGGCGTGGCCCAGCAGCAGGTTGTTGCAGTCTTCCCAGTGGAAGGCGGGCACGTTGAGGAAAGCCTCGGTGTCGGCGGCCAGTTTCGGGAGCACCGGTTTCAGGTAGATCGTCAGCAGGCGGAACAGGTTGATGCCCACGGTGCAGACGTCCAGCACTTCCTGTTCCTTGCCGGCCTGCTTCGCCAGTGCCCAGGGTGCTTTCTCGTCGATGTACTGGTTGGCCTTGTCGGCAATCGCCATGATTTCGCGCATGGCCTTGCCGAACTCGCGCTGTTCGTAGAACTCGGCGATCTGCGCGGCCTTGCCTTGCGCGTCCGCCAGCAGGTCGGGCTCGGCGTTGTGGGTGGACAGGCGGCCGCCCTGTTTGGCAATGAAGCCGGCGGAACGGCTGGCAATGTTCACCACTTTGTTCACCAGATCCGCATTCACCCGCTGGGCAAAATCTTCCAGATTCAGGTCGATGTCGTCGATGTGCGCACTCAGTTTCGCCGCGAAGTAATAACGCAGGTACTCCGGATTCAGATGGCGCAGGTAGGTTTCCGCCTTGATGAAGGTGCCGCGGGATTTCGACATTTTCGCGCCGTTCACGGTGACGAAGCCGTGGGAGAAAATCGCGGTGGGGGTGCGGTAGTCGGCGCCGGTCAGCATCGCCGGCCAGAACAGGCCGTGGAAATTGATGATGTCCTTGCCGATGAAATGGTACAGCTCGGCGCTGGAATCCTTCGCCCAGTACTCGTCGAAACTCAGGTCGCTGCGGCGGTTGCACAGGTTCTGGAAGCTGG
>CAZBII010000142.1:0-12217 GCA_964491665.1 uncultured Moraxellaceae bacterium
AGTTGGTTAGAATACCGGCCTGTCACGCCGGGGGTCGCGGGTTCGAGCCCCGTCCGCTCCGCCAGATGTGAAAGCCCTTGGGAATGCGCTTCCCGGGGGCTTTTGCTTTTTGCGCCAGTGGATTTGGGGGCGCTCTGGATTGGTTCTGCAGAACTGGTAGAGTAGTCAGTCTTCACAGCATCATGCGAGCATCAATGCCATGTCGGAAGTGCAAAACGAAGCGGAAGAAAAGGTCGGATTCCTGGATGACCTGAAAGAGACCCTGCGCCGGGGCAAGACTATTGACGGCTATGATTACAAGGCCAAGAAACGCTATTACGAACCGGCGCCGGAGGAAAATCACGGCGAGGAATTTCGGCAGGTAGTGGAAAGCCGGCGCTCCGTGCGCAAATTTACCGACCGCAAGATTCCGCCTGAAGTGCTCGATGCCTGCCTGGACATGGCGCTGCTGGCACCCAGTTCCTGCAACCTGCAGCCCTGGGAATTCCACGTGGTGCAGTCGCCAGAAAAAAAGAAGAAGCTGGTGGAAGCCTGCATGAGCCAGAACGCCGCAACCACTGCGGCGGAACTGATTGTGGTGGTGGCCCGTACCAAGAACTGGCCCGAGATTGCGAAGCTGAACATCGCGCAGTGGCCGCAGGAGAAAATTCCCAAGCACTGGAAGGATTTCTATACGACCGGTGTGAAGCTGACCTATTGGCAGGGGCCGTTCTACAGCATCGGTGCCGTCAAAAAAGCTTTTACCCACGTGGCCGGTTTGTTCCAGCCGATGCCGCGCGGTCCCTTTACCAAATCGGATATGCGGGTCTGGGCGATCAAGAGCGTTGCGCTGGCGGCTGAAAACCTGATGCTGGCGTTCAGGGCCCATGGATTTGATTCCTGTCCGATGGAAGGTATGGATGAAGTCCGCGTCAGCAAGCTGCTGGATTTGCCGAAGGACGCCGAAGTGGTGATGGTGGTTGGCGCAGGTGAGCGTGCCCGTGACGGGGTGTACTTTCCCCGTGTCAAATTCGACCGGAAGAACTTTATTCGCTATGTATAAATGAAAATCTGGCCCTCTCACCGGGCCTCGTGCGGGTCGCGGGTGAGAGGATCAGGACCACATGCAGCAGTTTGCGGACAGCGGCCTGCGCCCCTGCATTCCCCCGTTACATTCCATTTACAAATCAAACCGTTATCACTAGACTCCCGCAGGGGTCGCGTGTCGCCGGGTTTCGTTTATAATCCCTTGCGCCAAATAACGACAAATGCAGCCATTTCTGGAGCCTGGAGCATGCAAGAGTTTCGCAATCTGCTGAAAGGTTGGGTGGGCAAGGTATTGCTTGCCATTTTCATCCTGCCTTTCGCCTTCTTTGGAATAGAAGGCATCATCCTGAACAGCGGCAAGAGCGATGTTGCCCTGAGCGTCAACGGCAAGGAAATTTCCAAGGCAGAAATTGACCGTGCCATCAACGCGCAACGGGATGCATTGGCACAACGCATGGGCGGCAAGATCGACACCTCCATTTTTACCGATGACATGCTGCGTCCCCGCGTGATCGAGACGCTGATCCAGAAGGAACTGATGACCCAGGCCATCAAGGATGAAGGTTTGTTTGTGGCGCCGGAATCCATCAAGAGCTATGTGCGCAGCATGGATCAGTTCAAGGATGAAAACGGTCAGTTTTCCCAGGAAAAGCTGGAAACCGTGCTGGCCCGTGCCGGATACACGGCGGCGCGCTTCTTTGATGAACTGAGCAACGGCATGGTGGCTGAGCAGTTGCAGCAGGGCATCGGCAGCAGTGCATTCCTCACTTCCGATGAACTGAAAACCCTGGTGCAGCTGGATGGCCAGAAGCGTGATGTAGCCTTTGCGACACTGAAACTGGACAGCTTCAAGGACAAGATTGAGGTGACTGATGAGCAGGTCACCCGCTATTACGAAGAAAACAAGGCCCAGTATCGCACCCAGGAAACGGTCGCAGTGCAATACCTGCAGTTCCGTCCCGAAGATTTCGCCAAGGACGTCACCGTCAGTGAAGAAGATCTGGCAGCTGAATACGAGCATTACGTTGCCACCAGCAATGATCAGGAGCGTCGCCGCGCTTCCCACATTCTGGTGGAAGTGAATGATGATCGGGATGAGGCCGCAGCCCAGACCCGCATCAATGAAGTCAAAGCCAAGCTGGATGCCGGTGGTGATTTTGCCGCGCTGGCAAAGGAATATTCGGATGATGCGGCGACTGCCGGGCAGGGCGGTGATCTGGATTTTGCCGGTCACGGTGCCTATGACGAAGCGTTCGAGAAAGCACTGTTTGCGCTGGAACAGGACAAGATGTCCGCGCCGGTTAAAACCGAGTTTGGCTACCATATCATCAAGCTGACCGGAATTGAGCGTGCCGCTGTCGCCACTTTTGACTCGAAGAAGGAAGAGCTGAAGCAGAAGCTGGTGCAGGACAAGGCGGCAGCGCATCTGAACGAGGTCATTGATGAACTGAACCGTCTTGCATACGAGTCAGGCGACCTCAGCGCAATCAGCGAAAAATTCGGCAAGAAAGTGCAGGAGCTGCCGCCCTTCACCCGCGCTGGCGGCACTGGTATTGCTGCTGACAAGAAGGTGGTCGAGGCTGTGTTTTCCGATACTGTCCTGAAAGACGGTGCGAACAGCGAGGCGCTGGAACTGGGTGATGGCAGCGTGGCAATTGTTCGGGTCAGCAAGCACGACGAAGCCCGTGACCAGACGCTTGACGAAGTTAAAGACCTGGTGCGCGGTACGGTGAAGTTGCAGAATGCGCGGGAAAAGGCGAAGGCCACCGCTGAGGAAATCATCGCCAAGCTGAAGTCCGGTGAAACCCTGCAGGCCATCGCTTCCGCTTATGGTGTCAGCTGGACCGAAAAAGCCGCCGTTTCACGCCAGAGCGCCGATGTCGCACGCCCGATTGTTGGCAAGCTGTTTGAGATGCCGCGCCCTGCAGACGGCGGTCGTGCGGTGGATCTGGTGGGCCAACCGACCGGCGATCAGGAAATCCTGGTGCTGACGAAAGTGGTCGATGGTGAATTCAACCTGTCACCCGACGAAATTGTGCAGACCAGCATTGCCGGCGCCAGCCGGTTCGGACAGCTGGATTTCGAAAACTACATGGGTACGCTGAAAGATGCCGCCGAGATCGTGCAGAAGTAAGCAGCGGTGCTCCCGGTATTGAAAAAGGCTCCTTCGGGAGCTTTTTTTTGTGGTCGTCTTGTTGTGCAAATCCGGTTCAGAGATTGAAGGCGGAACTCAGCAGCTCCCGCGTGTATTCCGTCTGCGGCGAAGAAAATATCTGCTGCGCCGGTCCCTGTTCCATGGTCCTGCCGTCTTTCAGCACCATGACATGATGCGCCAGCGCCTTCACCACTTTCAGATCGTGGCTGATGAAAATATACGAGAAGCCGTGTTTCTGCTGCAGATGCCGCAACAGATCGACGACCTGCGCCTGAATGCTGCGGTCCAGTGCGGAGGTGGGTTCATCCAGCACGATCAGGTCGGGCTCCATTACCAGCGCTCGGGCAATGGCAATGCGCTGACGCTGGCCACCGGAAAATTCGTGTGGAAAGCGGTGACGCATGTCGGGATCAAGGCCCACTTCCTGGAGCGCCTGAATGACCCGCTGTTCGCGCTCGCCGCGCGCGCCGATATGGTGGATGTCGAGACCTTCGCGGATGATTTCGCCGATGCTCATGCGCGGGCTGAGGCTGGAGAACGGGTCCTGGAAGACGATCTGCATTTTGCGGCGCAGCGGACGGATCTGCTTGCTGTTCAGCGGCACCAGATCGGTATTCTGGAAATTCACTTCACCGGCAGGCTGGGTCAGTTTCAGCAGTGCCTGCACCAGCGTGGTTTTGCCGGAACCGCTTTCACCCACGACACCAAGGGTTGAACCTTTCTGCAGGGTGAAACTGATGTCGTCCACGGCCTTGATATGCCCCACGGTGCGCTTGAACACGCCGCGTTTGATGGGGAACCAGACCCGCAGCGATCTGACTTCCATAATGGTGGGATTGGTGGTGTCCACCGGAATCGGCAGGCCTTTGGGTTCCGCCGCCAGCAGCATTTGCGTATAGGCATGCGCCGGGTGCTGGAACAGGGCTTCTGTCTCATTGATTTCGACCATTTCGCCCTGGGTCATGACGCCCACCCGATGGGCGTAGCGGCGCACGATGCCCAGATCGTGGGTAATCAGCAGGATGGTCATGCCCAGTTTCTGCTGCAGTTCCTGCAGAAGATTGAGTACCTGTTTCTGGATGGTGACATCGAGCGCAGTGGTCGGTTCGTCGGCGATCAGGATCTCCGGATCGTTGGCCAGTGCCATCGCTATCATCACACGCTGGCGCTGGCCGCCGGACAACTGGTGCGGGTAGCTCGACAGGCGCGTTTCCGGCTGCGGAATGCCGACCAGATGCAGCAACTCCAGAATGCGTGCACGGGCCTGTTTGCCATCCATGCCTTTGTGAATGCGCAGCACTTCGCCAATCTGTTTTTCCACCGTGTGCAGCGGATTCAGCGCCGTGAGCGGCTCCTGAAAAATCATGCCGATGCGGTTGCCGCGAATCTTGCGCAGCTCCGGCTCGCTGGCGATCAGCAGGTCTTTGCCTTCAAACAGGATCTTGCCGGAGTTGTATTGCGTGACGGTGCGCGGCAGCAGTTTCAGGATGGCCTGTGCCGTAACCGATTTGCCGGAGCCGCTTTCACCCACCAGCGCAAAGGTCTCACCTTTTTTCAGCTGGAATGACACATTGCGCACGGCCTGGTTTACCTTCGATTCCTGCCAGAAGGAAACCGACAGGTTGTCGACCGTCAGAACCGTTTCGTGAATTGCTGCGGGGTTCATGCGTGCGGTTTCCTGTTATTGATTGCGCGGGTCGAATGCATCACGGAAGGCCTCGCCGATAAACACCAGCAGCGTCAGCATCAGGCTCAGCACGACGAAGGCTGTCATCGCCAGCCAGGGCGCCTGCAGGTTCGATTTCCCCTGCGACACCAGTTCTCCCAGTGACGGCGAGCCCGGCGGCAGACCAAAGCTGAGAAAATCCAGTGAGGTCAGCGTGGTAATCGCGCCGGTGAGAATGAAGGGCATGAAGGTGATCGTGGCCACCATCGCGTTGGGCAGGATGTGCTTGAACATGATGGCCGTGTCGTTCAGCCCCATCGCCTTCGCCGCCTTCACGTACTCCAGGTTGCGACCGCGCAGGAATTCGGCGCGCACCACCGGCACCAGCGTCATCCAGCTGAACAGCAGCATGATGCCCAGTAGCCACCAGAAATTCGGGCGGATGATGCTCGACAGAATGATCAGCAGGAACAGCACCGGCAGAGAACTCCAGATTTCGATGAAGCGCTGGCCGGTCAGATCCACCCAGCCGCCGTAATAACCCTGCAGCGCGCCGGCAATCACGCCGACAATCGAGCTGATGATGGTGAGCGTCAGACCGAACAGCACGGAAATGCGGAAACCGTAAATCACCCGCGCCACCACGTCGCGTCCCTGATCATCGGTGCCGAGATAATTCACGGCGTCAGGCGGCGAGGGCGCCGGCGTGGGCAGATCATAGTTGATGGTGTTGTAACTGAAACGGACCGGCGGATAGAGAATCCAGCCCTTGGACTGGATCAGGTCCAGCACATACTGATCGCGGTAGTCCGCCTCGGTGGGCAGCTCGCCACCGAATTCCTGCTCGGAATAGGTGAACATGACCGGATAGTAGAACTGGTCGTTGAATTTGATCAGCAGCGGCTTGTCGTTGGCGATCAGTTCCGCGCCCAGGCTGAACACAAACAGAAACGTGAAAATCCACAACGAGTACCAGCCGCGACGGTTGGCCCTGAAACGCCGGAAACGGCGCTGGTTCATCGGATTGAGTCTGAACAGATTGCGCGTCATCCGTTAACTTCTCGATTCAAAATCAATGCGGGGGTCCACCAGCGTGTAAGTAATGTCGCTGATCAGCCCGACAACCAGTGAGATCAGCGTGAAGATGAACAGCGTGCCGAAAATGACGGGATAATCCCGCGACAGCACGGATTCAAAACTCAGCAGCCCCAGTCCATCGAGCGAGAAAATAATCTCGATCAGGAACGCACCGGTAAAGAAGATACCCACCAGCGCCGCCGGAAAACCGGCAATGATGATCAGCATGGCGTTGCGGAAGACATGGCCGTAGAGCACCTTGTTTTCGGTCAGCCCCTTGGCGCGTGCAGTGACAACATATTGCTTGCTGATTTCGTCCAGAAAGGAGTTTTTGGTGAGCATGGTCAGCGTGGCAAATCCGCCGATCACCAGCGCCGTAATGGGCAGCACCAGATGCCAGAAGTAATCCAGGATCTGCCCGAAGGTCGACAGCTCTTCAAAGTTGGGGGAGGTCAGTCCGCGCAACGGAAACCACTGCAGGTAACTGCCGCCGGCAAACAGCACAATCAGCAGAATGGCAAACAGGAAAGACGGAATCGCGTTGCCGATGATCACCACCGAGCTGGTCCAGATATCAAAATCCGAACCGCTGCGGACGGCTTTCTTGATGCCAAGCGGGATGGAAATCAGATAGATCAGCAACGTCGACCACAGCCCCAGTGAAATCGACACCGGCATCTTTTCCAGAATCAGGTCGGTGACCTTCTTGTCGCGAAAAAAACTGGTACCGAAATCCAGGGTGGCATAGCTTTTCAGCATAATGAGGAAGCGTTCGCCGATGGGTTTGTCGAAGCCGTACATTTTTTCGATTTTGGCAATCAGCTCCGGATCAAGTCCTTGTGCGCCTCGATACTGCGAGTTGCTGCTGCGCCGCACTTCTGCCTGTGTGCCTCCACCCAGGCGCGCCGTGGTACCGGCTTCGAGCCCTTCCAGTTGCGCGATCATCTGTTCTACCGGTCCGCCAGGCGCCGCCTGAATGATGAAAAAATTCAGGGTAAGAATACCCAGCAGGGTGGGAACGATCAGCAGCAGTCGTCGAATGATGTACGCCAGCATGTCAGGGTTTTGCCGCTGCGTCAGGGTTGGCAATCGGTGTGGCTGCGGCTGCTTTCGCCGGATCGATCCACCAGGTCATGAAACCAACATCGCCGTAGATCGGTGCGATCGCCGGGCGCGCGAACTTGTTCCAGTAAGCGATGCGATGTGTGTTGATGTGCCATTGCGGGATAACGAAATGATTCCACAGCAGCACACGATCCAGCGCACGGCAGGCGGCGATCAGATCGTCGCGGGAATCGGCCGATACCACCTTGTCGATCAGTGCATCCACGATCGGGTCCTTGATGCCGGCGGAGTTCTGGCTGCCCTTGTGATCGGCAAACTGCGAAAACCAGTAATCGCGCTGTTCGTTGCCCGGCGAGCTGCTCTGGGAGAAACCACCAATAATCATGTCGTAGTCAAAATCGCGAATGATGCGCACATAGTTGGTGGTATCCACAATGCGGGCGCTGGCTTCGATGCCGAGTTTTTTCAGATTTTTGATGAATGGCAGGGCGACGCGTTCAAAGTCCTTGCTGTAAAGCAGAATCTCGAACTTGAACGGTTGGCCGGTGGCCACATTGACCAGATCAGTGCCCTTGTATTCCCAACCCGCCGCCTTCAGCAGCTCCACCGCCTTGCGCACATTATTGCGGTTGTTGCCGCTGCCATCGGTGACGGGAGATTGATAGGGTTGCGTGAACAGTTCTGCCGGCAGATCGTCGCGGTAGGGTTCCAGAATGGCGAGTTCCTTGCCTTCGGGAATACCGGTCGCCGCCAGATCCGAGTTGGAAAAGAAACTGTTGGTGCGCTTGTAGGCGTTGTAGAACAGCTGCTTGTTGGTCCATTCGAAATCAAACGCGTAGTCCAGCGCTTCACGCACGCGGGCATCCTTGAACAGATCGCGCCGCAGGTTCATCACGAACGCCTGCATGCCGGTGGGATTCTTGTGGGTCAGTTCTTCCTTGATGACCTTGCCCAGATCGAATGCCTGGCCCACATATTCAGTTGCCCAGCGCTTGGAGGAATTTTCCTCGCGGTAGTCGTAGCGCCCGCTCTTGAAGGCTTCAAGCAGCACGGTGTCTTCGCGATAGTACTCAACGTTGATGGTATCGAAGTTGTAGAAGCCCTTGCGCACCGGAAGATCCGCAGCCCAGTAATCCTTGACGCGCTCATACACGGCGGTTTTGCCGGAATCAAAACGGGTCAGCTTGTACGGTCCGCTGCCGAGCGGAATATCCAGGCCCGACACGCTGAAATCGCGGTTCTGCCAGTAATGTTTCGGCAGTACGGGCAGATCGCCCAGAATCAGCGGCAGCTCGCGGTTCTTGCCATCGCGCCCGGTGAACTTCACGCGCAGCTTGTCGAGCGCTTCCACCTTGGTGATATCGGAATAGTAGGCGCGATAAAACGGTTTGCCTTTCTCCACCAGCGTATTGAAGGTGAATACCACATCGTCTGCCGTGACTGGCGTGCCGTCGTGAAAACGGGCTTTGGGATTGATGTGGAAGATGATCCAGGACCGGTCGGTGGCGTATTCCATTTTTTCGGCAATCAGCCCGTAGATGGAAAACGGCTCGTCACTGGAATGAACGGTAAGCGTGTCGTACATCAGGCCGATATAGGCTTCGGAGTCGCCTTTGACGATATAAGGATTGAAGGAATCAAACGTGCCGTAACCGGACAGCGTCACACTGCCACCCTTGGGCGCGTCCGGATGGGTGTAGTCGAAATGGGTGAAGTCTGCCGGATATTTCAGGTCGCCATGCATGGCAATGCCGTGGGCGGTTATGACAGCGCTGTCGGCGCGGGCTGCGGAGGAGAGCAGCAGGGCAGAGCACAGGAAGCCGCACAGCAGCAGGACATTTCGGCTAATCACATTCAGCATCGGGTTCCTCATTTGTTTTCTTTTATCCACCAGGTCTGGAAACCCAGGCTCAGGGTGGCGGGACGCGGGGGGCGCTCAAAACGGTTCCGGTAAGCAATCCGGTGGTAATCCAGGTACCACTGGGGAATCGTGTAATAGTGCCATAACAATACACGATCCAGCGCACGGGCGGCAGCGACCAGTTCATGCATTGACTGCGCGGCCACCAGCCGGTCCAGCAGGGCATCCACCACCGGGTTGCGTACGCCGGACAGATTCTTCGATCCCTTTACGTTAGCCTGCGAACTGTGAAAATACAGCCGCTGCTCCTGACCGGGCGTGGCGGTCTGTGGCAGCACGGTGATGGTGATGTCAAAATCAAAGCTGTCCTGCCGGGCTTTCAGTTGCGCCCCGTCCACGATCCGCACCTCGGCGTCGATGCCCACTTTCTGCAGATTTTTCACAAACGGCAGCAGTACGCGCTGGAACGACGGCGTTTCCGTCATGATTTCCAGTTCGAACGGCTGGCCCTGGGCATTGACCAGTTTCCGGTTGCGAAATTCCCAGCCCGCCTGCCGCAGCAGGTTCAGCGCCTGCCGCAGATCCTCGCGGATATTGCCGCTGCCGTCACGCTGCGGGAAATGGAATTCGGAGGTGAACAGTTCCGGCGGCAGCTGGTCGCGGAACGGTTCCAGCAGACGCAGCTCTTCGGCATCCGGCAGACCTCGTGCGCCCATCACCGAGTTGGGGTAATGGGTCTGCGAGCGTTTGTAGGCATCGGCAAAGATGTTGTGGTTGATCCAGGCGAAATCGAACAGAAGGGAGATGGCCTTGCGCGTGCGCAGGTCGCTGAACTTGGCGCGGCGGGTGTTGATGAAAAAGGCCTGGGTGCCCGAGGGAATCCGGTGGGGAATGGCCTGCCTGATCACGTCGCCTTTTTTGAGCGCGGGAAAATCGTAGCCGGTGGCCCAGGTCTTCGCCATGTATTCGATCCAGAAATCCAGATTGCCGGATTTCAGTGCCTCAAACGCCACGGTGCGGTCGCGGAAAAATTCGTAGCGCACTTCATCGAAATTGAACATGCCGCGATAGACCGGATGATCCTTCGCCCAGAAATCCTTCACCCGTTCCAGCACCACATAATTGCCCGGACGGAAATCCTTGACGCGGTAGGGGCCACTCAGCAGCGGAGGCTCGCTGGAGGATTCCGCAAAGGAATGGGTTTGCCAGTATTGCTTCGACATCACCGGCAATTCACCGGCGCGCAAAATCAGGGAGCGGTTGCCGGTCTCGCGAAAGCTGAATCGGACCCGCGACTCATCCAGCGCTTCCACCGCTTTCACGCCACTGTAAATGTTCTTGTAGAGCGGATTGGCAGCGTCGCTGAGCAGCAGTTCGTAGCTGTTCACTACGTCATCTGCCGTGATGCGCTCGCCGTTATGAAAGCGTGCCTGCGGATTGAGCGTGAAAATCACCCAGCGGTAATCGTCGGGATACTCCAGCGTGGAGCAGATCAGGCAATACGCCGACTGTGGTTCGTCGCCGGATTCCAGATACCAGGATGTCCCCACCATCAGCGGCTCGTTCATTTCCGTTATGCCGAACACCGAAATGTTCTCCATCGGCGCGATGCCTTTGAGACTGTAGGGATTGAGGGTGTCGAAGGTGCCCAGTGCGGGCAGGGTGATTTTTCCGCCCTTGGGGGCATCGGGATTGACGAAATCGAAGTGGTGGAAACCGGGCGGATACTTGGGGGAGTCGTACAGACTGAGCGCCGTGGCGATGTGCGTTTCCGCCCGGCATGGCAGGCTGCCAGACCACAGGAGCAGCAGGCTGGACAAGGCTGCGAGCGTCAGGCGATACACAATATAACCGGCTGATTTGTATGGCATATTGATTGAAGGAATCGCATTCTTGTCGGCGTAAAGACAGCGGTCTTTATAACTGGTATCGACAATAACTTCAAACAAAACAACTACATCGCCGAATGTTGGCTACGCTTAATCAAGGGGAGTTAACAGTAGCGAGCGGGCATGTTGGTGGAACAGCGCACAGGAATAGAAGACTGGATTCAGTTTCTCAGCAAGGAGCAGATGCCGGCACTGGCGGAGACCGTGCAGAAGCTCAATCGGCTTACTTCTGATGAAAAAGCGCGCATATCCCAACTGACCGAACAGGTGCTGAAGGATCCCAGCCTGACCTCGCGCGTGCTGCAGGTGTCCAACTGCGTTATGTACAAGGGCATGGGCGGGGCCATCAAAACCATCACCCGCGCCATCGTCATGCTGGGTTTCACCACGGTCCGGGATGTCACGCTGTCGATGCAGATTCTCGACAATATTCTCAAGCACAAACCGTCGCAGCATCTGATGCACCAGATTGCCAATTCCTTTCATGCCGCCATGCAGGCGCGCGGCATGCTGAAAAACGTCAAGGCGGCCGAGCAGGAGGAGATTTTCATTTCCACGCTGCTGCTGCATTTTGCCGAGCTGTCCATGCTGTCGCGGGACGATGAAGTCAGCCGGCGTCTGAACTATCTGATCGAACACGATCACCTGACACCCTCGAATGCCGCCTCGGAAGTGCTGGGCTGCACGTTCGACGAACTGTCGCTGGCGCTGGCCAGGCAGTGGAATCTGGGCGACGTTCTCATCCAGGCGTTGATGCGGCCGAAAATGCCGTCGCGCCCGGTGCAGGCCGTCTTGCTGGGCGATGAACTAAGCCAGGTGGCACCGCTGGGCTGGGAAGCCGAGCCTGTGGTGGACGTGCTGCGGAAGATCGCGAAATTCCGCAACGTGCCATTCAAGGAAGCCGTGGATGATGTGCGTCACATGGCGACGATGGCGCATGACATGGCGGTGCATTATGGCGCCGCCAAGGTGCGTCATCTGATTCCCCATGATGCTCCCGACGAGGAAATCGAAACTCCCTCCGGCTTCCTGCGCGCAAAGCAGCGACAGGTGGCGCGTCCCGGACTGGAAGCCGCCGCCGACCCTCAAGTATCCGGCACACAAGCCGCCAGCAATCCTCCCTTACTGCAACCCGCGCACGCATCCACCGAGCTTCCCGGTGCTCCGGCAACAGCCAGACCTGCCGCCGGCACGACCACGCCGCTTGCGCAACCGGATGAAGGAATCGAGGAAATGATTGCGCTGGCGTTGTCCGGCGGCAAAAGTGCACCATCAGCCGCCGTGGCCGACAGCGAAAACACCGGGCGCCAGAAAACACAGCCCAAGGCCCCGGTGGCAGTGGGCAATGCGGAATTGCAGATCAACATCATGCAGGAACTCAGCCGGCTGATTGCCGACAAGCGCATGGATGTGAACAGGATGCTCGATCTGGTGCTGGAAGGCATGCACACCGCCATCGGACTGGATCGGGTGGTGAT
>CAZBII010000143.1:0-12201 GCA_964491665.1 uncultured Moraxellaceae bacterium
CAGCGGCCATCCCTGGCCGCTGACGTCCCCAAAATGCGTCCGGCACCCGACAACGCAGGATCGTGCCACTCTCACCTTTCTCAATATTTGTAGCTGTCCGGCTTGTACGGACCTTCAACCGGCACGTTGATGTACTTGGCCTGTTCCGCCGTCATGCGGGTGATCACGCCACCGAAGCCGCGCACCATTTCCGCCGCCACTTCCTCGTCCAGCTTTTTCGGCAGCACTTTCACGTACAGGTTCTTGGCTTTTTCGGCAGCCGGCAGCGCGGCGAACTTGCGTTCCCACAGATAGATCTGCGCCAGTACCTGGTTGGCAAAGGAACCGTCCATGATGCGCGACGGGTGACCGGTGGCGTTGCCCAGGTTGACCAGACGGCCTTCCGACAGCAGGATCAGGTGGTCATTGGTGGCCTTGTTGCGGTACACCATGTGCACCTGCGGCTTCACTTCTTCCCACTCCCAGTTCTTGCGCATGAAAGCGGTGTCGATTTCGCTGTCGAAGTGGCCGATGTTGCACACCACCGCGCCGGATTTAAGCGCCTGCAGCATGAACTTGTCGCACACGTTGACGTTGCCGGTGGTGGTGACCACCAGATCGGTGTTCGCCAGCAGCGCCTTGTCGATGCCTTCGGCGGTGCCGGTGTTGATGCCGTTGAGGTACGGGGAAACGACTTCGTAACCGTCCATGCAGGCCTGCATCGCGCAGATCGGATCGATCTCGGTGATCTTCACGATCATGCCTTCCTGACGCAGCGACGCAGCGGAACCCTTGCCCACATCACCGTAACCGATCACCAGCGCTTTTTTACCGGCCAGCAGGTGGTCGGTGCCGCGCTTGATGGCGTCGTTCAGCGAGTGACGGCAGCCGTATTTGTTGTCGTTCTTCGACTTGGTCACGGCATCGTTCACGTTGATGGCCGGCACTTTCAGCTTGCCGTGCTCCAGCATTTCCAGCAGACGGTGCACGCCGGTGGTGGTTTCTTCCGAGATGCCGTGAATCTTGTCCAGCATCTGCGGATATTTCTCGTGCAGGATCTGGGTCAGGTCGCCGCCGTCGTCCAGAATCATGTTGGCGTCCCACAGCTGGTCGCTGTCTTTTTCCGCCTTGATGGTCTGCTCGATGCACCACCAGAATTCTTCCTCGGTTTCACCTTTCCAGGCGAATACGGGAATGCCGGCAGCGGCAATTGCGGCAGCCGCGTGATCCTGGGTGGAGAAAATGTTGCACGACGACCAGCGCACTTCGGCGCCCAGTGCCGTCAGGGTTTCGATCAGCACGGCAGTCTGGATGGTCATGTGAATGCAGCCCATGATGCGGGCGCCTTTCAGCGGCTGTTGCGCTTTGTACTTGTTGCGCAGCGCCATCAGCGCGGGCATTTCGCCTTCGGCGATTTCGATTTCCTTGCGGCCCCATTTGGCCAGGGAAATATCGGCAACCTTGTAATCAGTAAATTTGTTGTCCAGAACGGCGTTCATGTCTGTAGCCTCTTGGTGTCCTTGTTATGCAAACGGTGCCGACAAAAAAGGGCGCCACGCGACGCCCCTTTTCGACACGGTTCAGATGCCGGCAGCGGCGCGCAGTGCGGCGGCGCGGTCGGTTTTTTCCCAGGTGAAGCCGGTTTCCTCGCGGCCGAAGTGACCATACGCCGCAGTGGCGCGGTAAATCGGACGACGCAGATCCAGCATTTCGATGATGCCGCGCGGGCGCAGATCGAAATGATCACGCACCAGCTGGGCGATCTGGTTTTCATCAATCTTGTTGGTGCCGAAAGTGTTGATGGAAATCGAGGTGGGTTCAGCCACGCCGATCGCATACGACACCTGGATTTCACACTTGTCCGCCAGACCGGCAGCGACAATGTTTTTCGCTACATAGCGGCCAGCGTAGGCAGCGGAGCGGTCCACTTTCGACGGGTCTTTGCCGGAGAATGCACCGCCGCCGTGACGCGCCGCGCCGCCGTAGGAATCCACGATGATCTTGCGACCGGTCAGACCGCAATCGCCCACCGGGCCGCCGATGATGAACTGGCCGGTCGGGTTGATGTGGAATTTGGTCTTGCTGTGAATCCACTCTTCCGGAATCACGTGCTTGATGATTTCCTCGCGCACGGCTTCCGACAGATCGGAATGCTTGATGCCCGGATCATGCTGGGTGGACAGTACGATGGCGTCGACTGCCACCGGCTTGCCGCCTTCGTAACGCAGGGTCACCTGGCTTTTTGCATCCGGACGCAGCCAGGGCAGGATGCCGTTCTTGCGCAGGTAGGCCTGACGCTGCACCAGACGGTGCGAGTAGTGAATCGCGGCGGGCATCAGCACGTCGGTTTCATTGGTGGCGTAGCCGAACATCAGGCCCTGGTCGCCAGCGCCCATTTCCTTGTTTTCCTTCTCGTCGACGCCCATGGCGATATCCGGCGACTGTTTGCCGATGGCGTTGAGTACCGCGCAGGAGGCACCGTCAAAGCCGACGTCAGAGCTGTTGTAGCCGATGTCGAGAATAACCTTGCGGACGACGTCTTCCAGATCGACGTAGGTGGAGGTGGTGACTTCACCGGCGATCACCGCCATCCCCGTCTTCACCAGCGTTTCCACTGCAACCCGTGCATGAGGATCGTCCTTGATGATGGCATCCAGAATGGCGTCGGAAATCTGATCCGCCATTTTGTCAGGATGGCCTTCAGAAACGGATTCAGAAGTAAAGATGGTGTATTCGCTCATTGCACCCGATTCCTATAAAAAAGTTCAGGGTTTATCAAAACGCCGTATCTGGATCTGAAAACCATTTCTCAGCCCGAGATACAGACTCTCTTTGCTTTCCAGCCCGGCGTCCTGCGCCCAGCCGGTCAACTCTTCCGGGTCGAAGCCCAGCCACAGATCGCCGCACATGCTTTTCGCCCAGTCCTGGTCGTGGCGACACAGGTCGGTGACGATCAGCGAACCGCCGTCGTCCAGCAGTTGCGCGCAATCATGAAAAACATCGGCGGGCGAGGGAACATGATGCAGCACCATGTTGCACACCACCCGTTCGACGCGGATGCCCTGTTTGATCGCGTCGTCGGTGTCCGCCTTCAGCAGGTGGACGTTGTTCAGTTGTTCCTGCCGCACCAGCGCTTCGGCCTTTTCCAGCATTTCGCGGGAAATGTCGATGGCGGTAACGCTATTGAAAATGCCCGCCAGTGTGGGCAGGAATTCACCTTCGCCGGGGCCGATCTCCAGCACTTTCTGCTGCTTGTCCGGCTCGGTTTGCAGCAGCAGGTCGGTGGCGGCGTCGACATACTGGTCGAACGGCGCGATCAGGTCCTGCTGCTCGCGGAACTGTTCGGCGTGGCGGTCGAAGAATTCCCGCGCCACTTCCTCGCGTTCATGTTTTATCTGCGCAATGTTACGTGCGGTGGTGTCGCCCAGCGCGATCTGGTCCACGGCGGCAAACAGTGCCGCCAGCAGCTGGCCCCAGGGGGTGCCCAGGTCGGCCAGCTCGCGGCGGTAGAAAATCGAGTTGCCCTCGCGCCGTGTGGTCACCGCGCCGGCGTTGGCCAGCACTTTCAGGTGGTGGCTCATGGCCGGCTGCTTGATGCCGAAAATGTCGCACAGCTCCAGCACGCCGAAGGAATCGGTTTTCAGGGCCCGCAGGATTTCCAGCCGCAGCGGGTCGCCGGTGCCCTTGCAGAGCAGGGCGAGGCTGTGCAGGGAATCTGTGTGCAGGGATTCTTCGGGCGCGTTCATGGGGCCGCAGTGTACCAGCCATTCCACCCTATATCAAAAGTTTTTGATATAGGGTTTTAGCCCTCTGGCGGCAGCGATCCGGGTGTCGAGCCGGTATACTGCCCGCCATGACTGCAAATGCTCCCCGTACGGCCCGCTCCGTCCTTGAACACGTCTTTGGGTACTCCGCCTTTCGTGGCCCCCAGCAGGCCATCGTTGACACCCTGATCGGCGGTGGCGATGCGTTGGTGATCATGCCCACCGGCGGCGGCAAATCCCTCTGTTACCAGATTCCCGCCATCGTGCGCGAGGGCTGCGGCGTGGTGATTTCGCCGCTGATTGCCTTGATGCAGGACCAGGTGGATGCGCTGCAGGCGGCGGGGGTGAAGGCCGGGTTTCTCAATTCGTCGCTGTCGGCGGAACAGGCCGGTGCCACCGAGCGGGCCTTGCTGAACGGCGAACTGGATCTGCTGTATGTGGCGCCAGAACGGCTGATCCAGCCGCGCTGCCTGAACCTGCTGAAACGGTCCCGCATCGCCCTGTTCGCCATCGACGAAGCCCATTGCGTGTCGCAGTGGGGTCACGATTTCCGCGCCGATTATCTGCAGCTGAGCCTGCTGCACGAACAGTTTCCCCGCATTCCCCGCATCGCATTGACCGCCACCGCCGACGAGCGCACGCGGGCGGAAATTGCCGCGCGCCTGAACCTGCAGAACGCGCAGCATTTCATCAGCGGGTTTGACCGTCCCAACATCCAGTACCGCATCCAGCAGAAAGACAAGGCGCAGGAGCAGTTGCTGCACTTCCTGCGCACGGAACAGAAAGGCAACGCCGGCGTGGTGTATTGCCTGTCGCGCAACAAGGTGGAGAAGGTGGCGGAATTTCTCTGCGACAAGGGTTTCAATGCGCTGCCCTATCACGCCGGTCTGGGGGCGGATGTGCGCGCCACCCACCAGCGCCGTTTCCTGCGCGAGGACAGTCTCATCATGGTGGCGACGATTGCGTTCGGCATGGGCATCGACAAGCCCGACGTGCGTTTCGTGGCGCATCTGGATCTGCCGAAAAGCATCGAGGCCTATTATCAGGAAACCGGACGTGCGGGGCGTGACGGCGAACCGGCCACCGCGCTGCTGCTGTATGGACTGGAAGACGTGGTGAAACTGGGCCAGATGCTGGCGCAGTCGGAAGGCAACGAACAGTTCAAGCGCATGGAACGGCAGCGGCTGGATGCCATGCTCGGCCTGTGCGAAATCACCAGTTGCCGGCGGCAGACGCTGCTGCGCTATTTTGGCGAAGAACTGCAAGAACCCTGCGGCAACTGCGACACCTGCCTGCAGCCGCCGCAAACCTGGGATGGCACCGACGCTGTGCGCAAGCTGCTGTCGTGCATCTACCGCACCGGCCAGCGCTTCGGTGCCAATCATGTCATTGATGTGTTGCGCGGCAGCAGCAGTGAAAAAATTCTTGGCCTTGACCATCACAAACTGTCCACTCACGGCATCGGCAAGGAATTCAGTGTCACTGAGTGGAAGGCGGTGGTGCGGCAACTGGTGGCGCGCGGTTTTCTGGCGGTGGATGCGGATGCCTTCGGCGCACTGCGGCTGACCGAAAGCTGCCGACCATTGCTGCGCGGCGAGGACACCATCCGTCTGCGCAAGGATGTGTCCGGCACGCAGACAAAAGCCGCGCGCACGCCCCACGACGACATGGATGAACACGACATTCCGCTGTGGAATGCGTTGCGTGCCTGTCGCAAGCGCATTGCCGAGCAGCTGGGCATGCCGCCCTATGTGGTGTTTCACGATTCCACCCTGCGGGACATGGTGGCGCAGCGTCCGGTGACCGAGCGGGCCATGCTGCAGATCAGCGGCGTGGGCGACAGCAAGCTGCAGAAATTCGGCGCGGCCTTTTTGCAGGTGATCCGGGAAGCGGAATACGCGGAAGAATAATGCCGCGTCAGCGGACGTTGCCGTCGCGGATGCGTTCCAGCGCCTGCACGCGATTCAGTTCGCCGGCCGTGAAATGCGTCTGGCGCAGCGCATCCAGCTGTTCGGTCCGGTCCTGTTCCGACAGCGCGTCGTTGGTGAGTACGGCGTCGCGCTCCTCCAGCCAGGTGTTGATGCGTGCATTCCAGTTTGAACTCTGGTTGTCCAGCGCTTCCAGCCGGTCGGCGGCTTCGGCGCCCACCAGATTTTCGCGAATCTGCCGCAGTTCCGCGTCGCTGCCGCCGCTGGTCTGCCAGTCGCGGGTGAGGCTGTTGAGACTTTGCAGCCGCGACAGGGACTGCACCGATTCGCGCAGTTCGTCCGGCAGCGTCTGTTCCAGTGTGGCGATGCGTTCGGAGCGTTCCAGTGGTGACAGCGATTGGTCCTGCGCGATTTCCAGCCGCGACAGGGAAAAGTTGTCATACACATCATCCTGCTCGAAAAAGGCGTTGTAGGCCTCGGGACCCAGATGTTGCTGGCGAATGGCCTGGATCTCGGCCTTGCGGGCGCGCAGGGCGGCGGGGTCGAGCTGGTCGCCGTTGCTGGCGGCGGGCGCCTGGCTGGGCAGGGCTTTGAGGGCCTGCTGCATCGCCAGGTAATCGTTCAGCACGCGGTGGGCCTCGGCAGCGGCCGGACCCTGCAGATGGGTGTCGATATAGTCGCGGATGCGGGACTCCGGCGTGCCGGGTGCTTCGGCGCCGGTGGCGGTCAGGAAGAAATCAAACAGGCGCCGGACGTTGTTGTCCAGAATCAGGTGGCCCTGCGCATCGGCCATGAGGGCACCGTCCACCTCCACGTCCCGCAGCGAGGCCGGCAGATTTTCCAGGCCGGTCCGGAAAGGGGGATCGGCCGGAAGTGGTGTTCCGGTGGGTGTTGCCACTGGCCCGGCTTCCCCGATGCGGTCAGGGGCGGGGCTGATGGACGTCGCCGGCTGGCCCAGCCACCACCAGCTCAGGGTGCCGGTCGCGGCCACTACCAGTGCAACGGCAAGCCAGGATGTCTTGTTCATGGAATGGCGGGATTCCTCTACTGACAGAAGCGGGTTCATTGGTTCGATCATCAGTCCTCCGAGTCTACGACAAATGACCCGCCGCGGGTGGGTCGCTGCGCGATGTGCCGGCTGGTTCAGAGACCGGCCAGCTTCAGGCGGTTGGCATGCTGGCGGTAGATGGATTTCACGTCGGTGGACCCGGTCAGGCCGAACAGGTGGTTCATCTCATCGATATGGTTGATGCGGTAGTCGTCACGCACCACCTTGCCCAGATGACTGGCGCAGCGTTCCACCAGGCCGTCGCTGGGGCCGTCCATGATCAGGGCGGTGATGCCCATGGCGTAGTCCAGCGGATCGCTGTAGTTGTTGAGGGTCTTGGTGCCGCTCATGGAGTAGTAATGCACGCCGTTGCTGCCGACAGGGGCGCCTTCGTCACACTTGTTGGCGGGCACGCCTTCCGGAAAGCGCTGGTTGAATTTGGCGGTCTCGGCGGTGGTGAGTGAGTGCAGTGCCACTTCCGCATCCAGCGGATAGCGCGTGTCGTGCTGGACGCTCAGAATCCAGTTGAACAGGCGGGTGACGGTGTTCATCAGGCCGGTAACCGCCCAGCCGGTCCATTTGCCCTGCTGCAGTTTGTACACCAGGTCCGCAGCCCGGGTGCCAAAGTTGGCGCCGCCCACGGTGGTGGCTGACGCGACCAGTTCCGGGGCCACGCCGGCCACGTAACGCACGGTGTGGGCGCCATGACTGTGGCCGATCAGGTTCACTTTTTCCGCGCCGGTCATGGCCAGAATCTGGTGGATCTGGGCCAGCAGCTGTTCGCCGCGCACGTCGGGCGAATTGATGGGGGAGATCTGGGTAACAAATACCGTGGCGCCGCTGGCGCGCAGGTCTTCGGGAATGCCGTACCAGTAATCCACCGACCCCAGCTTGTCGAAACCGAATACCCCGTGGGTAAACACGATCGGGTAGAGGGTCTGGGCATAATCGTCGGCGGCGTGGGACAGGGGGCTGGCGCAGTACAGGCACAGCAGCAGGGCTGCGCGGGTCAGGGTCTTGAACATGAATTGAGTCCTTTCCGGATCGGTTTTTATGTAAGAGTGAACGCCAGGGCTGGCGCGGGTTTTCCCTCTGCAGGTGCACCTGCGACCGCCGGGGCCGGTCAGACGCAGAATGAACACCATGTTCAGAATAATCCAGGTCGGGTTGCCGAAACAATCCCGCAGCCTTCCGGCGCGGCCGCCATTTGCCCGCCTTCCCCACATAAGAGACAATAGCGCCCCAAAACCGTGACCCCGAACTAACAAAGTTAGGAATCTCCCGATGCCCACCCGCAGTGATCTCGCCAACGCCATCCGCGCCCTGTCCATGGACGCTGTCCAGAAAGCCAAGTCCGGTCACCCGGGCGCCCCGATGGGGATGGCCGATATCGCGCAGGTGCTGTGGGGCGACTACCTGAAGCACAACCCGTCCAATCCGCAATGGGCCGACCGCGACCGCTTCATCCTGTCCAACGGCCACGGTTCCATGCTCATTTATTCCCTGCTGCACCTGACCGGCTACGACGTCTCCATCGACGATCTGAAAAACTTCCGTCAGCTGCATTCGAAAACCCCCGGCCACCCGGAATACGGCTACACGCCCGGCGTGGAAACCACTACCGGTCCGCTGGGGCAGGGCATTGCCAATGCCGTGGGCATGGCGATTGCGGAGAAGGCACTGGCCGCGCACTTCAATAAAGGCGGTTTCAACATCGTCGACCACAACACCTACGTGTTCATGGGCGACGGCTGCATGATGGAAGGCATTTCCCACGAAGTCTGCTCGCTGGCCGGCACCCTGGGCCTGGGCAAACTGATCGCCTTTTATGACGATAACGGCATCTCCATCGACGGCGAAGTCCACGGCTGGTTCACCGACAACACACCGAAGCGTTTCGAAAGCTACGGCTGGCATGTGATTCCCAACGTCAACGGTCACAGTCCGGAAGAAATCCGCGCCGCCATCGAAATGGCCCGCGCCAATTCCGATCGCCCGTCGCTGATCTGCTGCAAAACCATCATCGGTTTCGGCTCCCCCAACAAGCAGGGCAAGGAAGAGTGCCACGGCGCACCGCTGGGCGATGATGAAATCAAGCTGACCCGTGCGCAGCTGGGCTGGAACCACGCGCCGTTCGAAGTGCCAGCTGACATTTACGCCGAGTGGAACGCCAAAGACAAAGGCGCCAAGGCCGAAAGCGACTGGCAGCGCCAGTTCGACAATTACCGCAAGGAATTCCCGCAACTGGCGGCCGAATTCGAGCGCCGCATGAAGGGCGACCTGCCGGCGGACTGGGCGGAAAAATCTGCGGCCTATATCCAGCAGGTGCAGGCAGCGGGCGAGAAGATTGCCTCGCGCAAGGCGTCGCAAAATTCGCTGAATGCGTTTGGTCCGCTGCTGCCGGAATTGCTGGGCGGTTCGGCGGATCTGGCCGGTTCCAACCTGACGATCTGGAAAGGCTGCAAGGGCATTTCCGCCAAGGATGCCGACGGCAACTACGTCTACTGGGGCGTGCGCGAATTCGGCATGACCGCTGCGATGAACGGCATCGCGCTGCACGGCGGTTTCATCACCTACGGCGCGACTTTCCTGATCTTCATGGAATACGCGCGCAACGCCATGCGCATGGCCGCGCTGATGAAGCAGCAGAACATCCAGGTGTACACGCACGACTCCATCGGTCTGGGTGAAGACGGCCCCACCCACCAGCCGGTGGAACAGCTGGCCAACCTGCGCCTGACCCCGAACATGTCGCTGTGGCGTCCGTGTGATGCCACCGAATCCGCCGTGGCGTGGAAAGCCGCGATCGAGCGTCGCAATGGTCCCACTGCGCTGGTGTTCTCGCGCCAGAACCTGACGCCGATGCCGCGCAGCGCCGAGCAGCTGGCGAATGTGGCAAAGGGTGGTTACGTGCTGAAAGCGTTTGGTGCTGGCAAGCAGGACGCGCTGATCATCGCCACCGGTTCCGAAGTGGAGCTGGCAGTGAAAGCCGCTGAAGCGCTGGTGGCGAAAGGCAAAAACGTTTCCGTGGTGTCGATGCCCAGCGTCGATGTGTTCCTGCAGCAGGACGCCGCTTACCGTGAAGCCGTGCTGCCGTCTGCCGTGCGCGCTCGTGTGGCGGTGGAGGCTGGCATTGCCGATTACTGGAACAAGTTTGTCGGCCTCGACGGCGCCGTAGTGGGCATGACCAGCTTCGGCGAATCCGCACCGGCGGACCTGCTGTTCAAGCAGTTCGGTTTCACCGTGGAAAACGTGGTCGCTACGGTGGAAGGCGTACTCCGCTGATATGACCCTGCGCATCGCCATCAACGGCTACGGCCGCATCGGACGCACCCTGCTGCGCGCGCTGTACGAACATCGCGCCCAGGGTTGCAACCGTGACATCCAGCTGGTGGCGATCAACGATCTGGGTGCGGCGGAATCGATCCTGCACCTGACGAAATACGACACTACCCACGGCCGCTTCCACACGCCGGTCACACTGCTCGACGACAATCGTCTGCAGGTCAACGGCGACCAGATCCTGTTGCTGCAGATTGAAGATCCGGCGCAATGCCCCTGGGCGGAATTGAAAGTGGATGTGGTGCTGGAATGCACCGGACGTTTTCGCTCCCATGCCGCCGCCAGCCAGCATCTGCAGGCCGGCGCGCAGCGGGTGGTGATTGGCGCAGTGGCATTCGATGAAGTGGACGCCACGATTGTGTACGGTGTGAATCACGAGGAATTGAAGCCGGAACACAGGATTATTTCCGCCGCTTCGTGCACGACACACTGCATTGCGCCGCTGCTGCAGATTCTCGATTCCACCTTTGGCGTCAGGCAGGCGCTGATGACGGAGATTCACTCGTACACCAGTGACCAGGTGTTGCTGGACCATGTGCACCGCGATGTACGGCGGGGGCGGGCGGGCGCGCAGAACCTGATTCCGACGACGAGCAGCAGTATCGGCGCGGTGCAGAAAGTGTTGCCGCGTCTGCAGGGCAAAATTGCCGGCTATTCCATGCGGGTGCCGACGGTCAATGTTGCCGCCGTGGATCTGACCCTGGTGCTGGAGCGTGCGGTGGAGAAGCCCTGGTTTATCCACGATCTGATGCGCACCGCCAGCGAAGGTGTGTGGAAGGGTATTGTGGGGTATTGCAACGAACCGCTGGTGAGCGCGGATTTTCTCGGGCGCACCGAGTCGACGATTTACGACGAAACGCAAACGCTGATCAGCAGCGAAATGGTGAAGATTGTGGCCTGGTATGACAACGAAACCGGCTACGCGCACCGGCTGCTGGATCTGGTGGAAGCGCTGCAGTCCTGACAGCATTCATGTAATTGATGAACAAAAGGGAAGAACCATGTCCGTAATCAAAATGACCGATCTCAATCTCGCCGGCAAACGCGTGCTGATCCGCGCTGACCTGAACGTGCCGGTAAAAAACGGCGTCGTTACCAGCGATGTGCGTATCCGCGCGTCCATGCCGACGGTGGAAGCGGCGCTGAAGCAGGGCGCCAGCGTGATCCTGATGTCGCATCTGGGCCGTCCGGTTGAAGGTGGCACTGAAGAGGAAAACGCGCCGCACAAAATGGCGCCGGTGGCCAAGCGCATTTCCGAGCTGTTGGGTTATGAAGTGCCGGTGGTGGCGGACTGGAAAAACGGTTTGACCGTGGCGCCCGGCAAACTGGTGCTGCTGGAAAACGTCCGCTTCAACAAGGGCGAGAAAAAAGATAACGACGATCTGGCGAAAGCCTACGCGTCCCTGTGTGACGTGTTCGTGATGGATGCATTCGGCACGGCGCATCGCGCGGAAGCGTCCACCCACGGCGTCGGCAAATTCGCGCCGGTGGCCTGCGCCGGCATCCTGCTGGGCGACGAACTGGATGCGCTGGAAAAAGCGCTCGCCAAACCCGCGCGCCCGATGCTGGCCATCGTCGCCGGCTCGAAAGTCTCCACCAAGCTGGATGTGCTGAATTCGCTGTCGGAAAAATGCGACCAGCTGATCGTCGGCGGCGGCATTGCCAATACTTTCCTGGCGGCGGCCGGTTTCAAGGTTGGCAAGTCGCTGTGTGAAAACGATCTGATCGACACCGCCAAGGCCATTGCGGCGAAAGTCAGCGTGCCGCTGCCCACCGATGTGGTGGTGGCTGAAGTCACCGGCCCGATCGACGACTTCATGGCGTTCGTGAGCAATGCCAAGGCCGTCGTCAAAAAAGTGCAGGACGTGGGCGACAACGACATGATCCTCGACGTGGGCCCGCAAACAGCGCAGGCGTTTGCGGAGATCATCAAATCCGCCAAAACCATTCTGTGGAACGGTCCGGTGGGCGTGTTCGAGGTGGACCAGTTCGGTGAAGGCACCAAAACCCTGGCGCATGCAGTGGCCGACAGCGCGGCGTTCTCGATTGCCGGCGGCGGCGACACTTTGGCCGCCGTTGACAAGTACGGCGTGGCCGACAAGGTGTCCTACATCTCCACCGGTGGCGGCGCCTTCCTCGA
>CAZBII010000144.1:0-12189 GCA_964491665.1 uncultured Moraxellaceae bacterium
CCGCAGGGCATATTTTTCGGTGATCCGGACCAGAGCACTCCCGATCCCTTTTTCGACGGCACCGGGCCGGCCCGTACCGGCTGCAACCAGTGCGGCCGCTGCATCACCGGGTGTGCCTACGGCGCCAAGAACACGCTGGAGCGCAACTACCTGTATTTCGCCCGCCAGCGCGGCGTGCAGATCCAGGCGGAACGGCAGGTCACCCACATCGAGCCTCTCGCGGGCGGCGGTTACCGGGTTCATCTGAAACATCCGTGGCTGGCGGGTGCGATTCCCCCGCTGCGGGCACGCCGGGTGATTCTGGCGGCGGGCTCACTGGGCACCCAGGAAATCCTGTTCGCCTCCCGCGACCGTTACCGCACCCTGCCGGGCTTGCCGGCGTCGCTGGGCGAGCATGTGCGCACCAACAGCGAAGCCATTGTCGCCATCCTGGCCAATGACCCGACCGTGGATGTCACGCGGGGCGCTACCATCTCCAGTCATTTCTATGCCGACGCCCGCACCCACATCACCCAGAACCGCTTTCCGGAAAGTTATTCATTCATGAAGTGGTACATGGGACCGCTGGTGGAGGGTGAGCGGCCTCTAATCCGTGCCCTGCGTACCCTGGTCAAGTTCCTGCTGCACCCACTGCAAAGCACCGTTTCCTTCCGGGCCCGGCACTGGCACCGGCGCATCTCGGTGCTCACCGTGATGCAGCAGGCCGACAATGAAATGGGCTTTTCCTACGGCCGCACCCTGCTGCGGGGAGGTCGTCACGGACTGAAGTCGCGCGTCACCCGTGGCGGACGCTCACCGTCCTTCCTGCCCCAGGCCAACGCCGCCGCCCGCGCTTTTGCCGACGCCAGCGAAGGCACGCCGCTGAACACGGTGATGGAAAGTGTGGGGAACCTGTCGGTGACGGCGCACATTCTGGGCGGTGCCGTCATGGCTGCAGGGCCGGACGCCGGCGTCGTCGATCTGAATCACGAGGTATTCGGCTATCCGGGCCTGTATGTGGTGGATGGCGCTGCCATTCCGGCCAACGTGGGCGTGAATCCGTCGCTGACCATTACCGCGCTTGCCGAGCGGTTCGGCGCACGATTTCCGGCGAAGCAGTAGACGGGAGCAGCGTTGCGATGATTGTTGCCGGCGCAGAAACGAAAAACGCTCCGGCAGGGGAGCGTTTCGGCTGGCATGGCCAGAGAGAAGATGGTGCCGCTGGTCAGACTCGAACTGACATGAGCAGAGCTCGGTTGATTTTGAATCAACTGCGTCTACCGGTTTCGCCACAGCGGCAGGAACCTGCTCAAACGCCGGGGCGTGCGAACAAGAGGCGCGATTATAACAGCGCACCTTGCAAGGTCAACCGGACAGCCCGGCCTGCCGGTATCGGCCCCCGCGCCAAACCGCTATAATTGCCGCCCTTTTGCACCGACACACTGGAACCCAGGGCCGGCACCTGCTCGATGAAACGCACCGACTTCCACTACGACCTGCCCGACGCACTGATCGCCCGCTACCCGACGCAACAGCGGACCGGCAGCCGTTTACTGGTACTGGGCCGGCACAGCGGACAGCTCAGCGACCGGCAATTCACCGACCTGCCAACCTTCCTCCGTCCCGGCGACCTGCTCGTCTTCAACAACACCCGCGTCATTCCCGCCCGCCTGTTCGGCCAGAAGGAAACCGGCGGCAAGGTGGAAATCCTGGTGGAGCGCATCACCGGCCCGGACACCTGTCTGGCCCATGTCCGCGCCAGCAACTCGCCCAAGCCCGGCAGCCGCATCCTCATCGAAAGGGGCGGCGAACTGCGGATGGAAGGCCGCGCCGGCGAACTGTTCCTGCTGAAGCGCGAAAGCGGAGGCACCCTGCTGGACCTGCTGGAACAGCACGGCCACATGCCCCTGCCGCCCTATATCGACCGCGCCGACGAATCCCTCGACCAGAACCGCTACCAGACCGTGTACGCGCAAACGCCCGGTGCCGTCGCCGCGCCTACCGCCGGTCTGCATTTTGATGAGCCACTGCTGGAACAATTGCGCAAACAGGGAATCGAAACCGCGTTCGTGACGCTGCATGTGGGCGCCGGCACGTTCCAGCCGGTGCGCGCCGACGACATTCGCGAACACCAGATGCACTCGGAATGGCTGGAGGTGTCGGCCGACACGGTGGCACAGATCAAGGCCACTAAAGCGCGGGGCGGGCGGATATTTGCGGTGGGGACCACTTCCGTGCGCTGTCTGGAAACCGCCGCGCAGAACAGTGAACCGCAGGGCGAACTGCAACCGTTCCAGGGCGACACCCGCATCTTCATTTATCCGGGCTATCGCTTCCGCGTCATCGACGGACTGATCACCAATTTCCATCTGCCGGAATCCACCCTCATCATGCTGGTGAGTGCGCTGGCCGGTCGCGACAACGTTTTGAATGCCTACCGTCATGCGGTGGCGCAGCACTACCGGTTCTTCAGTTATGGCGACGCCATGCTGATCCTGCCGGAATCACAGGCAACGGGAACACAGAATGAAATTTGATTTGCTGGGAACAGACAGCGGCGCCCGCCGCGGCCGCCTCACCTTCGATCGCGGCGTGGTGGAAACGCCCGCCTTCATGCCGGTGGGCACCTACGGTTCGGTGAAGGCGATGCTGCCGCGCGACATCGAAGCGATCGGCGCGCACATCATCCTCGGCAACACCTTCCATTTAATGCTGCGGCCCGGCACCGAGATCATCAAACTGCACGGCGACCTGCACGACTTCATGCAGTGGCAGGGCCCCATCCTCACCGACTCCGGTGGTTTCCAGGTGTTCTCGCTGGGCAAGATGCGCAAGATCACCGAGGAGGGCGTGCGCTTCCAGTCGCCGGTGGACGGCAGCCCCGTCTTCCTCAGCCCGGAAATTTCCATGCAGGTGCAGCGCGACCTGGGCTCCGACATCGTGATGATCTTCGACGAATGCACGCCGTATCCGGCCACCGAGGCCGAAGCGCGCAAGTCGATGGAGCTGTCGCTGCGCTGGGCGAAACGCTCGAAGGAAGGTCACGGCGACAATCCGTCGGCGCTGTTCGGCATCGTCCAGGGCGGCATGTATGAAAACCTGCGGCACGAATCGCTGGCGGGCCTCACCCAGATCGGTTTCGACGGCTATGCCATTGGCGGCCTGTCGGTGGGCGAGCCGAAAGAGGAAATGCTGAACGTGCTGAATTACCTGTCGCCGCACCTGCCGCAGGACCGTCCGCGCTATCTGATGGGCGTGGGCAAGCCGGAGGATATCGTGGAAGCGGTGCGGCGCGGCGTCGACATGTTCGACTGCGTGATGCCCACCCGCAACGCCCGCAACGGCCACCTGTTCACCACCACCGGCGTCATCAAGATCCGCAACGCCGCCCACAAGACCGACACCGGTCCGCTGGATGCGCACTGCGACTGCTACACCTGCCGGAACTTCTCGCGGGCCTATCTGCACCACCTCGACCGCTGCAAGGAAATCCTCAGTTCCCAGCTCAATACCATCCACAATCTGCGCTACTACCAGCGCCTGATGGCCGGTTTGCGCGCTGCTATCGAAACGGGTACATTTGAGCGCTTTGTGACGGACTTCTACCAGCAGCGCGGCGAGTCCGTGCCGCCACTGACCTGATCCCCCTGATTCTTTTCCGATCGTATTAATGTCATCCAACCGAGGTAAATATGAGCTTTTTTATCGCTGAAGCACTGGCTGAAACTCCGGCTGCGGCCGCTCCGGGCGGCAGCCCCCTGAGCTTCTGGGGCATGATGATTTTCATGGTCGTGATTTTCTATTTCATGATCATCCGCCCCCAGTCCAAGCGCAACAAGGAACACAAGAACCTGCTGGCCAACCTGGCCAAGGGCGATGAAGTGGTCATCACCGGCGGCATGCTGGGCAAGGTCATCAAGGTGACCGACGACTTCGTGGTGGCGGAAGTGGCACCCAACGTCGAAATCTCGTTCCAGAAAGGCGCCATCACCGCCACCCTGCCCAAGGGCACACTGAAAAGCATCTGACACTGCTGCGAAAATAATAGGGTTAACACCATGCTGAACAAGCATCCTTTGTGGAAAGACCTGCTGGTGGTGTTTCTTGCCATCTTCGGGTTTGTCTATGCGCTTCCCAATCTCTACCCGGATGATCCTGCCCTGCAGATCACCGGCGCCAAGCCCGGCGTGGAAACCCGTCAGGAAGTTCTGGACAAGGCCGTGGCTTCCCTCAAGGATGCCGGCGTTGCCGTAAAGCAGTCAGAGCTGGAGGAAAAATCCGGCCTGATCCGTTTCAGCAGTGTGGACGACCAGCTCAAGGCGCATTCGCTGGTCAAGCAAAGCCTGAGTGCCCAGTATCCGGACCAGTTTGTTGTTGCGCTCAATCTGGCGCCGACCACACCCGGCTGGCTGGGCGCCCTGGGTGCCGGCCCCATGAAGCTGGGTCTGGACCTGCGCGGCGGCGTGCACTTCCTGATGGAAGTGGACATGGACAAGGCGCTGGACATCCGTCTGGGCAACACCGTCAACAGCATGCGTGACCGCTTCCGCGAGCAGGGCGTGCGGGCCAAGACGCTGCGTCAGGTGCAGGGCCAGCCCGCGATCGAAATCGTGTTCAGCAATGTGGACATGCTTGACAAGGGCCGCGCTGTGCTACGCAAGGACTTCCGCGAGTTCACCGTGGCCGAGCGCCCCGATGGCACGGATTACCTGCTCACACTCACTCTCTCCGAGCAGTCCCTCAAGGAAATCCAGGATTACGCCCTCGACCAGAACCTGACGTCCATCCGCAACCGGGTGAACGAACTGGGCGTGTCCGAGCCGGTCGTGACGCGGCAGGGTTCCAACCGCATCGTCATCCAGCTGCCGGGCATCCAGGACACCGCCGCCGCCAAGCGCATCATCGGCCGTGCCGCCAACCTCGAATTCCGCATGGTGGACTGGGAGCACGATCCCATGACCACCACCCGCGCCCCCGCCGGCACTGAATTCCTGCCGGTACGCAATTCGCCGCGCCAGGTGCTGCTGAAGAAAGAAAACATCGTCACCGGCGAAAACGTCATCGACGCGAAGCCCAATTACGACCAGAACGGCCAGCCGATGGTGTCCGTGACACTGGATACTGCCGGTGGTCGCCGCATGCTGAAAAACACCACGGCCCACATCAAGGATTCCATGGCGGTACTGTTCATCGAATCCCGCCCGGAATCCCGTGAAGTGGTGGTGAACGGCGAGAAGGTGCAGAAGACCGTCACCCGCGAAACCCGTGAGGCCATCAGTGTCGCCACCATTCAGGGGGCCTTTGGCTCCCAGTTCCAGATCACCGGTCTGGACAGCTATGAGGAAGCGCAGGAACTGGCGTTGCTGATGCGGGCTGGCGCGCTGGCGGCACCGATGTATTTCGTCGAGGAGCGCACGGTGGGTCCGAGCCTGGGTGCGCAGAACATCAAGTCCGGTATCGAGTCGCTGCTGCTGGGCTTTGCGCTGGTGGTGGGCTTCATGCTGCTGACCTACAAGGTGTGCGGCATCATCGCCAACATTGCGCTGTTCCTGAACCTGCTGCTGCTGGTGGCCTGCATGTCGCTGATTCCCGGTGCCGTGCTAACGCTGCCCGGCATGGCCGGCATCGTGCTGACACTGGGTATGGCGGTGGATGCCAACGTACTTATCTTCGAGCGGATACGGGAAGAGTTGCGCAACGGCATGACGCCCCACGCGGCGATCAATGCCGGCTACAACCGCGCCTTCATCACCATCTTCGACTCGAACATCACCACGCTGCTGGTCGGTCTGGTGCTGTTCTCGCTGGGTTCCGGCCCGGTCAAGGGCTTTGCCGTAACACTGTCCATCGGCATCCTGACCTCCATGTTCACAGCCGTGACCGGCAGCCGTGCGGTCATGAACTGGATCTATGGCGGACGTGCGCTGCAAAAAATCAGTATCTGAGGAATCCGACATGGCGAACAAGTTCAATATTGATTTCATGAAGCACCGCCATATGTGGACCGGCATCTCGCTGGCACTGGTGCTGGGATCTCTCATTTCACTGGCGGTCAATTTCATGGAGCTGGGTCTGGATTTCACCGGTGGCACCCAGATCGAAGTGGAATTCCCGGTGCCGGCGGATCTGGATCAGGTGCGGCAGACCCTGTCGCAGAGCGCCTATTCGGAAGCGGCGGCGCAGCATTTCGGCCGTCCCGAGGAAGTGCTGGTGCGGGTGCCGCCAAAAGAAGGTGAAGACAAGCAGGCCATCGGCCACGCCGTGCATGAGCTGCTGAAAGCGGTGAATCCTGACGTGAAACTCAAACGGGTGGAATTTGTGGGGCCACAGGTGGGCGGCGAACTGCGTGACAAGAGCGGCATTGCGCTGCTGGTGGCATTCGGCATCATCATGATCTACGTTTCCATCCAGTTCCGCTTCAAGTTTGCGGTGGGTGGTGTGGTGGCGCTGGTTCACGACGTGATTGTCACGCTGGGATTCTTTTCGGTCAGCCGGCTCGTGTTTGATCTCACGGCCTTTGCCGCAGTGCTCACCATCATCGGCTTTTCGATCAACGACACCATCGTGGTCTACGACCGGGTGCGCGAGAACTTCCGCAAGCTGCGCAATGAAAGTCCGGCGGAGATCATCAACATTTCCCTGAATGAAACCCTCAGCCGTACCATCCGGACCTCGGCCACGGTGTTTCTGGTGCTGGTGGCGTTGGCACTGCTGGGTGGCGAGATGATCTACTCGTTTGCGATCGCGATGATTGTGGGTGTGCTGGCAGGTACCTACTCGTCAGTGTATGTGGCCAGCAGCCTGCTGCTGACCCAGAACATTTCCCGCGAGGATTTCCTGGAGCAGGACAAGAAAGCCGACGACATGCCCTGATCAGCAATGGGCAAGAAAAGGCCCGGTCAGTGCCGATGCACTACCGGGCCTTTTTTTATGGGATCAGCGCCGGTCGGAGGGGCGGGGGTGGGCAGGCTTGCTTTCTACGGGAATCGGTTTCAGTTCCGGTTCCTGGTGGTACTGATTCGACAGGCTGAAACTCTGGAAAAAAGCCACCAACGACGCTTTCAGATCTTGCCAGTTCATGCTGAAACCCTCACGGCACTGGGGCGAATGCGCCCCGACAGATTTCAGTATAGTCCAGGGCGAAGGGTGCCGGCATGGCGGGGGCCATTGAATGTTTCGCCGGTCGCAATAGCAACCGGCAATCGTAGAGGGGGGTCAGCGTGGCAGGTGGGGATTGATCGTCTGCAGCATGGTCTTGAACAGCTTGGGCGGCGCGCAGACCACGTTGCCGGATTTCAGGTGGTCCATGCCGCCCTTCATGTCGCCGATCAGGCCGCCGGCCTCGGTTACCAGCAGCGCACCGCCGGCAATGTCCCATTCGGACAGGCCGAATTCCCAAAAGCCGTCATAGCGGCCGGCCGCAACATACGCCAGATCCAGCGAGGCGGCACCGGCGCGGCGGATGCCGGCAGTGGCCTTGGCAAAATCACTGAACATGTTGATGTAAGAGTCAAAAATGCGGTTCTGGTCGGGGCGGAAAGGGAAACCGGTGGCGAGCAGGGCGCCTTCCAGTTTGGTGCGGCCGGTGACCCGGATGCGGCGGCCATTCAGCTGGGCGCCACGGCCGCGGGCAGCGGTGAATTCTTCCTTGCGGATCGGGTCGAGTACCACGGCCACTTCCAGCTGGCCCTTGATTTTCAACGCGATGGAGATGGCGAAGTGGGGCACGCCGTGGATGAAATTGGTGGTGCCGTCCAGCGGGTCGATCACCCAGACATAATCCTTGCCTTCACCCTGGCCTTCCACCAGGCCGTTTTCCTCGCCGTAGAAACTGTGGTCCGGGTAGCGCTTGCGCAGGCCGTCGATGATGCGCTGTTCCGAGGCGCGGTCCACCTTGGTGACGAAATCGTTGGCGCTCTTGGTTTCCACGTCGATCATGTCCACCTGCTCGAAGGCCTTGGAAATCATGTCGCCAGTGGAGCGGGCAACGGTCAGGGCGGTATTCAGCAACGGATGCATCAGGTGGATTCCTCTTAAAGAGCGGGTGGTACGGGGCGCGCATGATACCAGAAAGCCCCCGCGGGCTTGAGTGAAATCTGTTACCATTTTCGCCCATTTTGTCTTTGCGAGCCTGACCCTGCGATGCAACTGCTCGACCGCCTGCGGATCGTGATGATCAACACCAGTGACTCCGGCAACATCGGTGCGGCTGCCCGGGCCATGAAAACCATGGGCTTGCGTCAGCTGGTGCTGGTACAGCCGCTGGAGTTTCCCACCGCCAAGGCCACGGCCCGCGCCTCCGGTGCGGCCGACCTGCTGCATCATGCCCGCGTCGTGCAGTCCCTGGACGAGGCCATTGGCGATTGCCAGCTGGTGCTGGGTACCAGCGCCCGCATGCGCACCATTCCCTGGCCGCTGATCGATCCCCGGCAGGCCGCTCAGCTTGTCATGAATGAGCCTGAAGGTGCGGATATTGCCATTATATTTGGCCGGGAAGACGCTGGTCTCACCAATGAAGAACTGCGACGCTGCCATCTCCACATCTGTATTCCCGGCAACGAGGAGTATTCGGTCCTTAATGTCGGGGCCGCCATTCAGGTGATCTGCTACGAAATGCGCATGGCCGTGCTGGCGCAGCAGGCAGATCCGGCCGCCACGGATCTGTCCGGCATGCAGCAATGGGATGAACCGCTGGTGTCGGCAGAGGACATGGAGCGCTTTCTCAAGCATTTCGAGGAGACGCTGCTTGATATCGACTTCTTCGATCCCAATAACCCGAAACAGCTGACAACCCGTTTACGGCGCCTGTTCATGCGCACCCGGATGGACCGGCTGGAAATGAATCTGCTGCGCGGTGTGCTGGCGACAGTGCAGAAGCGGCTGAAAGAGCGGCAGTAAACCGCACCCAACCAAGGAAACCCCATGTTCGAACGTGTCCGTGAAGATGTGCAGTCGGTATTCCACCGGGACCCGGCGGCCCGCAACAGTCTGGAAGTGCTGATCAGCTACCCTGGCGTGCATGCGGTGCTGTTCCACCGTTTGTCCCACGCATTGTGGCAGGCCGGGTTCAAGTTGCTGGCGCGCTGTATTTCCGCCTTTGCGCGCTGGTTTACCGGCATCGAGATTCATCCGGGCGCCACCATCGGCCGCCGCTTTTTCATCGACCACGGCATGGGCGTGGTGATTGGCGAGACGGCGGAAGTAGGCGATGACGTCACCCTCTATCACGGCGTGACCCTGGGCGGCACTACCTGGAACAAGGGCAAGCGCCATCCGACCCTGGGCAATGGCGTGGTGGTGGGCGCCGGCGCCAAGGTGCTGGGTCCGATTACCGTGGGCGACAATGCCCGGGTCGGGTCCAATGCGGTGGTGACGAAAGATGTCCCGCCGGAAGCCACGGTGGTCGGTATTCCCGGCCGCATCATCTGCAAGGATGACGACAATGAATGCCGCGAGCGCCAGCGTCAGGCCATGGCGGAAAAGATCGGTTTCGATGCCTATGGCATTACGCCCGACATGCCGGACCCGGTCGCCCGTGCCATTGGTGCGCTGCTGGATCACATGCACGCGGTCGACCAGAAAGTGAACGCCATCAGCAAGGAACTGGAAACCATGGGGCGGGACTGTGGTCAGAATCTGCCGGAGCTGAATGACGAACAGTTTGCAGTGGTGAAGGATGCTGAACCGGACGCCAGACCTGAACGGGTTGTGCGGGCAGGTCGGGTAAACGAAGACCGGTCAAAAGTTGACTGAATTACTCGGAAATAGCACAATGCTGCAAGGTTCCGCTCCCGCATGAAGGTGGGGGCGCCGACTTTCTGGAGATGATGCTATGAAACTCACCACCAAAGGCCGTTATGCGGTGACCGCCATGCTGGATCTGGCCCTGCATGCGCAAAACGGGCCTGTCAGTCTGGCCGATATTTCCGAGCGCCAGGGAATTTCCATTTCCTACCTGGAACAGCTGTTTTCCAAGCTGCGCAAGAATGATCTGGTCAGCAGCGTGCGCGGGCCTGGCGGTGGTTACCGGCTGAGTCGCGATGGCCAGCAGATTTTCGTGGCCCAGATCATCGATGCCGTCGATGAAAAAGTGGATGTCACCCGCTGCATGGGCAGCGGCAACTGTCAGGACGGCGAAACCTGTCTGACCCATGACCTGTGGCAGGACCTGAGCAACCAGCTTCATACCTTCCTGAGTGAAATCAGCGTTCAAAGCCTTGTCGACCGTGCGGAAATCCGTAAAGTGGCCGACCGTCAGGACAAGTACCAGCAGGAGCGCGGTCGCGGTGCCGACCGGGTCCCCCTGAGCGAAATCAACTGAGCCCCTCTCTGGCGGGGCTTTCCGTCGCATGCCGGCAGAGGATCTTTCCATGCGCCCCGTCTATCTCGATTATGCCGCCACCACTCCGGTCGATCCCCGCGTTGCCGAGCGGATGGCGGGCTGTCTGACGCTGGATGGTGTGTTCGCCAATCCGGCATCGCGTTCCCACATTTACGGCTGGCAGGCGGAAGAGGCAGTGGAGTCGGCCCGGCGCCAGGTCGCCGCACTGATCGGGGCCGAACCCCGTGAAATCGTCTGGACCTCCGGCGCTACCGAGGCCGACAACCTGGCCATCAAGGGTGCCGCCGAGTTCTACAGCGACCGTGGCCGCCATATCGTGACCTCCGCCATCGAACACAAGGCCGTTCTCGACACCTGTCATTATCTGGAAGGCAGAGGCTACCGGGTTACCTGCCTGCAGCCAGGCGCCGATGGCCTGATCACTCCGCAGCAGGTGGAAGCGGCCCTGCAGCCGGACACGTTTCTGGTGTCCCTCATGCACGTCAACAACGAGATCGGCACAGTCACCGATATCGCCGCCATAGGCGCCATCACCCGCAGCCGCAATATTCTTTTTCATGTGGATGCCGCGCAGAGTGCCGGCAAGCTGCCCATTGATCTGGCGGCGTGGCCGGTGGACCTGATGTCCCTGTCCGCGCACAAGGTGTATGGACCCAAGGGCATCGGCGCCCTGTATGTCCGGCGCAATCCGCAGGTGCGCATCGAGCCGCAGATTCATGGCGGTGGCCACGAGCGCGGCATGCGCTCCGGTACCCTGCCGACCCACCAGATCGCCGGCATGGGGGAGGCCTTTGCCATTGCCCGGCAGGAACTGGCGGAGGAAAGCGCCCGTCTGACCCGTCTGCGGGAGGAGTTGCGGGCCGGCTTGCAGGAATTGGACGGCGTGCAGCTGAATGGTCATCCGCAGCAGCGGGTGCCCGGTATCCTGAACCTGTCCTTTGCCGGCGTGGATGGTGAAACCCTGCTGATGGCGCTGAAGGATCTGGCCGTGTCCTCCGGCAGCGCCTGCAACTCGGCTACCGTGGCGCCGTCCTATGTGGTGAAGGCGCTGGGTGTGCCGGACGATCTGGCCCTGGCTTCCATCCGCTTTTCCCTGGGTCGCTTTACGTCGGAGGCCGACATTGCCTTTGCCATCGACGCCGTGAAGCAGACCGTGCAGCGCCTGCGGGGCGGAAAGTGACCGCCGGGTGCAGCCGTGTTCAATTCCGGCAAACCTGCGTATAATCGCGGCTTCCGCGCGGCAGGGTGACTTCTTTCCTGTTGCAACCCGCTTTTATTCCTCTGTAAATTCAATCGTTTGGAGAATGTCATGGCCGTTGAGCGCACCCTTTCCATCATCAAGCCCGATGCAGTTGCCAAAAACGTGATTGGTCAGATTCTGACCCGTTTTGAAAAAGCCGGCCTGCAGATCATTGCCGCCAAACTGGTGCAACTGTCCGACCAGACCGCTGGCGGTTTCTACGCCGAACACAAAGCCCGTCCTTTCTACAAGGATCTGGTGTCCTTCATGACCTCCGGCCCCGTGCTGGTACAGGTGCTGGAAGGCGAAAACGCCGTGGCCCTGAACCGCGAACTGATGGGCGCCACCAACCCGAAAGAAGCTGCGCCCGGCACCATCCGCGCTGACTTCGCCCAGACCATCGACGCCAACGCCGTCCACGGTTCCGATTCCACTACCTCTGCTGCCCGCGAAATTGCCTACTTCTTCGCAGAAAGCGAGCTGTGCCCGCGTACCCGCTGAGCAGCTTCTGAGCTAGACTTCCGGTTGAATGGAGCCAAAACCGGCTCCATTTGCGACAAACAGGTGCGTATATGACAGCTGTCCGACCCGAAAAAACCAATCTGCTGGGGCTGAACCGGCCCCAGCT